>JANQPU010000079.1 GCA_028285315.1 Acaryochloris sp. IP29b_bin.176
TTTTGAATTTGTGCATAATGCTAGAAAAAGGGGGAAAGCCTTGATGAGTAGCCTATTAGGCACCTTGCTTAGCTAACTCCCTGAAACACCGATTGAGCCATGATTTTTTAAAAAAATTGATCAATTGCATGCAGCTCTAACTTGTGACAAATGTTACTGGCATGAGATATTAGTTGTTGAGATGTGGTGACTTTCCCATGTTTAGAAAATCTTGAAAGCTCTCATTAAACCGTGAGAGTAAGCCCTTTCATGCCGCCGGAAACTAATTCTGAGCCAGTCACAGATATTCATAATTCCCTCCACATCGAAGATGATCGGACGGGGCTGAATCCACAGACGCTACGACGGGCGATCGCAGATAACCTCTATTACATCCAGGGCAAATTTCCAGAAATTGCCACCCTGTATGACTATTACATGGCTGTGTCCTATACGGTGCGCGATCGCTTACTGCATCGCTGGATCAACACGGTCAAGACCTACCGAGAGCAGGATGTCAAGGTGGTCTGTTACCTCTCTGCTGAATACCTGCCCGGCCCGCACTTAGAAAATAACCTGATCAATCTAGGGATCCATGAGCAAGTTCAGCAAGCGGTCGAAGCGTCTGGCTTAGATCTCAAATCCATTCTGGCGCAGGAAGAAGAACCGGGACTGGGGAATGGGGGGTTAGGTCGTCTCGCCGCCTGCTATATGGATTCCCTCGCCACCTTAGAGATTCCAGCCATTGGCTATGGCATTCGCTATGAATACGGCATTTTTGATCAAGAAATCCGGGATGGCTGGCAGGTAGAAATTACCGATAAATGGCTGCGCTTAGGAAACCCTTGGGAAATCCCTCGCCCAGAAAATGCAGTAGAGGTCAAATTTGGGGGCCATACAGAACCCTACACCGATGATCAAGGTCACTACCGGGTGCGTTGGATTCCCCATCAGGTGGTTAACGGGATTCCCTACGATACTCCTATTTCCGGTTATCGCGTCAATACCACAAGTACCCTGCGGTTATGGAAGGCGGAAGCCCCGGAGTCCTTCGACTTCCAAGCCTTTAATGTGGGGGATTATTATGGGGCCGTGGATGCCAAAATCATTTCCGAAAATCTCACCAAAGTTCTCTATCCCAATGATGAACCCATCCAGGGCAAGCAGCTCCGCCTTGAACAACAGTACTTCTTCGTCTCCTGTTCACTCCAAAACCTGCTTCAAATTCATCTCCTGCGGGAAGATTCCCTAGAGACCTTTCACGAGAAATTTGTAGTTCAACTCAACGATACCCATCCCGCCATTGGGGTAGCGGAACTGATGCGGTTGTTGGTGGATGAATATCTACTTGATTGGCAGACGGCCTGGAGCATCACTCAACAGACCTTTGCCTACACGAATCACACCCTTCTCCCGGAAGCCTTGGAGACTTGGCCCCTGGATCTATTTGCTCGTCTCTTGCCTCGGCATTTGGAAATTATCTACGAAATCAATCAGCGGTTTCTCGATCAAGTGCGGCTTAAATATCTAGGCAACCCCAATAAACTCGCCCGCTTGTCCTTGATCGATGAAGGAGGTGGCAAACGAATTCGCATGGCTCATCTAGCCTGTGTGGGCAGTCACGCCATTAATGGAGTGGCGGCTTTACATACAGAACTACTGAAAACAGGTGTCCTGCAAGACTTCTATGAGCTGTGGCCTCAGAAGTTCAGCAATAAAACCAATGGAGTGACGCCCCGTCGATGGATGGTCTTGATTAACCCGAGGCTGACTCAACTGATTACCCGGAAGATTGGTAATTCTTGGATCAAACAGCTTGAGGATCTGAAACAGTTAGAATCTTTGGCTGACGATCCAAATTTTCGCCAAGAATGGCGGCAGGTCAAACGGGCTGTGAAACAGGATCTAGCTGACTATATTCAAACTCACCAAGGGTTGACCCTTAATCCCGACTCCCTCTTTGATATCCAGGCCAAGCGCATTCACGAATATAAGCGGCAACACCTCAATGTGTTGCACATTATTACCCTGTACAACCGGATGAAGCGCAACCCCAATCTGGATCTCCCTCCCCGCACCTTCATTTTTGGCGGCAAGGCGGCACCGGGTTATCGAATGGCAAAGCTGGTGATTAAGCTGATCACGGCGGTGGGCGCAGTTATTAATCATGACCCTGATATTTGCGATCGCATCAAGGTAGTTTTTCTGCCCGACTTCAACGTTACGAACAGTCAGCGAATTTATCCAGCCGCCGATCTGTCCGAACAAATTTCCACCGCCGGGAAGGAAGCCTCCGGCACGGGTAATATGAAGTTTTCTATGAATGGCGCGTTAACCATCGGCACCCTGGATGGGGCCAATATTGAAATTCGAGAGGCGGTGGGGGCAGACAACTTTTTCTTATTTGGACTGACCACTGATGATATTGTCGATCTCAAGGCTAGAGGATATCACCCAAAAACCTACTACAACAGCAATCCAGCCCTGAAAGAAGCCATCGACCTCATCCGCTCTGGCTATTTTTCCCACGGCGATCGGGATCTATTTCAACCCCTAGTGGATCAACTGCTGCAAGCAGATTCCTATTTCTTACTCGCCGATTATCAAGCCTATATTGATTGTCAGGATACGGTGGGACAGGCGTTTCAAGATCAGGACACCTGGACCAGAACCGCCATCCTCAATGTCGCTCGGATTGGGCCATTCTCCTCGGATCGGGCCATTCGTGACTATTGTCGAGAGATTTGGAAAGTTGATCCAGTCTCCATTCATTTAGAGGAATATCAGCAGGATAAGGCCAGCTTGGCAGGAGAGCACTGTCTTGATGCAGAGGCTTGCCCCTTTTAGGACCTCATCTATGCAGCTATGAATTGACGTAGGTTGCCAGATTGCAGTAGCTTCGCCTTGGCTGACCGTTCGATCTGTCTCACCCATTCCCGGCTGATGCCCATGTGTTGACTCACCCGATAGAGTGAGCGTTCTAGCCCATCTTCCAGTCCATACCGCAGGATGAGAACCTTACGCTCGTGGTCCGTGAGATGAGCTAGATTCGACCATACAGCCTGTCGCAAAAAATCCTGGTCCACGACTTCACCGGGGCTCCGCGTCTGCTGATCTTCCAGTAGGTCACCCAATTCAGTCTCTTGATCCTCTCCCACTCGCAGATTGAGGGACTGGGGATCGGATATTCGGGCGGCTGTTAAAGTGTCCTGGAGTTGATCCAACGTGATGCCCAGTTCTGAGACGATTTCACGGTGGGTTGGGGTCCGCCCTAGGGTTTGAGATAACTCTCGTCGTACCCGCTTGAAGCGATTTAACTTTTCCGTCACATGCATGGGTAAGCGGATGGTGTGAGACTGCAATGCGATCGCACGGGTAACGGATTGACGAATCCACCAGTAGGCATAGGTGCTAAATCGATACCCCTTAGCAGGGTCAAATTTCTCTGCTGCTCGCTCCAGCCCCAAACTCCCTTCTTGGATCAGATCCAATAGCTCTAATCCCCGTTTTTGATATTTCTTGGCCACCGTCACCACCAACCGTAGATTGGCGCAAATCATTCTTTGTTTCGCCCGTTGCCCTCGTTTCTGCATTTTCTCCAATTCTGCTTGGGAAATCCCTTCAGGTGGGTGTAAAGCAGATTGAATTTGTTGGCCTAACGCCACTTCTTCCGCATGGGTCAACAGCGAGTATCGACCCATATGGGTCAGATAGGCCCCAAAAGCGTCTTTATTCGATCTTATGGTAGTAGACATATCGATTTCACGCTCCTCTCTCCGTTTGACTCACAACCTCATGACCACGCTATCTGGATTGAGTCAATTGCTAATGGGGGTCTGGGAGGTCTGGACCAGACTGGATGCGACTAAGCATAATGGCAAAGCTCAATAGTAATGGCAATACGATTAATATCCAGCTCAACACCGTGCGAAATCCTGGATCTTCATTACTGAGCAACAAATTGAAGTCATAGGGGATTAGCATAGCGCTCACTCCCATCTCTTCTGTTGAAACTAGGCAAGTGCGAGTAAACGATTCACCCATTACGGGTTTCGCAGTTTACCTTCATCTTTAAAAGTAGAAAATATGTTTGGGAAACTTGTGAAGGCAGCATTAGTCTTCTGGCGTCGTTCTGACCGTGTAATAGGTCTTATCCAAAATAGTGGCAAATACCTTCAAGGAAGTTGCCCATCGCCTTACATCGCATCAAACTGCAATGGCTTATGAAGATTTACGACTGGATCTAGGCTTCGATAGGGCAAGCTTTAGTAGCCTAAGAACGTTGGATGTGCAGTGAGGTTATGACTGATGGCGGTATGGCGTTGGTTTGGGTGGATGATCGTAGTGGCATTACTCATGCCAGCCGTCTGGGCTAATCTAGGACCACCCTCCTATGGGGGGCAGGTTACAGCCGAACCGATTGGCATTGATGGGATAGAAATAACCCACGAAACCCTGACCATTGACCTCCGACCCATTGCCCAAAAAAACCTAGCTCAGGTGGAAGCGGTCTATCATCTTTATAACGAAGGCGATGAGAAGCAGTTAGATCTGCTCTTTGCCCTAGGAACGCTGGGAACAGAAGACTTTCAGGTTTGGCTGAACGATCAGGCTATTACCAGTGCGCCTGCACCTAACACCCCCTTGCCCTCCAGTTGGGAAGCCCCAGAGTACACCCCGAGGATTGACAACAAACCGCTAGATTACCTTCGCCATTCTATTCAGGTGACACCTATGGCCTTGGCAGTCACGATGCCGTCTGGAAAACAGGACCTCAAAGTCCGTTATGCGGCCCAAACGGCAACCCATCTGCTGGGTAAACCCACAATTTATCACCAATTTGCCTATATCTTAGCTCCAGCAAAAGCTTGGTCAGCATTTGGGGGATTGGACGTTACTATTCATGTCCCCCCGGTGTGGCAAGTCGCCACAACCCCTGATCTGACTCGAAAAGGGGATATGCTAACAGGGACCTTTACTGAGTTGCCAAGCGATGCGATCGCACTAACTATGCAAGCACCAGCAGGATGGGCCTATCGACCCGTAAAATATGGCACCCAAGTACTGTTAGGCTTAACCTGGCTGGGTGGCGTGGGGCTGGGTTGGGGGTTGGGGCGTACCAAGGGGCGACAACTTGTCACCCAGCAGCCCTCTCGTCTCTATCAACGGGCATTGCCCTGGTCCTTGGGGTTTGGCATCCTTTGGGGAATAGCAATCTTGGCGATCGGCTGGCTGGCAATTTATAGTCCTGATTGGGTGCTGCCTGAAGGCCAGGTCAGTCGCTATGGTTACGGCCAAGGCTTTGCCATATTAGGGGTGATGGGGTTGAGCCTGCTCTCCGTTGTGATTGGAATGGTGATCATGTTGATTGCGGCGACCCGTTCTCGACAGTTGAAAGGGGTGAACTAACTAGTCTGTGGGCTAAACTCAGTGCCTCCTCTGGTGTAGTGATTTTGCCCTCAGCTTGTGCCAACGTCAGTTCTGAGAGCAAGCGACCCACCTCTGGGCCAGGTGATAGACTGAGTTCCTGCATCAAGACTGAACCCGATAGAGGCGGTTGAGGGTGGGCTAAAGGGCTTTGAGGACTGAGATATTCTGTAATCCAATGCTCTAACGCTTCCAGGCAGGTAGGCTGGGCCGCCGGGGCAAGCGGATGTGACGCTTGCCGCTGGAGCAGATCAGCAGCAAGCGTCACCATCACTACGGCGGGGAACGTGAATCCTGCGTTCTGAAATAGGTGAAACTGATCAGCACGAGTGCAATCTTCCTGGTAGATGAGCTGCTGTAAGCGGGGCCAGCTTTCCAGAACCCGAGTAATCACATGGATTTCTCCCCGGCTAAACTTCATGTGTTTTAGGGTAGTTTCCGCTTGAGTGGGGCAAGTCGACACCAATCCTATCCACTTAGTGGTTGAGAGGAGGGTGCGCTGGGCTGCCTCTTTGCCCTGCGCTCGCTCATTGAGTTCCTGGGGCAAGACTGCTGCCAAGTCAGGTGCATGTTGGTGGAGCAGAGCAGCGGCTTGATCGATAGCAGACAAAAAAGCGAGACTGGTTTTTGAGGCATTCGGAAACGATGTGCTGAGCAGGCCATCCTGCCAAAGCTGGAGGATCCACGGTGTGGCCGTAGGGTCGCTCAAGAGATAGCTCAATTCAACTTTGATCCGCTCTGCTGCAACGTGTTCTAATTTGGGGGTGAGTTGGCAAATAATCGCTTGGGTATGGGGGTCTAGGGAAAATCCTAGTTGAGCGGCTTGCCGATAAGCCCGAAGCAGGCGTAACGGATCATCTTCCAGGTTTTTGGGCGCGATCATACGGAGCAGGCGCGCCTCCAGATCCTGCTGCCCCCCTAACGGATCGATCACCGTATCGGAAAAAGGATGATATGCGATCGCATTCATCGTGAAATCCCGACGCTGTAAGTCCTCTTCCAATGAATGACCCACTTGCAGCGCAAAATCCGCTGTTGTTTCTGGAAAGACTACTCGGGCAATATCCCGTTCTGCATCTAAAAGAACAAACCCCGCATCGCAATTTTTGGCGATCTTGCGGGCTGTTTCCACCGCAGCCTCAGGCAACACAAAGTCCAGATCTAAATAGACCGTACGCCGATTCAGTAAGGCATCCCGAACACACCCCCCCACTAAACAGGCGGATTGAGGCACATCGCTAGATTGAAAGGGCCACGTTTGGGGGGCAAGCACAGATTGGATAGACATGCAAACCAATAGGAAAAATATCTGAAAGCGTCGCTCTATACTAATGCCGCAACAACGAAGTCGTGCCGAGCCGCTAACAAGAAGGCAAGCAATTTGGAATGGGCAGGGAGAGACTCGAACTCTCATGACCGAAGTCGCCACATTTTGAGTGTGGTGCGTCTACCATTTCGCCACCCGCCCTGGGCCTTGAAGGC
>JANQPU010000081.1 GCA_028285315.1 Acaryochloris sp. IP29b_bin.176
AGTCTCCAAGAGTGTAATTTTGATTAGTGACTAAAGTAGGCTAGGAGAGGATTTCACAGATTTGAAAATTACGCTTGCAGGCACAGTTTGGTATGACAACTGTCAGGGAGCCAAAGCTAGGGCAAGGAAGTGTTGACATTGCAGATTCTGCTAGATTAAACCACCTATATCCTTACATTTGGTGGACCATCAAATAACCATGGATAAACCTTATAGATCTTCAAGTACTTATTAATAATTGACAGAGAAATATCTACAAGATAATACCGCTTTATTTTAGAGTGATATTGTTGAACTAAATCCAGAAAAACAATTGTCAATTCATTATTATGGCCAATATAAAAATAACGATCGACTCAAAATCCTTACTTGGTTCTTACTAAATCAGACTTTATCTTACCGTTTTGTGTAATCTGAGATCCTAAAATAGGGACATACACATAATTATTAGTTTGTAGCAGATAATACTATTGGGTAATGAGTAAAGTTGCGCTTTTGATAATGCCAAGGAAATTCAACTAACGGCTATTGAGGCTTAGAGCCACCAGTTCATCAAATAATATCCGTATTGAAAGTAAGGCCAGTATCATCAAGATGTAAGGAGCTATACTCTTAACTCTAAAGGCAATAATCATCGTTACTCCCATTACATTGCGATATTCAAATTTTATTCAAACTATAGGAAAATTAAACTCCTGACAATCCAGTCAATTCAAGCCAAACTCAGTCTTATTAGGTCCTTCATTCGCTTAATTTTTAACTTGTTCTCAATCTCTCATTCCCATCAAATGACTCGCGCACCCTATCATCAAGCTACTCAGCAAGTAGGGAATTTTAGGCTATGTGATCTGAGTCAATTACAATCCTTCACAAACAAGTTATTCTAGAGGCGTATAAATTTCACTAATCCCTTACTCCTTGATATTGGCATCCTTAGCGACGACTCAAACTGCAATAAGGGTCAGCATTTAGTTTTAGTTATTTATTTACCCCAAAAAGGCGATGAAACCTAGCCCTAACTCAAAAATGGCGAGATTACAGCGACTGGAGACTATCAAGGAAACGCCCTCTCCAGCTTTAACGCTTCTTCCCCAATCCTTTCAAGCAGGTGCAGAAGATGAGGGAGGGTTGAATCTTGGACAACTGTTTGGAGCTATTCGTCGACGGTTCCCTGTTGTTGTTTTAGTCACTGCCACTGTCGCAGTTTCAACACTGTATTGGAGTCGTACCCGACCATCCTCTTATCAAGGTCAATTCCGCATCCTGATTGAGCCTGTCACTGCGGAAAGTGAAGTTGTGTCCGCTATTAGTGGCACAAGTACCCCTGTTCAGAACCAAGACTTAGGAGATACTCAGGCTTCACAAACCGTTCTCGATTACCCAACCCAGATTCAGATTCTCCTTAGCCCTCAGATTCTCCAACCTATTGCAGACAAACTGAACTCTCAGTATCCCGATCTAACCTATAAGAGGTTAGCGAAAAAATTAACCATCGAGCGTGTGACTGAGCAAAAAGCTCCAACAAAGATTTTGTCGATTACCCTCGACGCTAGCGATCCTGAGTCTGCAAAAAACATTTCGAAAGAAGTTGCTCAGCAATATAAAAACTACAGCGTTAATGAGCGACAAACCAATTTAAGACGAGCTATTCAGTTCGTTGATCGGGAATTGCCCAAGGCTGAGGGGCAAGTTCGCCAGTTTGAACAACTCTTGCAACGGTTTCGAGAACAATATCAACTGCTGGATCCTGCTACTTTCGGAGGTCAAGTTTCCTCCCAAGCCGGAGCCATTCAAGGTCAGTTGGCAGAAAATCAAATTCAGTTAATGGAGACTCGTCAGTTATACACGACTCTCCAACAGCAACTGCAGCTTTCACCTGCTGGCGCAGAAGCTGCAACGGTCTTAACAGAATCTCCGAGCTATCAGAAGTTGCGGACTCAGTTACAAGAAATAGAATCGCAACTAGCCATTCGGTCTGCAGAACTCACCAGTAATCATCCTGAAGTAGTTGATTTACGAGAACAACGAAATCAACTATTGCCCCTGATCAATCAAGCTGCCCGAAATAGTTTAGGCCAAAATCTATCCAGTACCATTCCTGATACTGCAGCTCTCCCCTACCAAAACTCTCTACGAAAGGGAATGAGTCAGCAATTTGTTGATGCAGCGGTGCAGCTTCAAGTTCTAGAGGCAAAGAGACAGGGCATTTTGAGAGCCCAAAAATCTCTGCAGCAAAAAATGGGTCAGTTACCTGCCATTACCCGCCAATACGAAAACCTACAGCGGAAACTTCAGATTGCGAGTGATACCTATCGCAAATTTTTAGAAAAGCGAGAAGAGCTCTTAATTAATGCAGCCCGAAATGAAGTGCCCTGGGAGTTGTTAGGGGAACCTTCCGTAACAACTGTTACTAACGCTAACCTATCGCGTGATTTGGCATTAGGAACAATGCTGGGGCTCCTATTGGGGATAGGTATTGCCATTCTTTTAGATAAAACAAATGATGCCATCCATTCTTTACAGGATCTCCGGGCTGAATTGAAGCGTCCTATTCTAGGCATTATCCCTCAACAAAAGCAACTAGAAGAGACCCCCTTCTTGTCTTCGGAAAGTGATCTCTTGAGAAGCGAAGTCGGACTAGCTCTTCTGGAGCAAAAGGAGCAACCTTCACTGCTGAATAACGAGCAGTTCTCTTTTGCTAGCTTGAGTAACTTTGCAAACAACAAAAAGACTTCGGAATACTCCTACTCTCCATTCTTAGAAGCTTTTCGATCTCTTTACTCTCAGCTTCACTTGTTGAATCCCGACTTGCCGATTTCTTCTCTTGTCATTTCATCCTGTTCACCCCAAGAGGGAAAAACCACGACTTCTATGCACCTTGCTCAGGCAGCAGCAGCAATGGGAAGAAGAGTCTTGTTAGTGGATGCCGATTTACGGGCTCCCAGTCTCAGTCGTGTTCTGAATTTGCCCAACAGCCCTGGATTAAGTGATCTCATGGCAACTGAAGGTAATCTTCAGTCCACAATTCATCCTCTTCCTGGCACGGAGAACCTCTTTATCCTTACCGCAGGGATGTTGCCATCGGATCCCACTCGCATATTGGCTTCTCAAAAGATGCAAAAGCTGATGGGTGTTTTTGACGAGCAGTTTGATTTAGTCATCTACGATTGCCCTCCCTTAAACCTCGCAGATCCAACCATTATTGCGCCTCAAACAGATGGATTAATGGTTGTTGCCCAGTTGGGGAGTGTTCCCAGAAGCCTCTTGAAGGAAAGCCTACGCATGTTGGAAATTGCTCAGATTCCCATCTTAGGTGTAGTTGCTAATGGGATTAAGAACTAGGCTTTATACCTGGCTATCAAGCCCTAACGACAGATAGGTTCTGAGCATTTGGTGAAGCTACTTAGGTACATTGGACAGTGGCTCCTTTTCTATCCAAACTTAGGACCCGAGTTTCGACCGAGAGATTAGACGTTTGCCACTGATTGCGAATGGCATGTGCGATCGCATCTGCCGATTCAGGGCCGCTGAGCGCCAAAAGCGTAGGACCAGCCCCACTAATCACCAAACCGTAGGCTCCAGCTTCTAAGGCAGACTGATAAGCCTCCACGAACCCAGGAATCAGTTTGAGACGATAGGGTTGATGCATTCTATCGTCTAATGCCGTTTTGAGCAGGTTTGCATTGGCTTGTTCTAGCCCTTTAATCAAAAAGCCGAGATGGGACATATTAAAAATCGCATCGTCATACCCACAGGTAGCAGGCAATGCATTGCGAGCTAGATCGGTTTTTAGCTCAAAGTCCGGGATAGCGACAATAGGGACCACCTCAGGGGACCAATCAATCGCACAGATCTGCCATTTGTCGCTTGTCAAGTCCTGGGTTGCCAAACAGCAGCCTCCAAGCATTGCAGGCACCACATTATCAGGATGGCCTTCCAGGTCAATAGCAAGTTGCAACAACTCTGATGAGTCTAAAGGACGGTTGGCAAGTTCATTGCCTCCTATCAAGCCCGCAACAATCGCCGTGGCTGAGCTGCCTAGCCCTCTTGCCTGGGGAATGTCTAAAGAGATATCGATCTTGATCGCAGGTGGCGTCTGGCCCAGATGTTGGTAGATTGCAGCAAAGGCCCGATAAACTAAGTTTTGTGCATTCGTAGGGAGTTGCTCAGCTCCATACCCCGTCACCTGAATGATTAACTGACTGGATTCAGAAGAAGCGGAAGACACCAGTGGTGTAAATTGAAAGCGATTGTAGAGGGAGAGGGCTGCCCCTAAACAGTCAAACCCCGGACCAATATTGGCCGTAGTAGCAGGGACCTGGATATCTAATGCTTGAGTGTTCAACATTAATGATGGCGTGCTGAGAGTATAAAGATACAGAGGGTTTGAACTAAGGTTTTTCAGCCATCTTGTAGACTGATGGTTTATAGTAACTTCTCACAAAACTGCACTAAAACAGGTAAGTTGATGTCAGGATTGATCAGCCTCAGTCCGGAGCAATTCTTATACCCTTGATTCGTTAATCTTCAAAACAATACACAATCATTTTCTTGTTTCCAAAGGGACTAATCATCGTTGATGTGGTTTAATCACAACCCTGCTGAGATCAGGCACCCTGCCCAAGCAATAGGGTCAGCTCAAGCCTATCCAGTCAATTGCACCTGTTTAGAGAACGGATTAACACTCCTGCATCAATACATTCCATTAGCTCCAGTGGTTACCGTTGACATTTGGGTCAATGCAGGGGCAACCACAGAACCTGAGACAATACCAGGTTTAGCTCACGTCTTAGAGCACATGATTTTCAAAGGCACTGAAACGGTTTCCCATCAAGAATTTGACAGATTACTGGAGCGACAGGGTGGTGTCGTTAACGCCGCCACAGGCTATGATTACGCTCATTTCTACATCGTGACCCTAGCCGATAGGTTAGAGCAGAGCTTCGTCCAGTTTGTGGAACTCTTGATGCATGCGGCAATTCCTGAATCAGAATTTATGCAGGAAAAGGAGATCATTCGCGCAGAAATTGATCAGGCCTACGATAATCCCGACTGGGTCGTCTATCAATCCGCTCGCCAACTTTTATTCCCTAATCATCCCTACGGTCGTCCTGTATTGGGTTTGCCTGAGTTTCCCCCCCTCCTCTCTGCTGCCCATACACGAGCCTTTCACCATCAGCTTTATCGGCCAGAAAATATGACGATTGTCCTGGTCGGCGATCTGACTCAGGAACAAGCAATGGACCTCGTGTATAAGCACTGTCATTGGCCCTACGTTTCTTGCACAAAGGAACGGTTGACGACGAAACTTCCCCCTGTGCCTCTGTACCAAAGAAGCCATCATGCCATGGAAACCACAGGAATCAGCCAAGCTCGGATGACCATGGCTTGGTTAGGACCAGGAGTGAGTGTGAAAGAGCAGGGGTATGGATTCGATCTGCTATCGGTTTTGTTAACAGGGGGACGAACCTCCCGTTTAGTAGCAGATTTATTGGAGCAGCGGGGTTGGATTCATGACATTCACAGTGAGTTTTTCCTCCAACGGGAAGGAGGATGCTTCACGCTCTCAGTCTGGCTCGACCCTGATTATCTAGAGGTTGTAGAAACAGTGATTTGTCAGCATTTATACCAGTTGAGGGAAACCTGCATTCCAGAGGAAGAATTACGACGATGCCAACAACTCGTGGTGAATGATTTTATCTTTGGCACAGAAATGATTAACCAGTTGGCTGGACTGTATGGGTATTACAGTATATTGGGCGAATTGGAACAAGCCTTTACCTATCCCAAGTTGATTCAATCCCTTGAGCCCAAAAACATACAGCAGCTTGCCCAAAGATACCTTTCTCCCAACTCCTATGCTGTCACCACATTGACCCCGCCTGCTACTTGATCTGCTCCCCACCATTTGATGAATGTCGTCTAGTCCCTCGCCTACCACCTCTGTGCCCGTTACCTCAGGTTTGCTCTGCCAGAAATTTGAGTTAGCAAATGGGCTAGTGGTGCTGATTACTGAAAACCAGATTGCTAATATCGTCGCAGCTCGAATTTTTGTGGGTGCTGGCAGTATTCGAGAGGTAACGGAACAAGCAGGGTTAGCCTATTTGATGGCCGCAACGCTGACGAAAGGAACGGTTCGTTTCTCTTCGGCTGAAATTGCTGAGCAGGTGGAATCAGTGGGAGCTAGCTTAGGGATAGAGCGGGCACCTGACTATTTTTTACTGAGTTTGAAAACCGTTGCCAATGACTTCTTAGACATCCTCACCCTGGCAGCAGAGTTGCTCCGATATCCCTCTTTCCCAGAGCCTGAGGTGGAGTTGGAAAAGAAGCTGGCGCTGCAATCTATTCGTTCTCAACAAGAGCAGCCCTTCACAATGGCCTTGAAAGGTCTGCGGCAGTCCCTTTATCCTCAAGGGCATCCCTATACCCAAATAGGTCCCGGCGATCCAGGCCCCATAGCGCAAATCCAGTCGGCTGATCTCCACCAGTACCATCAGACGTATTTTCGACCGGACAATGTGGTGATTAGCCTCTCGGGCAATCTGAAGGCGGCGGCGGCGGTGCAGTTTTGCCAAAAAGTGTTGGGGGATTGGCAAACTCCTGAACAACAATTGCCGCCACCTGAAGGTTTAGAGCAAGCAGCGAAAGGGCTCCTCTCGACTACCGCTGGATCTAATATTTCAGTTATGACTCAGCCCACTCAGCAAAGTATTGTCATGCTGGGCCATCTGGCCCCTTCCGTGCAGGAGCCGGACTATGCCGCGCTGAAACTGCTGTACATCTACTTGTGTAGTGGCCTTTCTAGCCGTTTGTTTGTTGAACTACGAGAAAAACAGGGTCTAGCCTATGAAGTCTCGGGTTTTTATCCCACGCGTCTGGGACCATCACAGTTTGTCGTTTACCTGGGAACTGCTACGGATAATACTGCGATCGCACTCTCCAAACTCCAAGCTGAAATCAATCGTCTTCGCCAGCAGCCACTCTCTAGCGAGGAGCTGGAAACTGCCAAGAGTAAGCTCCTGGGTCAATATGTTTTGGGCAAACAAAGCAATGCTCAATTGGCCCACCTGATGGGCTGGTACGAAGCCTTGGGATTAGGCATCCACTACGATCAGACCTTCCCCAATCAAATTGCCAGTCTGGATGCTGAAAGAGTCTATCAAGCGGCTTGTCAACACCTGCAACAATCCCATATTTCCCTGGTCGGTTCGGAAGCGGCTGTGCAGCCTTGGCTGACTCCCTCCTAATCGGCGGAGTCTACTTTTTCTAAATATTGACTGCTGAGCAAATAAGCGCCATTCTCCATACGCACACTCCAGTAATCACCGGGTTCTCGGCTCAAGACCGTGCCTTCTTCGCCGACGCGAATCACATCCGGGGGTCGCAGCATGGACATCGGTTCTGCCGTTTTGACATAGGGTGGGAGCGCGACGATTCGAATGCGATCACCAACATCAATAGATTCAGGAGATTCAGACATAGTTGAGGACGACTTTCCGAGGGCAAAGGATCAACCGAAGCAAAACATTGACCCTTAGGTTAAGACTATCCCAAATTCTAAGGTAAGCCGATACAATCGAGAAGCACTTTTACCCCAGTCAGAAGGACGTTACCGATGCCTGCTGAGTCTTCCAAGCTGCTTGATGGCAAAAGACTGGCTCTGCAAATTCAGGAAGAGCTGACCGCCCAAATCCAAACACTGCAAGCAGAAATAGGTCGTCCACCAGGCTTGGCAGTGTTGATGGTGGGCGATAACCCGGCCAGTGCAGCCTATGTCCGCAATAAAGAGCGGGCCTGTAAACGGGTCGGGATTGCATCCTTTGGTCACCATTTCCCTACAGAGGTGACCTTTGATGAAGTGAAGCAAACCATCCATGACTTAAACGCCAATCCTCAAGTGGATGGCATTCTAGTGCAGCTACCCTTGCCCCCCCATCTAGATGCCACGGCTTTACTCTACGAAATTGATCCTGATAAAGATGTCGATGGTCTGCATCCGCTCAATTTGGGACGCCTGGTCCGGGGAGAGCCTGGTTTGCGAAGCTGTACTCCTGCAGGGGTGATGCAATTGTTGGCTGCCTATGAGGTTGAGTTGTCCGGTAAGCATGCTGTTGTGATTGGTCGCAGTATTTTGGTGGGTAAACCCGTGTCTCTGATGCTGTTAGCAGCGAATGCCACGGTGACGATGGCCCATTCTCGCACCCCTGACTTGGCAACCGTTACGCGCACGGCTGACGTGTTAGTTGCCGCAGTCGGGAAGCCAGGACTGATTACGACGGAGATGGTCAAGCCGGGCGCTGTGGTAATTGATGTGGGGATTAACCGACAAGAAGTCGAGGGGAAAGCGCGATTGGTGGGGGATGTGGATTTTGCCTCCGTTCAGCCTCACAGTTCAGGGATTACGCCTGTACCCGGAGGCGTGGGTCCGATGACCGTATCTATGCTCTTAGAGAATACCGTGTGGAGTTATAGGCAACGGCACAAAGGATCATACAATAGTTGAACTGGCCTCATGGTTGAGATTGCACTGAATCACTGCTTTCGACAACTAGAGGGCTTTTTTTGCCCGACTTAGGGTGACCATGCCATCGTCAAAGATCATGAAGGATCACTAGGATGATATCCGCTGACAACCCTCAGAAAACCTCTTCTACTCAAGATTTGTCTGCTTCAATCCCCTCCAACTTTAACCTCGTAGACTATCTCTCTCAGCGGCGAGCACTTGTGGAGGCCGCTTTGGATGCCTCGATTCCTGTGGTCTACCCCGAAAAAATTTATGAGGCCATGCGGTACTCCTTGATGGCGGGAGGGAAACGCCTCCGACCGATTTTGTGCTTGGCAGCCTGTGAACTCGCCGGAGGCACCATCGAAATGGCGATGCCTACGGCCTGTGCTTTAGAAATGATCCATACCATGTCGCTGATTCATGACGATCTACCCGCCATGGATAATGATGACTTCCGACGCGGCAAGCCCACCAACCATAAGCAATATGGCGAAGACATCGCTATTCTGGCAGGAGATGGGTTACTCGCCTATGCCTATGAACATGTGGCGATTCAGACTCAGCAAGTCCCACCAGAGCGAGTCTTGAAAGTCGTTGCCCGTCTGGGTCATGCGGTGGCTGCCACGGGTTTAGTGGGCGGTCAAGTCGTGGATCTGGAATCAGAGGGAGCAGCAGATGTAACCCTCTCGACCTTGAATTTTATCCATGCTCATAAAACGGGTGCATTGCTGGAAGCGTCGGTCTTATCTGGAGCAGAGCTGGCAGGAGCTGATCAGGAGCTTCTGGATCGATGCTCTAAGTATGCGCGTAATATTGGTCTGGCCTTCCAAATTATTGATGATGTGTTGGATGTAACGGCCACTAGTGAAAAACTAGGTAAAACAGCAGGGAAAGATGTGGATGCTCAAAAAGCCACTTATCCCAGCCTTTGGGGAATTCCAGAGTCGAAGCGGCAAGCCCAACACTTGATCGAGGAAGCGAAAGCAGAGTTAGCAATCTATGGTGAGCAGTCGGCACCTTTGAGAGCCCTGGCTGATTTCATTACCACTCGTCAATCCTAGATTTTGTTTTAACCAACGAACTCCTGATCTCAGTTTCGAATATCAACATGCAGGATTTTGGCGATATTATTAACAACCAGGTCTTGCTGGTTTCCTTTGCGGCGAGTTTAATTGCTCAAAGTTTCAAGATTATTATTGACTTCATTCAGAATGGCAAAATCAATTTCCGTGTTCTGGTGGAAACGGGAGGGATGCCAAGTTCCCATTCAGCCTTAGTGACAACTCTGGCCACCTGTGTGGGTCAAGTCCAAGGCTGGGGTAGTACTGAATTTGCGATCGCAACCATCTTTGCCATCATTGTCATGTACGATGCAGCAGGCGTCCGCCAAGCCGCAGGCAAGCAAGCTAAGGTCCTCAATCAGATTGTGGATGAGATGTTTCAGGAGCATCCCGAGTTTAATGAAGACCGCCTCAAAGAACTTCTCGGCCATACTCCGGTACAAGTGATCGTCGGATCAATCCTGGGAGTTGGCATTGCTTGGCTGCTCGGTCCAACTGGTCTATTCTCCTAGGGTTGAAGTTGTCCCCACCTTGCACAGAATTAATCGTTTTACTCCCAATCAACAAGGAGATAGAGGTGCTGTTCTATTGAGCAGCCCAAAACTTCACTGCTAAAACTCATGAAAGATCATTAAGATTTAGAAAGAGACGTCAACCGATTTTAGGCTGCGAAGATGGCACGGATTGTTCTAATTGCAGGATTCGAGTCCTTTAATATTGATTTGTATGTTAGAGCCGCTGAACTGGCCCAAGCCCGCTGCCCTGGTTTAGAGGTCCGTATCTTTAGCGATCGCGACATTAATGCCGACCCCGAGGCAGTAACGGCGGCATTGCAGGGAGCCGATGTTTTCTTTGGCAGCTTAGTCTTTGATTATGACCAAGTCCTGTGGCTGCGAGAGCGAGTTCAAGATATTCCCATTCGCTTGGTATTTGAGTCTGCTCTGGAACTGATGAGTCTCACCCAACTGGGCAAGTTTGTCATTGGCGAAAAACCCAAAGGCATGCCCAAGCCCGTCAAATTTATCCTTGATAAATTTAGCAGTGGTAAGGAAGAAGATAAGCTAGCTGGTTATATCAGCTTCCTTAAAACAGGTCCAAAGCTCCTCAAATTTGTGCCTGTTCAGAAAGTTCAGGATTTACGCAACTGGCTGATTATCTACGGCTACTGGAATGCGGGTGGTCCTGAAAATGTGGCCGCCATGTGCTGGACCTTGGCAGAGAAATATCTGGACTTACCCCTTAACGCTGAAATTCCACCTCCCATCGAAACCCCCAATATTGGTCTGCTCCATCCCGACTATGAAAGCTTTTTTGAATCGCCTCAGGACTATCTAGACTGGTATCGGATTAATCGGTTGCCCTTTCTCTGGAAAGCAGGTGCCACCACCACCACTCGCCACATCCATTTTGAGCACCCCCCTGTGGTCGGGATTTTGTTGTATCGCAAGCATGTCATCACCAAACAACCCTATATCCCTCAGATGATTCGTAAGTTTGAGGAAGCAGGGTTAATTCCCTTACCCATTTTCATTAACGGGGTAGAAGGCCATGTGGCGGTTCGGGATTTGATGACCACCCACCATGAACAGGCTCAACGCCAGCAGGGCACCAAGGAAATCCTGTCTTTGTCGGAAAAGGCGGCTGAGGTGGATGCCATCGTCTCTACAATTGGTTTCCCCCTCGTCGGTGGCCCCGCTGGATCGATGGAAGCGGGACGACAAGTCGCCGTAGCTAAACAAATTCTCAGTGCCAAAAATGTGCCCTATCTAGTGGCGGCCCCCTTGCTAATTCAGGATATTTATTCCTGGACTCGTCAGGGGATTGGCGGGCTGCAAAGCGTAGTTCTCTATGCCTTGCCGGAACTGGATGGGGCCATTGATACCATTCCCCTCGGAGGGCTGGTCGGCAATGACATTTATATTGTGCCGGAGCGGGTAGATCGTCTCACGGGGCGGCTAAAGCAGTGGATTGCCCTTCGTCAGAAACCGATGGCTGAACGGAAGTTGGCCATTCTCCTCTATGGATTTCCACCAGGATACGGGGCGACTGGAACTGCAGCTCTGCTGAATGTGCCTAAATCTCTCTTGAGTCTGCTCAGATCCCTCAAAGCCCAGGGCTATAACGTGGGGGATCTACCAGAGGATGGCGAAGAAATTGTTGATTGGGTGCGGGAAGCCGATAACGGGTTAGTAGATGCGGCCCAGATGAATGGTCATGCTGGGGCAACCACAGTCAATGTCCGTCAGCTAGAACGATGGTTGGGCTATTTGCTTACTCATCGGATCGAAAAGCAGTGGGACTCGCTGACGGGCACGGGGATTAAAACCAATGGCGAGGAATTCAGCGTTGGCGGCATTCAAATGGGGAATGTCTGGATCGGCGTCCAGCCTCCTTTGGGCTTATCTGGTGACCCAATGCGCCTTATGTTTGAGCGAGATCTGACGCCTCACCCTCAATATGCAGCCTTCTACAAATGGCTGCAAAATGGTTTTCAAGCCGATGGGGTGATCCATTTTGGCATGCATGGCACCGTCGAATGGCTGCCTGGTAGTCCGTTGGGGAATACGGGCTATTCCTGGCCAGATGTGCTGTTGGGGAATATTCCCAACCTCTATATTTACGCCGCCAATAACCCCTCTGAATCAATTTTGGCCAAGCGTCGAGGGTATGGAGTTTTAATTTCCCACAACGTGCCTCCCTATGGTCGAGCCGAGCTATACAAAGAGCTGGCTGCCTTGCGGGATCTGATTCAGGAATACCGCGAAGATCCAGAAAAAAATGCCATGCTGCGGGAGGCCATCTGTAAAAAAATTATTGATGCCGGGATTGATGCAGACTGCCCGTTCCAGGAAGCCAAACAGCTAGGCATTGAATTCACTCCTGAAAATGCCCGCATGTTTAGTGCCGATGCATTTAACCATTATCTGGTGGAGCTGTATGAATATCTACAGGTTCTAGAAACTCGCTTATTCTCTTCGGGCCTGCATGTTCTGGGTGAATCCCCCAATGCTGAGAAACTGGAGAGTTACCTCCAGGCTTATTTTGGCGAGGAGTTACCTGAGGATGCGATCGCAGCCATCGCTACAGGCAAAGCAGCCGATCAGATCCGCCAACGGTTTGAACTCAATGGCAGCACCCCCAAACTAGAAGAAGCCCTGCAAATCCGTAGTCTACTTGCCCAAACCGAGGATGAACTCACCAATCTTCTGCGCGGCTTAAATGGAGAATACATCCCTCCTGCGCCCGGAGGTGACTTACTGCGGGACGGTCCCGGCGTCTTGCCAACAGGCCGCAATATCCATGCCCTCGATCCCTATCGGATGCCGTCACCAGCGGCCTATGAGCGGGGGCGCGAGATTGCCCGTAAGATTTTGGCCCAGAATCTAGAAGAAAAAGGCACCTACCCAGAAACCGTCGCCGTCATGCTGTGGGGCCTAGATGCGATTAAGACGCGGGGCGAATCCCTAGGCATTCTTCTTGAACTCGTCGGCGCAGAACCGATTAAAGAAGGCACAGGTCGGATTGTTCGCTATGGTCTTACTCCCTTAGAGGAGCTAGACCACCCCCGCGTGGATGTCTTGGCCAATCTGTCCGGTATTTTCCGAGATAGCTTTGTCAATATTATTGAGCTGTTGGATGACCTATTCTTACGAGCGACAGAAGCCGATGAACCCGCAGAACAGAACTTTATTCGTAAACATGCCCTCGCCTTAAAAGAGCAGGGAGTCGAGAATGTCTCTGCTCGTCTCTTCTCTAACCCTGCCGGAGATTTTGGTTCTCTGGTCAATGACCGGGTCACGGATTCCAACTGGGAATCCTCGGATGAGCTGGGGCAAACTTGGGGCGATCGCAATGCCTTTAGCTATGGTCGCAATGACAAAGGTCAAGCCCGTCCTGAAGTTCTCCAAACCCTACTCAAGAGCACAGAGCAGATTGTCCAAGAAATTGACTCGGTAGAATATGGGCTCACCGATATTCAGGAATATTATGCCAACACGGGCGGCCTCAAGCTTGCCGCAGAGCAACAACGCGGTGAAAAGGTGAAAGCCAATTTTGTCGAAAGTTTTTCTAAAGACACGACCCCACGTGACTTAGATTCATTGTTGCGGATGGAGTACCGGACTAAACTCCTCAATCCTAAATGGGCAGACGCGATGGCTGACCAGGGATCTGGCGGAGCCTACGAAATTTCCCAGCGAATGACGGCGCTGATCGGCTGGGGAGGAACGGCAGATTTTCAAGAAGGGTGGGTCTATGACCAGGCAGCAGATACCTATGCTCTAGATCCAGAAATGGCTGAGAAACTGCGTCAAGCCAATCCTGAAGCCTTTCGCAATATTGTAGGTAGAATGCTAGAAGCCCACGGTCGCGGGTTTTGGAGTCCAGATCAGGACAAATTGGATCAACTCCGAGCCTTGTACGAGCTAACGGACGAAGAGTTGGAAGGGGTTAAAGTTTAGTTGTTAGGCTTAATGTTATCTCGTATTTTTATGGTTAAAGCTTCTTTACTCATCTCACTTTTAGCAACTTGCAGAACTATCTCATAGACCTCAGTATTCTCCAAAATCAACGAATACTTATTAAAGCGAATGAAAGTATCCATTGCTGCAAGAGCAGTACGTTTATTACCATCGACAAATGGATGGTTCATGATCAGATGATAGAGGTAGGCTGCTGCTTGGTCGTAAATTGTTGGGCGTAGAAGTTCGCCAAAGAAACTAGCCTGTGGTTGGGCGAGTGCTGATTCTAATAGACCTTGATCACGGATACCATAAGTTCCTCCAAATTTCTCAATTTGTCGGCTATGAATTTTTAATACTAATGCCTGATTTAAAAATTTAGGAGTTGGCAAGGCGACGATATACCTCTTCTCTCTCATTTTCAGAGTCTAGGTATGCTTGCCATACTTCTTGTTCAAAGTTCAATCCATCGCTAGCATCAGCAACTGTATTATCAGTGTTGGAACTCTGCTTCAGAGTAGATAAGGCTGCATTGTTGAGTAGCTGTTGAAATTTGTGGTTATTACGAACTAAATCAAAATCTGGTTCAGTTTTTGCGTCTTCTCGCCAGTCAGGATAGAGATCGATCGCTTTGCCCAGATCCTGTATTGCCTTCTCAGCATCACCTTGCAGTCCGTAAGCACAAGCTCTGTTATACCAAGCCTTAGACAATTCCGGCTTAAGTTCAATCGCTTGAGAATAGGCAGAAATCGCATCATCGTAACGTTTCAGATAAAGCAGTGGAAGCCCCTTGGCAGACCAAGCATCTGGACGGCTTGATTCTATGGCAATAGCTTTATCGAATGCATCTATAGCATCACTATACTGATTTAGGCAAACTTTCGCTGTTCCCAAATTGAGCCATGCATCATAATTGTGATCTTGCAATTGGATGGACCGCTCTGTCGCAGTGATGGAGTCAGCAAAACGCTTTAAATGTAGTAGCGAATAGCCTCTACTATACCAACATTCAGGATTGTCGGGTTGGTATTTGATAGCCTTGTCAAAAGCCAACAATGCTTTTTCATATTGACCTTGTTGCTCAAAAACTGCACCTTTATTAAACCAAGCATCGGCATAATCAGGTTTAAGCTTAAGAGCTGACTCAAGATCTTCAAACGCCTTGGAATAATTACCTAATCCTAGAAAAGACGCCCCTCTATTTAAATAAGCTTCAACAAAATCAGGCTTGAGCCCTAGAGCTACTTCAAAATCTTCAATAGCCTTGGAATAATTACCTAGTGCTAAAAAAGACGCCCCTCTATTTAAATGTGCCTCAGCAAAATTTGGTGATAGCTTAAGTACCTTGTTAAACGTAGTAATAGCTTCTTTATAATTTTTCTGAGTGTATAGTTCAGTTCCTCTAATGTAGAGAGAGACTGGATCTGAATTGATTTTTGATGCAATCGATTCCCCTTCCAGTAGCCTGTTAGGTGGAGCTAGACGTACAGATTGAGTTAGCTCTTGTTGGCCAGGGAAGGTTAGTGTAGAAGAAGCCATAACTTAGCTAAATAGCCGTTGGGAACAAGCTGTTTTGAAAATTTACTTAAATAAACTGATTTGATTCTCTAATCTATTCTTACTCAAGGTTTGATCCGAATGGTACCTCTCTATTGTGGCATGCTCACTTCTGATTGCACTGGACTGTAGAGCAAAGTTTAGGGGTTAGCATATCGTTGAACAAATGCTGCTCGGGCTCCTTGGCGATCGTCGGAATGGATCTTTCCAGTGCCCAGCCTTTGTTAATCTTTGTGGTCTTTGCCCGCAATAAGGATGGTATCGCCTGGTTTAGCTGGCGCGATCGCACCGCTATCCCAACAGAACAGCAAAACTCACCAGCGTTGCGATTTAACCTCAGTTTAAGGATGCACCCAGATTAAAGCATTCAGTTGTATGACCTCAGTAATAGCACCCACTGGGTCTGGCTCTTTTGAGACAATACAAATTTCAAGTCCTTGGCTAGGAGAATTTTGCTAACAAACAAGAGTTGCTAATTTTTCGGAGTAACGTAATCCATATACTAAAAAGCTCAGGTAATTGAAATCATTGGGATTTTTTGAAGCTATAGTTAGTTTTTTGAGGATTTAAGCGAAATTATTATGTGATGCAGTAACTAAATCTACTACAAAAGGAGAGTGAATGATTTATGCTACCTCGTTTAAGATAGCTATCTATCATCTCTAACAGTTGAGAATGATCAACGTCTTGAGTAAAGCAAAGTAATCTTGCCAATTCAATTCAGATTAGTCTGTATCTAGTTAGGAATGCCCCGATGGTGCACTAGAATTTCGCTTAATGTTAGTTGTGAGTTCATCAATAAGAAAAATTGGCTTTCACTAGTTTCAATACTTCTTATTGACCTGTCTTTATTTTTACTCCCTTCGATTTCTTTAGAGCTTTAAATTTTTTATCATGAATTCATGACAAGTATATTTGATGACTAGATAAAAATACTTCAGTGCTGTAGGGTAGCTTACAAAAATTCCATATTAGATGCTTTAAAATCGCAGCAACCAATTAACTAAGAAACTGTTTTACATATGGCTATTCATGTAATGCATGTCATGGATAAATTGAGCGTTTCTGGCTCAGGAATTCATGGTGTTTCTAAGGCAATTGAACGCTGGATTCCTTGTTTCAATTCTCAGGAAATTCGATTCAGTATTTGTAGCTTGCGAGCACCAGAGGAAGCAGCACAGATATTTGAACAGCAAGGTGTTCCCGTATTCTTTTTGGACCGAGGCAAGTTTGATCCCAGGACCTTTGGGGATCTACTGGCATTAATCAAACGAGAAAAGCCTGATATTTTGCATTTAAGCGGTTATGGGGCAACGACGTTTGGTCGCTTAGTGGGTGCCATTAGAGGTCTTCCCAACATTGTTCACGAACATGTGGTTATTCCTAAACAACCTATTTATCAAACGATCGTAGATGCCTTACTATCGCCCTTGACGACAACGGCAATCGCCTGTTCAGAACCCGTACGTGACTTTATGGTGACGGAACGCAAAGTCAATCCGAAAAAAGTAGAAACATTATTTTATGGCCTCCCCCTAGCCGAGTTTCGAGCCCCCAATCCAGAGGTTATCGATCAAGAACGCTCGAAACTTGGAATTAAGCCGGGTGCAAAGGTGATTTGTAACGTGGGTCGATTAGATACGCAAAAAGGTCAAATTTATCTTCTAAAAGCAGCAATATCGATTCTGAAAGTATTGCCAAATACCTATTTTCTATTAGTCGGTGATGGGCCAGATTTCGAAATGCTCCAATCGTTTGCCCAACAACAGGGAATTGCAGAACAGGTGATTTTGACGGGATATCGAGAAGATATTCCAACTTTACTAGCACTTGCTGATGTTGTAGCGATGCCTTCCCTTTGGGAGGGATTACCGATCGCATTGGTTGAAGCTATGAATATGAGCAAGCCCGTCGTAGGGACAACAGCAGGGGGAATGGGATCTGCCATTGATAACGAGCAAACGGGCTTTATTGTCCCGTTTAAAGACTATGAACTGCTTGCAGAAAAACTTATTTTTTTGCTAAAGAACTCAGAATTAGCGCATGTAATGGGCAGCAAGGCAAAGGAAAAGTGTAAGAAATACGATATTACCCATTCCTATCAAAGATTGAGAGAAATATATGTGGAATTGAATGCCAGTAGAACTCAGTTGAAGGTCTCTGGCAGTTCGATTTGAATTTGGCATCGTAACCATTTTTCATCGCAGATGATTTTCTAGTAATGGTCTAGTTCTCCGGCCAGACCATTTGGGTAGCACAGCTTGGGCTTTTTCACGATCGTCGAAACGGGTTTTTTGATGTCTAGACTTTGGTAATCTTCGTGGCTCTTACCTACCCTGCGAACAGGATAGTATCGTTTGGTTTTGCTTGTGCGATCGCGGCTTGAGTGGCCACCCATTCACTCACCTCTACTACCTCTAATAGAAGACTGAGTCTATGTAGTGGTTTATATCAGAAGGCTGGCGTAAAACTGCTTGAATATCTGGAAAAGGATATGCATTGGTTTCCATTAACGACTTACAATTTATTTAGCTAGATTACAAAATATTGAGGAACCGATGGAGTATACCCTGCCAGCAATCTATAACATCCCTGCCCCCCCTTACTTTCTCGTCCTGATTGCCGCTATATTTGGCGTAGCTTGTGGTAGGGCCTTTGAAGTGTCCTTAAAGCAAAAGGCAGATGAATGGTCGAAGCGAAAAACGACAAAGCCTTTGAGTGATGTTGCAGAACTCCGGTTGCTGATCCCATTAGCAGGGGTTTGCGTCTGTAGTTGGGTCTTTTTAGGGTCAGCCCTAACTATCTTTGCCGTATCCTGGGCTCAGGGTTTCACAACAGCATTTTTTGTGGTGACTTTTAGTGCTGTTCTCCTGTGGTCACAAATGATTCAAGTACTGAAAGCAATCGAAGAGGGTGGCTCAGAAGCGTTGGAAATCACCAGCATTTTCTAATCGCAGTTGCTCTAACCACCGATTCGGCTTAATCATGACACTTAGCTTGTGCATGATTGTCAAAAATGAGGCAGCGAGCCTATCTCGCTGCCTTGAAAGTGTAGATGGCTTTGTCGATGAAATGATCATCGTCGATACTGGCTCCACAGATGATACCATCGCTATCGCCCAATCTTTTGGTGCCCAAGTTTACTGCTATAACTGGGAAAATGACTTTGCTGCAGCCCGTAATTTTGGGTTGCAATATGTGCAATCGGGGTGGGTGCTAGTTCTAGATGCCGATGAAGTGTTGGTAAAGGATGTTATTCCTCAACTTCAAGCCATCCTGCAGCAGGACAACCTCCTGACGGTGACCTTACTGCGCCATGAAGTGGGGGCTCAGCAGTCCCCTTATTCACTACTTTCTCGCTTATTTCGCAACCATCCTCAAATCCACTTTCAGCGTCCCTATCATGAACTGATTGATGATAGTGTGTTGACCATTCAGGCAAAAGAACCGCATTGGCAGGTAGGGCATCTGCCAACAGTCGCTATTGAGCATTTTGGCTATCAGGTGGATGCGATCGCAACCCGCAAGAAACACGAACGGGCCTGCCAAATTATGGCCGCCGCCCTCACCAACGATCCGAACGATGCCTATCTCTGCAGCAAACTGGGAGCCCTGTACGTCGATATGGGCCAAGTAGAGCAGGGGATAGAACTACTGCAACAAGGACTGAATCTGCATCCGACTGAAGCCTCTGTTCTCTACGAGCTGCATTATCATCTGGGGCATACCTATGCCCAATGCCGACAGGCCGCACCGGCTCTTCAGCACTATCAGCAGGCGGTTCAGCAGGATTTACCTGGACTCTTAAAGCTGGGGGCATACAATAATTGGGCAAATTTACTTCAAGACGGTGGTCGGTACGAGCAGGCCAGCCGTCTCTATCAGCAGGTGATCAGCCTGCAACCGGAATGGGCTGTGGGCTATTACAACTTAGGGCTAACCCTAAGAGCCATGGGGAATTTAGCAGGTGCGATCGCAGCTTACCAACAAGCTATTCAAAAACAGCCTGACTATGCAGAAGCCTATCAAAATCTAGGGGTAGCGCTCTTCAAGCAGGGACAGCTCCAAGCCAGCCAACAAGCCTTTACTCAAGCCATTGCCCTGCATCAACAGCACAACAATATGGTCGCTGCCGAGCAGTTACAGCAAGGGATGGCTGAGCTAGGATTGCCGGGTTTCCCTGCTGAAGGTACTTAGAGAATATCGTCGCCACCCAGGCTCTGAACGTCCTGCATAATGCGGCTTAAATCGCGTTTTTCATCCAGCGACACTCGGGTGGGTGTCCCGCTGATAATGCCCTCGAAGTTGTGGAATGAATCCTTAATCTCGGGACCATGCTGACTGATGGAGTATTCGCGAATGCCTTTATCATGCCAAGAGCCCCGCATCTTAAAGACATTGAGCGCCCGAGACATCTCTCCCCGAATTTCCACATATTGGAGCATCAAAATCGTATCCGTAATCGTGGAAATATGGGATTCCGTAATGGAATGGGAGCCTAAGAAGTGATCGGTTGTATTGGTAAAGAACCCGGTGATTTCTTCCTGCTTGGCGAATCCTGTCACCCCAATCACAAACTGACGAAAGGCATTATTGCTGACGCCTCGGGCCAAGGCAGAGAGGGAGTCAATGGAAATTCGCGATGGCTTAAATTCGGCAATCTCGGATTTAATGCGCTGAAGATGGTCTTCTAAACCCGCTGATTCAGGATAGGTGCAGAGGATTTTTAACAACCCCCTCTTTTCCATCTCCTCAAAATCAATCCCCCAGGAATAAGCATTACGGGACAGCTGAGCCCGAGATTCTTCATAGGCAAATAAGATAGCGCGATCGCCATTCCGACAAGCATCTTCTAAAAACTTGCTGACCAGTAACGTTTTGCCCGTTCCCGTGGCACCCGTCACCAAGATAATGGAATCCTTGAAGAATCCCCCTCCGCACATTTCATCCAAGGTTTTAACCCCAGAAGAAACCCGAGCATTGGATGAACGCTGGGTGAGGCGCATGGCCCCGAGGGGAAAAATATTAATACCGTCATCCGTAATCGTGAAGGGATACTCGCCCTTCATATGGCTGGTGCCCCGCAATTTCAGAATTTCTAGGGTGCGCCGCCGTCGTTCACCCTCCAGGACATTTCGAACAATGACAACATTGTCAGAGACAAATTCTTCGACACCGTACCGGGCCACGGGACCATATTCATCCACCCGCTCTGTCGTCATCACGGTTGTCACCCCAATTTGCTTGAGACGAGCCGTTAACCGAAAAATCTCGCGTCGGACCACCGTTGCCGCATCATACTGCTGAAATATTGCAGTAACAGAGTCAATCCCTACCCGCTTAGCCTGATATTTACTAATGGCATACTGAATACGCTCGATTAAAGCAGATAAATCAAATTCACCTGCAATATCTTGCCCTTCTGGATCTGGAGACGCGTCTAGAATGAACAGCTTGCCGTCGTCAATGAGCTGTTGTAGATCCCAACCAAAACTCAAGGCATTTTGAATAATGTCAGTAGGCGATTCTTCAAACGTGACGAATACAGCCGGATCCTCAAAATGGATGATGCCGTGATAAAGGAACTGCATCGCAAATAGGGTTTTCCCTGTGCCCGAGGTTCCACTGACCAAAGTGGTTCGTCCCTGCGGTAATCCCCCATGACTGATATCATCAAAGCCTTCGATGCGAGTCAGGATCTTTTTTACTTCGACTTTGTTCTTATGATTGTTTTCATACTGGGATGAGTTGCTTTTTGTCATTGGTCATCTGAATTGTAATGAATAAGAATTTTCAAAGTCGAATAAAAAGGAAATGATACAGAATTACTTTAGTACATGGTGGCTTAGAACTCCATGATGCCATCGGAAAGCTCTTCGTAGAGTAGATCTAGGCCAATTAAGACGCGCTCTCGATCCGACAAATCGCCAATAATTTTGCGTACTGGGGGAGGTAAGACCTTGGCTAAGGTTGGCGTGGCCAAAATTTTGTCTTCTTCGGCAAGTTGTGGATTTTTTAATACGTCAATCACTTTTAAGGCATACACGCCCTGAAATTCAGTTTCTAGAATGTGATTAAGGGTTCTTAATGCTCTCACTGAGTTCGGTGTATTACCCGCAACATAGAGTTTAAGAACATAAGTTTTTCTGATAGAGCTCATGGCAGGAAATTAGGGTTGATCTGTATTAAATGACTAACGAGTTTTAGGGATTGAGCGACGATACATCTCACACAAATGGGCCATGATATCAATTAAGGTCAAGCGGTAGTCAAGCAAAATATCTTCATTGCGGCCTTCTAGTTTTAGTTTTTTAGCAAAAGCATCCATTAACTCCATATGAATTTCTAATATTTTCAAGATTGAGATATCCGCAAAGAAGATCTGAGTCACAAAGTCATCGATTTCTTGGTTGACATGACTATCTCGTCGGAAATAGTTAAGAATGATATCTCGATAATCTCGCTTCAGTGTTGCTAAGTAGTCCGCTTGCTCTTCTTCAGAAAGTTGGTGGAAGAACTGCTGAGGATTCCGCTTATAAAAAACGCCAAGATAACCCAGACGTTCTTTCAGTTTTTGGGACAGGCGCTGTTGCTGAGTTGTCAGATTGTCTCGGATGGTTTCATCTGCAAGCTTTGTGGGTGTTGTAGTGGGTAAACGACAGGCTTTGGATAACTGTAGAAATTGTGCGATCGCCTGGTCGATACCAGCTAAAACGCCTTCTTGGGCGCTATCTTGAACTCTTACCTCGGCAATGTGATAGCAACTGTCATTTTGCGGCCCACTATCGTCCGTATCTGCTTCAACCCCATTCTCCGTGGATAGCCGTATCTGCAGTAGCACAGCAGGCAATAAAATAGCTTCACGGTGCAGATGGCTAACAATCTTTGGGAGTGCGGAATTCTCTTCCAGGATGAGACAATCAATGCGATGTTTACCTTGCTCGACTATCTCCAAAAAATTGTCATAAGTTGCGTGGACTAAACTATAGCGATCGCCCTCCAAAATCTGGGTAAAAAGGTCAACTAAAGATTCTGAACTCAGTAGTGTGCAGATAAAGATCTGGGGGCGTGAGACCGCAGTTTGCGAAAGGGTCATAACGCCAATTTTATCTAATTATTAAGATTTAATTTAGCATTAAATGAGATCATTAAGGACTATTAAGTGTTTTATAGAGGTCGCTATCCGTTGCCTTTGGAGCGGAAACCCTTTATTCGTCTTCTCTAGAGGCAAGTGGTTGCTTTAGCCTTATGGCGGGCCTTAGCTTCTGCTTTTGATCTGTCCTTCCCAATTATCGATAAAAGTTTCTATGACTACAGACCGGGCAAATCTCCGTATTCTATATCTGCAAATTCGGAATGATCCAGTGACACGAGTAGAAGAATTACAGGAATTTGCTCGACATAGTCAACTCAATGAGAAGCAGTTCACCATTCTCAACGTTTTTGATGAACCTATATTTTCCTCTGACTGTGCAGATGCCTATGATGCTGTATTTGTTGGCGGATCAAGTGATGCCTCAGTCCTTAAACCCGACCAGTATCCCTTCATCCATCCGGCCAAAAAATTATTAAAGCATTGCGCTGAGCAAAGCATTCCCGTGTTTGCGTCTTGTTTTGGTTTTCAATTGGGGGTCGAGGCATTGGGTGGGATAGTCATCCATGATCCTCAACGGATGGAAATGGGGATTTATCCCATGCAGCTGACGCCAGCAGCTAGCGAGGATCAGTTATTCGCAGATATTCCTGACCCATTTTTAGTCGTTTCCGGCCATAAAGAGCGAGCAATCAAACTGCCCCCTCACACACAATTATTAGCGTTCACTGAACGTTGTCCCTACCATGCCTTTAAAGTAATGGATAAACCTTTTTATGGCTTTCAGTTTCATCCTGAGGTGGATCATCATGATTTAGCTGCCCGCATTACCCGCTATCAAGATCGATATCTGGAATCAGATGGTGCACTGCAATCTATCCTGGATAACCTTCATCCTACGCCCGAGTCAAATCAACTGATTCAAAAATTCGTCGATCGGATTCTTCTCCAAAAAAGGTAAAATCGGCACTTGCCCGATCCCCAACTATTAGCCCCCTTATTCCCAGTTAGGTAACTTCATGTCCATCTCCCTTACAGATGATCAAGTCAATCAAATTGTTTGGAATCATCACCATGATCCATTCGAGATCCTCGGTCCCCATCCCATTCAAATTGAGGGCAAATCAGGGTGGGTTGTACGGGCTTATTGGCCAAAAGCAGATGCGGTTTCTGTGGTTTGTCCTGAGCAGAGGCAAGAATATCCCATGCAAAGCGTCCATAATCCCCACTTCTTTGAATGTGAAGTTCCCATTTCTGGAGCACTGAATTACCAGCTTCGGGTTAAAGAGGGTAGTCACGAGCAAGTCCTATATGACCCCTATGCCTTCAAGTCTCCTCGAGTTACAGACTACGATCAACACCTCTTTGCCGAAGGGAATCACCACCGCATTTATGAAAAGCTAGGGGCGCATCTCACCACTCTTGACGGTATCGAGGGCGTGTACTTTGCAGTATGGGCTCCCAATGCTCGCAATGTTTCTCTCCTGGGAGATTTCAACGCTTGGGATGGACGCCAGCATCAAATGCGCAAAGGCCCTTCAGGTATTTGGGAGTTATTTATCCCTGAACTCGGCGTAGGTGAACACTATAAATACGAAATCAAAAACTACGAAGGACATATTTACGAAAAATCAGATCCCTATGGATTTCAACAAGAGGTTCGCCCTAAAACCGCCTCAATCGTTACGGATCTCAATGCCTACAGTTGGTCAGATGAGTCTTGGATGGAGCAGCGGCGCAACTGTGATGCTTTGGCACAACCCATCTCAATATACGAAGTCCATCTGGGGTCATGGATGCATGCGTCTTCTGACAAACCTCCTCTTTCAGAAGCAGGGCATCCTTTACCTTCCGTCATCGTCTCGGAGCTAAAGCCTGGGGCTCGATTCCTCACCTATCGAGAGTTAGCTGAGCAACTGATCCCTTATGTAAAGGACTTAGGCTTTACCCACATCGAGCTGCTTCCCGTTGCCGAACATCCCTTCGATGGCTCTTGGGGCTACCAAGTCACTGGCTACTATGCCTGTACATCACGTTACGGTACCCCCGAAGATTTTATGTACTTTGTCGACCAATGCCACCAACAAGGGATTGGGGTGATTGTCGATTGGGTGCCGGGGCACTTCCCTAAGGATGGACATGGCTTAGCTTTTTTTGATGGCACCCATCTTTATGAACATGCAGATCCCCGTAAAGGCGAACATAAAGAATGGGGAACGCTGGTCTTCAACTACAGCCGCAATGAAGTCAAAAACTTCCTGATTGCCAATGCCCTCTTTTGGTTTGACAAGTACCACATTGATGGTATCCGAGTAGACGCAGTGGCATCCATGCTCTACCTCAACTACTGCCGTAAAGATGGAGAATGGGTGGCCAATGAATATGGCGGGGCAGAAAATATCGAAGCGGCTGATTTCCTGCGCCACCTCAATGATGTCCTGTTTAGCTATTTCCCCGGTATTCTTTCCATCGCCGAGGAATCAACCGCATGGCCAATGGTGTCATGGCCAACCTACGTGGGTGGATTAGGCTTTAACCTCAAGTGGAATATGGGGTGGATGCATGACATGTTGGACTATTTCCATATGGATCCCTGGTTCCGCCAATTTCACCAAAACAACGTCACGTTTAGCATCATGTATGCCTTTAGTGAGAACTTTATGTTAGCTCTTTCTCATGATGAAATTGTCCACGGTAAAAGCAACATGCTGGGCAAAATGCCGGGAGATGAATGGCAGAAGTTTGCCAACTTACGTTGCTTGTATACCTTTATGTTTACCCATCCCGGTAAAAAGACCTTATTCATGAGCATGGAGTTTGGTCAATGGAGTGAGTGGAATGTCTGGGGCGATCTGGAATGGCAGCTCCTGCAGTATGTTCCCCACCAAAACTTGAAGCAATTTGTTACTGACTTAAACCAGCTCTATCGACAACTGCCTGCCTTGTACACCAATGACTTCAGTTATGATGGGTTCGAGTGGGTAGACTGTAACGACAACCGCCACAGCGTCATCTCCTTTATCCGCAGGGCCAAAGAGTCTGATGAATTTGTCCTCACGGTCTGTAACTTCACGCCTCAACCCCATAGTCATTATCGAGTTGGGGTTCCTGAAGCGGGCTATTATATTGAGCGCTTTAACAGTGATGGCCGTCAGTACGGTGGCAGCAATATGGGGAATTTAGGGGGCAAATGGACCGATGAATGGGCCTTTCATAATCATCCTTACTCTCTAGATTTATGCTTACCTCCCTTGGCAACTCTGGTATTTACCCTTGATCGCCAAAAGACGGCAAAGGCATACCAGTAATAATCTAGATCTCCTAATCTTAGGGTTTTGCCAATTTCAAGAAACCTGTCAAACTGGATCTGAGGACAATTGTCATCATCAATCTTAAGAAGAGGATGCCCGCATGGGCGCTACGCTAGAGCAAATTTCTGGTTACTTGGATAATCAGGACCTGATCTATGAAGTCCAGCCTGAAAAGGCCCGGATCATTACTCAGGTCGAGGCTGAACATGTTGAAGACTTTTTGATTGTGATTCAGTTGGATGAAGAGGGAGAGTTTTTCAAGCTCTTTGTACCTGAAGTCCTGACTGGTGTCCAAAACCACCCCCACAAGGCCGCCATTTTGCAAACCATGCTAGTGATCTCTTGGGAAACCAAGATGTTGCAATGGGAATATGATGCGTCTGATGGTGAAATTCGGGCGATTATTGAATTTCCGCTGGAAGATGCCATTCTGACCGAGCGCCAATTCGATCGCTGCTTTAGTGGTTTAGTCGAGATGGTTGATAGTTGGGCGATGCCTCGTTTACGAGAGGTTATGGAAACAGGAGTAGATCCTGGAGATGTCGCCCTTGGGGAACGTCTCCTATTGACGATTGAACAGGAAGCACCTGGTTTACTCGTTCTCCTTGAAAAAGCGATGCAGGCCCGCAAACATCGGGGACAATTCCCTCCTCTACGAGATTCATGGCTGGATTAAGGGTTCGGAAAAATCAGGGAAGTGACGGATTCGCTGGGTAAATTCAAGATCTGGGACGATTGCGGGTGCCAGGTCTGATTAAAGGGATCACTGAAGGATTGGTGCGTTCCATAATGGTGATAGGAAAACGCCTGAAAGTCGCTCTCTCTAGAAGCGTCTAGAAAAGATTGGATATCTCTTTTATCGTAAGGATGGGTCCAGGCACCTATAACGATCTTGATACTTGGGTTTACTGCTTTAATTGCCTTCACAGCCTGTTGGGTTAGCTTTGCGATCGCTTGGGAGTTGCCATTGTAAGCTGAATCTTTTGCGTTGAGTATTTCAAAATACTGGACAGGATGCTTTCGTTCTCGGGTAATCAAACGAATAAGTTGGGCACACCACTGGGCAAAATCCTTATATTTATGAGGTGGCAGTTGGCGTCCTTGATGAAGGGTTGGTGACCAGCTAGGGATTGAAATCATGATGTCCTCACAGTGAGGCGTAATGTTTCGCAGAATGGCATCAATCTTGGCTCGGTTCCATTCCCCATCCCTGTGAATCCATACTTTAGCATGACCAGCTTGGAGCATTTCAGCAGCATGAATTCGGCAGATAGCAGGACGTATCTCTCCGAGCTGTTGACCAAATTGGGGATTAGCACCTACTTCCGGATCCGTAGCAGCCCAGAGATTTAAGCTGTAAATATTACGAGCATGGCCAATGGGTTGGTTCCAATTAACCGTAATAGGCAGAGGCGGCTTCACATGAACATGGGAACAACCAGAAGTTATGCCAGCACAGATACACAGGACCCTAGTGAAGACAGATTGGTATCCTTGCCGATGAGAAAATGTCAAGAACATTGCAGGGTTTGTGTGGGAGGTCTGGGAAAAGATTTACTCAGGTCAAATGTGTGGATTAAAACTAGGGGCTGGAGTAATGGAAGTAGGCCATAGCATTCCCTCCCACGTACAACTTGAAGGCATCATTTGGCAAGTCAGCTATGTTGGCAGTGAGCCGTCTACCGATCGTCAATATTCAGATTGCCGATCTGAGTCCTTCGTAAAGGCGTTAGGATAAAAAAGTCCTGTCTTACCTTCAAGGGCTAACTCTGTGCTGAAGACTCTAAGAACTGATTTCCAGATCATTTTTGATCGAGATCCTGCAGCTCGCAACTGGCTAGAAGTTCTGGTCTGCTATCCGGGCTTACAAGCTATTCTTTTGCACCGCTTTGCCCATTGGTTGTTTGTCTTGGGTCTGCCCTTTATCCCCCGGCTAATCTCCCATATTTCCCGCTTCCTGACCGGGATTGAAATTCATCCTGGTGCCACTTTAGGGCAAGGTGTATTTATTGATCATGGCATGGGGATCGTGATTGGGGAAACTGCAATTGTGGGTAATTTTAGCCTGATTTATCAGGGCGTAACCTTGGGGGGGACAGGTAAGGAAACTGGAAAGCGTCATCCGACTGTGGGTGAGAATGTCGTCATTGGTGCAGGTGCCAAAGTTCTGGGTAATATCTTACTAGGAAATAATGTTCGAGTCGGTGCAGGCTCAGTGGTGTTGCGGGATGTTCCATCTGATTGCACGATTGTTGGTGTTCCAGGACGCATTGTGTATCGAGGAGGGGCAAAAGTTGATCCGCTTGATCATGCTCGGCTGCCAGATTCGGAAGCTCAAGCCATTCGCTATCTCATGGATCGGATCGAAGATTTGGAGCAAGAAGTCGAAAGGTTAAGGCAAGCTGCGCCTCATGCTTCTAGCACTGAGATTACTGCCTCAGACTGTTGCCATCTCCGAGATAAGGCGATTGAGCAGTTCTTAGACGGTGCAACGGTCTCTAAGAATGGCTAGATTGATTTTTATTTACAATGCTGATGCTGGTTTGGTGAACACCGCGCTGGACATTGCCCATAAGCTTTTGTCCCCGGACACCTATAGCTGCAATTTATGTATGTTGACTCACGACACCTTTGCAGAGCGGTCAGCATGGAAAGCGTTTAGAGAATCCACTTCAATGCCAATGGTATTCCTCCATAAGGATGAGTATGAGCAGAGTGCAAACGACCAAGACTGCTCAAAAACTCAAAGCACTTACACATATCCAATTATTCTGAAAGAAGACCAAGGTCAGACTCATATTTTCTTGGACACTGCTGAGCTGAACCAAATCAATGATGTCAACGTTCTGATTCATACAATTCAAGAGCGTTTATAAAAGAGACCTTGAGAAGCAGAATTTGTTTTAAGGGTTGGGATGCTGCCCTTTTTGCTGTTGTCTTCTGTGGGCAAACCAAGTTTGTAATTGTTGACGGCAGGCTAGCTCTTTGACACCCGCAATCACCGGGAGCTTGTGAAAAGAACAGGGACTATCAGGTAGGTTGAGGACAGTCCGAACTGCCCCTGTTTTCGGATCGTTAGCCCCATAGATTAACAGACCAACGCGCGCTTGGATAATTGCCCCTGCGCACATTGGACAAGGTTCTAGGGTGACATAGAGGCTACACTCGTGCAGTCGCCAGGACTGGATAACTTGACTGGCTGCCCTAAGGGCTACAATTTCTGCATGGGCGGTGGGGTCGCGATCTCGTTCGCGTCTATTTTCTCCTTCTGCGATGCAGTTTCCTTCTGGGCCAACAATAACAGCACCGACAGGCACTTCTCCCGCAGCACCCGCTTGGGTAGCCAAAATAATCGCTTTTTCCATCCATTGGTGATGCTCAGGGTAGCTTAGGGGGTCCACTCTTGATTTAATGAAACTATCCTTACATGCTAGCCAATCATTATGCCTCTCATTAAAGTGCAATCGTCAGTAGAGACTCCTGATAAATCCGTTGTCGAAACCCTGCTAAAACAACTCTCTGCCCAGCTAGCCCAGCATTTAGGCAAGCCAGAATCCTATGTGATGACCGCTTTTGAAGCCGAAACACCAATGACCTTTGCTGGCACCACCGAGCCTGTGTGTTATGTGGAGATCAAAAGTGTTGGGACTATGAGTAGTCCCCAAACAAAGGCGATGAGTCAGGCATTCTGCCAACAGCTTGAAACGTCCCTAGGGGTCCCTAAACAGCGGATATATATTGAATTTGCTGACGCTAAAGGCATGATGTGGGGATGGAATGGTTCGACCTTTGGCTAGAGGATATTTGAACAATGTGCCGTCACAGAGTTTGAATAATCTGTTTGGTCGTCATTAAGGTCTCAAGGCTAATGGCGCCAGGAGATAGGCTGTTAGCGGAACTCACTCCAATGGCGAGGGAGCCCCCTGGTCCACTGGATTGCCTCAAAAATTGGGGGCTGGTGTTGATAAAAACTTGGGCGCTGCGAACCCCCTGGATAAACTGCTGGCTGTCTTGATAGGAATCCGTGGCTAAACAGTCTGCATGATGACTACTATGACGGTTGATCCAGTTAAGGGCATCTGCTAAATCATCAACGACTCGAAAAGCCACAATTTTTTGCAGATAAGGCTGTTGCCACTCTTCCTTAGTTGCCAGAATTAATTCTGGAAACTCAGCTGCGAGGGTGGCATCTCCACGCAGCTCGAACCCTTTTTCTTTGAGGGTACTCCATAACAGCGTGAGTCGAGATTGTTTGATATTGGGGGTCAGCAATACTTTTTCAATTGCATTGACGGCATCTGGACGACCCTGATGACTATTAATAATCATAGAGCGGGCCACATCTGTACTGCCAGAGTCAGACCAAAAGAGATAGCAGTTCCCCATCGATGATTGCAGAGTGGGAGCGGTCGACTGCTGAACAACTTGTTGGACTAAGCTAGGGCGACCATAGGGCACAATCAGATCGATCGGGAGGTCTTTAGCAACCAGATCTGAGATCGAAATGTTGCGATCGCAAGGTATAGATTGTACGCAGGTTAAGGGTAAATCAGCTGTCGCCAGGGCAGCATGGAGCAATTCAGTGACCACCTGATTCGAATGCTTGGTTTCAGCCCCTCCCCTCAGTAAAAGAGTATTACCCGTTTTCCAACACATCCCTGCTAACAGCAATGCCAAATCAGGGAAGGCCTCATAAATAAACGCAATGACCCCACGAGGATGTAATTTCGCGTAGCCTGAGGCAACCATAAAGGCAGATTGAGGAAAGGCCGCCATGGCTAACGGATCGGTTGTCACTGCTAATTGGTCTAACATGAACCCTAAGGTTTGGAGGCGCTCTGGTGCAAGCTTTAGCCAATTCAAAACCAGTGAGGGAATTGCTAAATCACGACTGACTTCCAAATCTATGGTGTTCGCTTCCAGCAAATCATCTTGGCGATCTTGCAAGATTTGAGCCAAGCAGCGCAGCAATTGATTGCGTTTTGGGTGAGACAGTAGCGCTAATTTCTGCGAGGCAATGTGAGCCTGATGCACCGTTGTATTCAGGTCAAATCTATGAGCAGCATCCATAGGCAAAACATATCCTTAACGTCGATACAGGTATGACCCAAGTTGAACAATTGGGACTGCCATGAATACAGCAATGCCGAGCCGCAACTCCCACCTTAGGAGAAAGGGGAAGAGGGTTGGGAAAAAGACTACAACAATTATGCCCACGCATAGTAGCCAGAACAGAAGCAGCTGCAAATAAAACAGAGGATTTCTCTGTCGAGACGGTTTCCATCGATGGCCCGTCCAGTACCAGGTTTTGGGTGGATATTCTGAGCACTGCTCAATCGTATACCCATCTGGCTTCACAACAAACACACGAGGACATTGCTCACAACCTAGAGCATCGGTGAGAATGATGGGGCTAAGGTGTCCATGCCGTCTACAGGGGCAAGGGTAAGGGCTACTTACGTCTATTTTGTTAACCTTCGTGGAAGACACGAACTAACAGATCCCTTCATATTATCGAGCCCTTCGTATGGAAATGCCGATGATCAGAAACCATGGCTCCAGCTTTGGGGATTATTTACAGAATCAATGTTTCCTATCACCCTTAGCATTTTCAGAAGAAAAGGACAAACAGGTTATTGATGAAGATTACCCCATTTTACCTGAAGTCTATGAAAATGAGGTTGGCTTGTTGAAAGCGGGTAACGCGATTCGAACGCGCGACATTCACCTTGGCAAGGTGACGCTCTACCACTGAGCTATACCCGCAAATAAAACTTTTGCTTTTCTAGCTTCTCAAAAGTAGGCGAGTCTGTCAATGGACTAGGAATTATTGGACTCAGACTTTAAAGATGCTTGATCACTGCCTAACCCAGGAGGTAAAGCGCTAGTTTCACCTAACTTTTGGTGATCAGCATCAGTCACCGTCAACTGGGGGCGAAGCTGATGCATCAGGCTTGCCATTTCCAGCGCATTCATGGCAAATTCCCAGCCTTTGTTGCTTTTAATTCCCGCCCTCTCAAGGGCTTGCTGCATGCTATCTACGGTTAGAATACCAAAAATGACAGGAACGCCAGTTTGCAAACTAGTGGCTGCAATTCCCTTAGAAACTTCACCCGCAACATAATCAAAATGAGGCGTTTGTCCGCGAATAACGGCCCCAAGACAAATGATGGCATCGTAATATTGAGATAAAGCCAGTTGTCGAGCTACCAAGGGGATCTCAAATCCTCCCGGGACCCAGATGTAGTCCACTTGAGTTCCCGCTTCATTGGTGTCAACACCATGACGTTGCAGACAGTCTTGGCAACCTGCAAGCAGCTTGCTGGTGACTAGATCATTGAAGCGACCAATGATAATAGCAAACCGGAAGGATGCCGAATGCGTGAATTTGCCTTCAAAGACAGCCATTCCAGTTCGCCTTAACCTTTATGAATTTAGAGCCACAGCAAGAGCGCGAAACAAACGCACAGAGCATTTGGTTATAACGTTCAGAACATTAATCCTAATGCCTAGGTTTGGGAATTAACCTAAACGACAACGATAGAGGCTAATGCAGCCACGAATAGTAAGACAACCCATGCAGCAGCGCCGCCCCAAATAAGCTTATTGGCGTCATCAGATGCATCGCCCGTTGAGAAAACCACAGGTACACCGATTACCATTGCAAAAGATAAGGCAACAAAAGCAGCAATTAAAAGTTGAAACAATACTGACATGATTCTCTCCCAATCCAGTCCTGAAAGAAATTTAAATATAAGCAAATTAACTAGGCATTTGAGAGTGCCTACGCCAGATAATCATACCCTAAAAGGGGGGACTTACTTGACTGAAATCGATGGGGCAGTAAGCGTTGAGATTAAATAGACGGGATGGATGTTGTTTTATGTCATCAAACGGCAGACTTTGATACGTTAGGGGCTGCAGTCGGTATCACTTGTTTACAACCGGGAACGCGCATTGTACTGTGTGGTGGGGCTCACCCCACCGTTCGGGATTTTTTGGGCCTCTATCGCGATCAATTTCCCCTGATTGAGCGTCGTGCGGTCAATGTGGAGCAGCTGCGCTCGATTACGATCGTAGATGCACAACGGCGTGCGCTTTTAGGGGCTGCTGCTGATTGGCTAGATGCAGCCCATGTCCAGATCAAAGTTTACGATCACCATCTGCGAACAAAACGAGATATTGCGACCGATCAGGTGATGGTTGAAGCAGTAGGGGCAGCAACCACCCTTGTAGTAGAGGAGTTGCAACGACAGCATCTTCATCTGCCAGCGACGGTGGCAACGGTGATGGCCTTGGGAATTCATGTGGATACGGGGTCACTCACCTACCCCAGCACAACGATTCGGGATGCTGCTGCCTTGACCTGGTTGATGGAACAAGGGGCAAACCAACGGGCGATCGCAGAGTATACCGGGCCTGTGTTTTCCTCCGATTTGCAGGATCTGCTAGGACAAGCCTTGGAGTTAACTCAAACTCAGTCTAGACATGGGTATTCTTTGTCCTGGGTGATGTTAACAACAGCAGATTATGTGCCCGGTTTGGCCAGCCTGACCTCACAACTCATGCTCTTGCATGAGAGTGACTGTTTCTTGTTAGCGCATGTATATAGCAAGGCTGGATCGCAGAAACTGAGTGTGATTGGGCGTTCTCGCATGGATGGTGTTGATCTGAATGCGCTGTTACATCCCCTAGGCGGCGGGGGGCATGCCCGTGCGGCAGCAGTCACCCTGAGAACAGAAACGCCCGAAGCAGTAGTGGCGGAGTTAGTGACCACCCTCCTTAAGCAGATGCCCCTACCGCCAACAGCTTCAGACTTGATGTCTTCCCCAGTTAGAACGATTCGTCCGCACACCACCATTGACCAAGCTCGGCGAATTTTGTTGCGTTACGGCCATTCTGGACTATCTGTGGTCAATGATCAAGACCAATTAGTCGGGATTTTGTCTCGGCGAGATCTCGATATTGCTCTGCATCATGGATTTGGTCACGCACCTGTGAAAGGCTACATGACTACCCCCGTGCGCACCATTGGCCCTGATACCACCTTGCCCAATATTGAATTGATGATGGTCACCTATGATATTGGTCGCTTACCAGTGGTGGATCAGGGCCAATTGGTTGGCATTGTCACGCGCACGGACATGCTGCGGCAATTGCACCAGCTCAAGCACCCTGTATTGCCTACCCATCGACAAGTGGTGTGCACGTCCATCCAGGCGCAATTGAGATCGCAACTGTCTCCCACCCTGCAAGCCCTGTTGAAGACTGCCGCTGCCGCTGCCACCGCTCAAGGTTGGCAGCTGTATTTGGTGGGAGGCGCAGTTCGCGATTTACTGCTGTCGAGCCCCGATCAGCACTTTGCGGTTAAGGAGTTCGATCTTGTTGTAGATGGGGTAGACACAACAACGAAGGCTGCAGGGGTCGCCCTAGCAAAAACCTTGCAGCAAGCCTATCCTGAAACCCAATTGCAGGTGTATGGCCAGTTCCAAACAGCAGCGCTCATTTGGCCCTCTGGCTCAGAACTAGCAGGCTTTTCCATAGACATCGCTACCGCTCGCAGTGAATTTTACCCCTACCCAGCTGCTAATCCAGAGGTAGAAGCCAGCTCCATTCGGCAGGACCTCTATCGGCGAGATTTTACGATTAATGCATTGGCGGTCCGGTTGACGCGTCAGGGATTTCAGTCCCAGCCCAGCGGAGAGTTACTGGACTTCTTTGGGGGCGTGGTGGATTTGCGAGATCGTCAGATTCGAGTGTTACATCCCAACAGCTTTATTGAGGATCCGACTCGAATTTTCCGGGCTGTGCGGTTTGCGACTCGGTTGGGGTTTGAGATTGGGGAGCATACTGAGGGGTATATTCGCCATGCGATCGCAAGCGGTATCTATACCCAAGTCCAGGCTGAAAATAATAAAGCACCAGCATTACAATCCCGACTCAAGAATGAACTGAAGTACATTTTTAAGACCTCAAACTGGGCAAGAGCCTTGACCTTGCTGGCTCACTTAGATGCATTGCAATGTATCCATCCCCAGCTACAGATTGATCAGCAGTGGTGGCGGCGAGTCTGGCTGGCCATTCGTTGGCACACCATTTTTGAGCGGGCTCAGTCAGACATCTCTATTTGGTTACTCATCCTAGAGGTTTTAATTGCTGCCTTACCTGCAACGGAACGCTGCCCAGTTGCAGCTAATTTACATTTATCGGAATCCACTCAGCACAGACTCAAAAACCTAGATCTATTGTTGAGAACGCTAGAGGATCAACCCATGCATGCAGCTCCTAGCCAAATTGCAGCTCTTGTGCAACCTCATTCTGTCTCAGGATTGATTTTGGCGGGAGCCTACAGTAACATCAGAATTCGTAGATGGTTGTGGCAATACCTATCTGAATGGCGGACTCAAAAACCATGCCTCACAGGCAAGGACTTGATTCAGTTAGGGTATCAACCCGGTCAATCCTTCAAAGCAATGTTGGCGGCAATCTGGGCTGCTACGCTAGATGGTGAGCTACAAGATCTAGACCAGGCAAAAGGCTGGGTGAGGGAACATTTCCCACTCCCCCCTGACGACTCAGTTGGATAATTATCCCTGTCATTACTGCTTGTGTCTGGTAAAGTCATCATACAAATTGCTGGAAAACTTCATGCCCAAGCTTCGCCAGGGATCATGGTGGCGTCAACCCCGTGTTAGGAATGGGTTGGTGCAAGGATTGGTTCTACTTCTAGTTGGATTTGCTGTCATTTACTTTGGTGCCAATCTCATTCAAAATTTGCAGCGGCTGCGCCTACCCTTTGGTTTTGACTTTCTAGTCTCTAAATCTGGACCCAGTATCGGTGAAACCCTGATTGAATATTCGCCAACGGATAATATTGCTCGGGCCTTTGGGGTGGCACTTCTGAATACCTTGCGGGTTGTCATTCTGGGAATCCTGCTGGCGACCATTATCGGCATTGGGGTCGGCATTGCTCGCCTGTCTGATAACTGGTTAGTGCGTAAGCTGGCCACAGTGTATGTGGAAACCTTGCGGAATTTCCCCCTGCTGCTACAGCTATTGTTTTGGTATCTGGCTGTTTTTTTAAAGTTACCGACCTTCAAAAATCGAGTACAACTGCCTGGGCCGATCATGCTGAGCAAAAATGGGGTGGCTTTTCCTTGGTTACAGGGGAATGCCGCCACCTTGACGTGGATGTTGGCCTTGGCCGTGGGAAGTGTACTGGCTTTGTTATTATGGCGCTACCTTATTCGCCTCCAAATTGAGCGGGGAAGCACTACCCAATCCTGGCTATGGCCATTATTATTGCTGATTGGGGTGGGGGGTGTGGTTGCGTTGATCACCCAGCGATTTCCTTTTGAGGTTAGCCGCCCCCAAGTGGATAACCTGGTCGTTACAGGTGGCCTACAGTTCACTTCAGAATTTTCAGCCTTACTGTTAGGCCTCACCCTATATACAGCAGCGTTTATTGCGGAAATTGTGCGAGCCGGTATTCGCTCCGTTTCTCAGGGACAGTGGGAGGCTGCGCGAGCTTTGGGGCTAAAGCCAATTCTCATGATGCGGTTTGTGGTGTTCCCCCAGGCTTTACGAGTGATTGTGCCGCCTTTAACCAGCCAATATTTGAACTTAGCGAAAAATTCTAGCCTCGCGGTAGCAGTGGGCTACCCCGATATTTACTATGTAGCCTCTGCCTCTTTGGAGGAAACTGGGCGCTCCGTTGAAATTGTTCTACTGCTGATGGCCATTTATTTGACCATGAGTTTACTGATTTCCATTCTGATGAATCTCTACAACCGCAGTATTCAACTGGTGGAGCGATAGAGGAATGAGTCTATTGCTACCTAAATCCCCTACCCCGTTTTCCGCTTCCTCGATTGTAACCTGGTTACAGCGCAACCTGTTCAGCACTTGGTACAACTGTTTGCTGACAATCGCCAGTCTCTGGATGATCTATCTGGGGGGACGAGGGTTGTTCCTATGGATGTTTAGTCAGGCCCAATGGACGGTCTTGCAAGCCAACTTGCGCTTGTTCTTCGTGGGTCGCTTCCCCATTGATCAAATTTGGCGAGTATGGTGCATTGTGCTGCTGCTTTGTGCAGTGGCCAGTTTAACGGTGGGCGTGATTCAGCGGAGCCGTATTTTACTGATCAGTGTGGGAGCATTGACTGCAATTGGCCTCGGTATAGTTCCTCTGGGAGGTGGGCAAGGTCCAGAGATGATTTGGGTCACGGCGATGGGTGGCGTTTCACTGCTCAACCTTCTGCTAGGACCGTGGCTGAAAACCCATCTCCCCCAACGGTTGATCGTTAGGGGTTTACCCTGTATTTGGTTCCTAACGGTGTTTGTGGTGCTGTGGCTACTAACAGGAGGATTAGGGTTAAGCACCATCGGCACCAATGTTTGGCAAGGATTGTTATTGACCGTACTAACCGCAGTAGTCAGTATTGCGCTGTCATTCCCGATTGGTGTGTTGTTGGCTTTGGGACGGCGCAGTCCCTTGCCGGTAATTCGTACCCTCAGCGTCCTGTATATTGAGGTGATTCGGGGGTTACCGTTGATTGGCGTTCTTTTTGTCGCTGGGGTAATGTTACCGCTGATATTACCAAGCCAGGTTCAGTTAGATGCAGTCTTACGGGCAGTTTGTGGTCTGACATTGTTTAGTGCGGCTTATTTAGCTGAGAATGTGCGGGGCGGATTACAGTCTATTCCTCAAGGCCAAATTGAAGCCGCTAAGGCTTTGGGGCTCAATCCAGTTTTGGTCCTAGGGTTAGTGGTGTTACCGCAAGCCTTGCGATCAGTAATTCCAGCAATCGTCGGGCAGTTCATTGGCTTATTTAAAAACACATCATTACTCTCGATTATTGGCCTCGTAGAACTGACTGGAATTTCACGGTCTATCCTTTCTCAGCCAAGATTTATCGGTCGGCATGGTGAAGTGTATTTGTTTATTGGCTTGCTGTACTGGTTATTTTGTTATCTGATGTCTTTGGGAAGTCGGCGTTTAGAACGCCAGCTGAGTGTGAAATGAGGTTTGCCATGTCCCTATTCCGAAATGAACTGCAATGACTGAAACGACCCCGATCATTGTGGCCACAGATGTTCACAAGTGGTATGACGCTTTTCATGTTCTTCAGGGCGTAGATTTAACCGTTGATCGCCAAGAAGTAGTAGTGCTCATGGGGCCATCTGGGTCTGGCAAGTCTACGTTTATTCGTACCCTTAATGCCTTAGAAGACTATCAGCAGGGGCAAATTATCATCGATGGCATGGAATTATCCCATGACCTGGGTAATATTGAGGCTATTCGCCGCGAAGTTGGAATGGTGTTTCAGCAGTTTAATTTGTTCCCTCACCTGACGGTGCTCCAAAATATTACCCTAGCACCCATTTGGGTCCGGCGTTGGCCGCGAGCGAAGGCTGAAGAAGTGGCCATGCAGCTTCTGGAGCAGGTGGATATTCTGGAACAGGCCCATAAGTATCCAGGGCAGTTGTCCGGAGGACAGCAGCAACGCGTTGCGATCGCACGTGCTCTCGCTATGCAACCCAAGATTATGCTGTTTGATGAGCCCACCTCTGCTCTCGATCCTGAAATGGTAAAAGAAGTGTTAGTGGTGATGCGATCGCTCGCCGAATCAGGGATGACTATGGTAGTCGTTACCCACGAAGTTGGATTTGCCAGAGAAGTTGCTCACCGTATTCTACTGATGGACCAAGGCACTGTCGTGGAAGAGGCAACTCCAGAGCAATTTTTTCAAAACCCTCAAGAAGATCGAACTAAACTCTTTCTGTCACAAATCCTGTAGTCTGTCAGCCAACATGGAGATTCGCCTGTAGCGCAATTATGAGAGGGCTAGATGACGTTGCCGTTTTGGCAATCGCCTTGTTGAGTCAGTTACAAGCCTGCATGACCAATTGCTAAACCAGCCACAAGTGTACCTAGTACTAAGAAAGGCTGGGCACTAGCCTGATATTTAACATCATTCTTGACTGGATCACGTAGAAAGTACATGTCTTGGAGGGTAATTTGGGGAATCACCAGCAAGAACAGAATAACGGCATACAAGTTCTCGTGAATACTGACTAAGAATAGAGCCATGCCAATCTGGAAGACATCAATCATTAGCACACAGATCCAGGCGGCCTTTTCAATCCCAAACACAACCGGTAGCGATTTGAGCCCTAATTCACGATCGCCTTCCACGGCTTTGAAGTCATTAACGATGGCAATTCCCAATCCTGCCAAGCTATAGGCCAAGGTCACAGCCATCACTTTCGGGGTGAGGGTGCCAAATAGTGCCTGGCCTGCCCACCAGGGCAGCGCAATATAGCTGGCTCCCAAGGCAAAATTACCAAGCCAACCATTTTGTTTGAGCTTGATCGGAGGAGCGGAGTAAATAAACGAAATAAAAGAACCGAAAATTGCCAGTGCAGTCAGTGTCGGAAATTCATGACCGGCCCAGCGATCTAAGCCATAGGCCACGCCAATCCCACCCGCCAGCAAGACGATAATTTGAGCTACAACCTCGGGAATGGAAATTGCACCAGAAGGGATGGGGCGGTAAGGTTCATTAATGGCATCAATCTCGCGATCGTAGAAATCGTTGATGGTTTGGGTATATCCCGTCAACAGGGGACCAGACATCACCATACAAACAGCTGACATCAAGACATGCTCAAAGGTCCAAGTAAAGTGACCTGACGCAGCAGCCCCACAGATTACCCCCCAAACGAGAGGCACCCAGGTAATGGGCTTCATCAGTTGTAAGCGTATCTTCCAAATATTGGTATCGCCCGTGTCAGCCCCTTTCATGCCTAACAATTGGCGGGCCGCACTGCCTTGCTCAGTAGCCTCGGTTGTATCTACGGCTGATGTATCGGGTGTTGAAGATGTTGCTGCGGCCTCAGTATTATCAGTAGAGGCAGGTATCTGGGAGGGATCCGGATTAGCCATAGGTTTCGAGAAAAGATGGAGTACAGATTGAGGTTGAGAAACACTGATCATGGTACCGCCTGATCGTGTTTCTTCGCCCAAACAATGGCTTTATAGGAGCTTACGAATACGTCGAATATTGATGGCTCGACTAGAAATAGTGGCAGAGCGATCTGACATCACCACATATACGCCTCCCGCGAACCATCCGGCTAAGCCTGATCGAAAATAGCTGAGATATACTTCCTCCCCTTCAGGATTTGGAGAGTCATCTGTCGTTTCTTCTGCAAACTCTTCTAGTTCGAACCCAATTTCTGCCAGTTTTTGATTAAAGCGAGTCTGAAATTGGTTGCGATTTTCAAACGCAACATCAATCGTCACATTGCGATTGACAATGCTACCCACTATGCCAGCAACAAGCCCTGCCATAATGCTGTACTGGCGAAGCTCAGGAGAGGCAAAGGTGAGCGCAGCAGAACGGGACCCGACAAACATGACAATCATCACCGTCATGCTGAAGTAATACAAGAAGGTCAGTCCAATGCCAGGCCCCGTTAACGGAATATTCTCTTGTTGAACCATAGGCAGTAATCAAGTCTAGCAAAGGGAGTTAGTGACAGCCACAGCCTGAGTGACCACACCCTTGGCCTTGAGGATGGCCTTGAGCACATGCATCACTACAATAGGGCTGATCTTGCACCATAATCGCACCTTTGAGATTCACAATGCACAAGCAATTGGGACAGGCACATTTCATTTGCGAAATCGTTGTCATGGAATTCTCCTTAGGACTCAATCGGTTAGACTATGTTACCAGTATATCTGAATATATGTTCATCTGTTACTTATTCTAGTTTGATGGGTGTGTAATGTCAGGGGATTTACAATAGCCATATGAACCCATCACTGAATCAATCCGTAGAACTAGCAGATGAGCCCATCTGTGAGCCGAGATGCACTATTCCCGCAGAGCAGACGGAACAATTACAGAGTCAACTGTTAGATCCTCTGAAAGCGCAACGCATGGCTGAGTTTTTTAGCTTGTTAGGAGATGCCAATCGATTGCGGATATTGTCGCTGTTAGCTGAAAAAGAACTCTGTGTTGGAGATTTAGCCGCAGCCGTAGATATGAGCGAATCAGCCGTGTCTCATCAGTTGCGAACACTCAAATCAATTCGTCTGGTAAGTTATCGCAAGCAGGGTAGGCATGTGTTTTATCGGCTGCAGGATCATCATGTTTTCAACCTCTACCAAGCAGTTGCTGAGCATTTAGATGAGACGTAGAACCTCCACTACCGTAACTGGCCTTAGTACACTAAGTGGAGGAATTAAAAAGCTACCTGTCGGTGTTTTGAGGATAAATAGCCCCCTAACTTGCCCAAGTACTGAATTTCCTGCAAGACTTGGATGCGATCGCAGTGGTCAACCAATCGCAATACTCAACAGAGTCAATTCCGTGAGAGTTGAACAGAATAAAATCAAACGCGTTGTCGGGGAAATGGCTCATATCCCGAGCACCACACACCGCAAAAGTTCTGGAACCATAGAACCTGCAAAGCGTTGCTGGCAATTGTCAACCATACCTGCCGAGTAGTCTATACCGATGTAATCCGCAATAACCTTGGTGCAGTGTTAGGTTGTTCGTTCGCCACCTACCCCCATGTCCACCATGTTCATCTGGAGTCATTGATCTTTCAGTTGGAGAAGAACCGCCGCTTCAACTACCTATGAATTGCTGGAGTTGAGCGCAGTGCTGGATGGTTCCACAAGATTCATAGATTCTCAGAATCTGAAAATCAGCCATTGCCTAACTCATCCAATTGGAAGATAGGGTTGAGGCATTCTTCATAGCTTTGTTCTCTCTCCATTTCAAGGGCAAAAGCTGAGCCAGTTTCTGCTCAGACCATCGGAAAACACTTCATTTAGATGCATATCGTTTATACACAATCCCAAATAATAATTAACCCCATCTATTGTTGGAGACTATACAAGAAAGAAGCTTTTTTTAGGATCGAGCTAATAGTTGATCGAAAGCGATTCTCGACTCGAATTGAAGAAGCATAAAATACACTTCCACAACAAGCAGTCAAATAATTTATCCATAAATAAAAATTAAAGGCATTGACTGACGCGGCAAGATACAAATATTTCTTGCCTATATTGATAGCATCTAATTGAGATATTGCATGCCCATGACACAGCAAACGTCTACCAATTTGAAATAAATATATTGATTTATCTTTAATAGCCAAATTACTCGGCTGTCGATAAAAATCCTTAATGTTTTGATGGTTTTTATTTAAAAAAACGAGATGTCCCTCAGTCACCATCGCATGATTAGTTGAGCCTCTAATATCATCATTGTGATCCCGATAAAGAGCCAAGGGTTCAGAGATAACCTCAAATTTAAATTTTTTGGAGATCTGTAGCCACATATCCCAATCGCCACAACATTGAAGATTAGTGTCAAACTGCAGATCTGACTCGATACAGTCTTTTTTGATCATGACCGTTGACGGTGTACCAACGAGGTTTTTATACATTAGACAATCCTTCACATCACCGCGAATATTGGGTTTTCGCATCCGAATCATGCTTCCCTGATCATTAATGACCTGCAGCCATGAGTAAATCACACCGACATCTTCAGGAGCAGTCTTAAATAAATTGAGCTGCTTTTCTAATTTTTGTGACAGCCATTCATCATCAGAATCTAAAAAAGCAATATATTGGCCTTGAGCAGCTCTCAAGCCTGTATTGCGAGTGCCACACTCACCGAGATTTTTTTGATGCAAAATATACCGAATTCGTGAGTCATTAATCCTCTCAACTTTGTGTTGTGTGTCATCTGTAGACGCATCATCTACTACAATCAGCTCAAACTCTGAGAAGGTTTGATTTAAAACACTTTGAATCGCAGACATCAACAAGTTAGCTCTATTAAAAGTTGGAATAATGACGCTAACAGTAGGTTTATGACTGGTCATAATCAAATTTTACCCCCGCGATAAAGACTAAAAAAACATAGGCTCAATCGGTGTTTCAGGGAGTTAGCTAAGCAAGGTGCCTAATAGGCTACTCATCAAGGCTTTCCCCCTTTTTCTAGCATTATGCACAAATTCAAAA
>JANQPU010000082.1 GCA_028285315.1 Acaryochloris sp. IP29b_bin.176
CGCCGCGGGGTAGAGCAGTCTGGTAGCTCGTCGGGCTCATAACCCGAAGGTCCATGGTTCAAATCCGTGCCCCGCCACCAGTACTGAGGGTATCCCAGAGATTCGAATCTCTGGGATATTCTTTTTTAAAAAGCCCTGACATTTTCCCTAGCAATCTGCGAGAATGACGAGGACGGGATGTCAAGATTGTTAAGGATCTCAAGTCTATGTCTGCTCGATCATCACAACAGATTTTATGGGGTGCTGGTACCCTTGTCTTGTTCATTTGGTTCTTGATCCCTGGTGGTAATCACGGTTTTTCGGAATTTTTAACGGCTGGGATGGTCATCGGCTTAGGGAGCTTGGCTTTTAGCCTCAAGTTTTTCCCAGGCTTTAAACGGCAAATCCCAGACTTAGATGCAACCCAAATATCCAGGTCCATTGTGGAAAAGACAGTGGGAACCACTGAATCTTTGATTGAGCAGCTTGAGACTTTAGCAGAGCCCAATGCCCAATCTTCAGCATTCAAGGAGCAGCTCAGTCAAATAGAAGTCCATCGACAAGCCCCTCGCCTCGTCATTATGGGTGCTCCTGGGGTTGGCAAATCCACATTAGCTGACCTCGTGCGAACCCAGTGGGGACAGCTGCTTAACAATCCCTGTGACGTCACTGAAGCAGCGAGTCTCTCCCATTCAGCGACTCTAGCCATCCCAGCAGCCATTATGGATGCAGATCTCATTCTTTATGTCATTCAAGGTGACTTAACGAACTCAGAGCATCAATGCTTACAAACATTGAAAGCGCAAAAACAGCGAGTGTTGGTCGTCTTCAATAAGCAAGATCAATACCTGCCGACCCAGCGCTTAATTCTGCAAAAGAAATTGCAACGACAGTTGCAGACTTGGTTGCCTGAACAAGATATTGTTGCAGTCTCTGCCCACCCACAAGCCATCAAGGTCCGTCGCTACAACGAAGACGGATCTTGTCAGGAGAACTTAGAGCGTCCCCAACCCGACTTATCAAACTTAACGAAGCGTCTGGATCAAGTGATGGCTGCTGAGAAAGAACAGCTCATTCTATTCCAAACTTATCAGCAGACCGTCGCCTTGCGAACCCAAGTGCAAGCCCAGCTCAATGCAGTCCGTCGTCAACTCGCCACTCCTATTATTGAACGATATCAGTGGATTACGGGTGCCACTGCCTTTGCCAATCCTGTGCCCACGCTGGATATGCTAGCTGCGGCTGCGATTAGCGCCAAAATGGTGATAGAACTGGGCTCTTTGTACCGCCTGAAGTTTTCTCTAGCGCAGGCCCAAGCCGTTGCCAGCACGCTCGCCACTGCCATGCTCAAGCTGGGCTTAGTGGAAGTCTCTACCCAGGCTCTGAGTTCATTACTAAAAGGGCACCACTTTACGTTTGTGGCTGGGGGGCTTGTCCAAGGGGTTAGCACTGCCCATTTGATTCGAATTGCAGGTCTGAGTTTAGTGGAACATTTCCAAGAACTGAGTGACCTGGCTATGGCAGCTCCAGAATCGAACTGGAATCCAGAGAAATTGAAGCAGATTGTCGCCAAAGTCTTCCAAGAGCATCAGAAGATGGATGCACTCAAGGAATTTGCTCAGCAATCCATTGGCCGTTTCCGCCGTCAAGGCGGACTATTAGAAGCCCCTGCATCCTAAAAATAGGCCGTGGCTCAGTCCCATCTGGTTTCGACCACATCTGAGGAAAACACCTCTCCCAGCGAACAGGTAGAGTTTTATCAGCGTGCTCACTTCAGCATTCAACAAGTCATCAAGCAAGTTGAGACGTTCCCGATCCCCCTGCAGACCGAACTACAAAATCAGCTTGGCATGTTGTCCAGTTTGAGTTTGAAGCTTAATCAGAGGTTATTGCAAATTGCCACTTTTGGGTTTGTCAGCCGAGGGAAATCGGCCGTGCTTAATGCCTTATTTGCCGAGTCGATTTTTCCAGTTGGGCCATTAAATGGTGAAACTCAATGGCCTCGCTCTGTTCGTTGGTCGCCAGGAATAACCGGACCAGATGCCCTATCTACCTTACAAATTGAACTCATTGACACACCTGGTTTAGACGAAATTGAGGGGCAAGGTCGGGCTCAGATGGCCCAGGAAATTGCCCAAGCCGCCGATCTGATTCTGTTTATTATTGCGGGTCCTCCGACTGCTTTGGAACTAGAGGCTCTCCAAGATTTACGCCAAGCTGGGCGTCCACTGTTGATTGTGGTGAATAAGGCGGATCTCTATCCCGATTTGGATGCCGCCAAAATCTATGATCGCCTTGTGGATCCATCCTTACAGCAAATCCTATCACCTCAAGACATCTTGCTCACTTCGGCAGCGCCAGCCCCCGTAGAAGTCCGCGTAGAATGGCCAGACGGTCGTTTCACCACAGATTGGGAGACGCCACCCGCTAATATCGAATCATTGCGCTCGGCGCTGCTGAAGCTCATTCAGGAAGAAGGCCACACATTATTAACCTTGAACACCCTCTTGCAAGCCCAAAGTGTAGAGCGCGACATTGCCGAACATGTCCAGACTTTTGAGGCCCAATCGGGACAAGCCTGTATTGGTCAGTATGCCCGATTAAAGGCCATCCTGATTGCGATCTGTCCCCTTGCATTCCTTGATGTTGGCATCGGTATGCTGACTGATTTGCTCTTGATCGGCACCTTGGTCAAACTCTATCACTTGCCCACGCATCGGCATCAAGTTGATCAACTCTGGGGCCAAATTCTCATAAGTCTGGCCAGTCTCATACTGGTGGAGATCAGTACCCCTACTGTTTGGGGTCTAACCAGCCAGTTATCCCTAAGTCTATTGCCTTGGCTGAGCACAGGCATTCTCCAGGCTGGTATGAGTTTCTACGGAGCCAAACGAGTGGGTAAACAAACACAAACCTATTTAATTAATGGCTATCCCTGGGGACCGCTGGGACCCAGTACCCTCATCAAGGATATTCTCAAACAATTACAGCCACAGATGGTCCTTTATCGTCTGCGACCAGAGGTGTCTGCACAGCTTGAGTAAGCTATTTAGCTAGACAGGCTGGACTATTCTCAAGAATGACTTCGAACATCGGCATAGCAACTTCTACAGGCTGTCTGTAATAGCCAACCATTTCTTGCTCAATGCTTTGCCGGGCCTGATTGGCTTGATTGGTCCCTGCGTATTCGGACAAGATCACCAGGTATTGAGCTGCTCGCGACGCCGCCTCAATGCGATCGTTGCGACGCATCGCCACCTGAAACAAATTCCAAGATTGCCAAGCACTATTCACTAATGATGGTCGAGTGATCAATCCTTGTGAAATTGCACTTTCATAATTAACTCGATAAGGACTACAAGTCTTAGCTGCAAAAGCTGGAGCAGCCATCAGTTGCATGGGTAATAACAGCCCTAGAAGACATATTCGTTTCATCACATACCCCCTACAGTAAAGGGCTTACTATCCTAGAGGCGCAAACGCCTACTTTGTAAAATGCCCATTGAACGCCGAAAGTAATATTGACGACATCTTAGACAGAGGATGAAAAAAAATACACTCTCAACTTAAATCTTATAGTTTTAAAGAGCTTACGGGAAAGCAATCGTTCCATCCGGTAATGTAGCTTTTTCAAAACTTAATGCTCGTCCTAAACGTTCTCCACCTTCGAATTGAGATTGCGATAGGTCTGCACCCTCTAAGTTAGCATCGGTAAAGTTGGTCCAGGCGAGGCTAGCCCCCGTCAAGATAGCGTTTGAAAGGTTTGCATCTGTCAGATCGGCCAGATTGAGATTAGCGCCCGCCAGATTAGCGCCTGCTAGATTAGCATTCCGCAAATTAACAGCAGATAAGTCAGCACCCTGCAAGTTACACCTCGGACAAGATCGCGATTTCACTAATCGCTCCACATGTTCAGGATTTTCTGCCTGAGCTACTGGGCAAATCCAGCAGGTTGAGAATAAGGCCACTCCAAGGAGAAAAGGTTTCATCATGGTTATTTAGAACACGTAATAGTTATTTAGAACACGTATTCCGCATTTTAAGGGACAAGGGCCAAAGATTTTGTGCATAGGAGTTAAGTGAGACTAAGTGATGAAAAATTTGATATTTTTTTAACATCCCAAAACTGAATAGCACATAGGTAGCCTGTGAGTAAATATTTAATTTAATCAAATGAAAACAGATTATCGAGGTAAAATTCCTTACAATTAGGAAGTATTGAATTGAGCCACCAGTGTGGGAGACAAACCATTCCTAAAACCATCTGGGAAATGGATGATCTCTGGAGCCGTTGCTTTAGCTCTGGGGATAGGGGGTGTTGGCGTATTCCAGGCTTTTCAGCAACAGTCCAATCCGGCTAGTAACACGCCAGAACCCTCTTCTGAGAAATCGCGAGCTATTTCTGCCCTGGGTCGCATTGAACCCGCAGGACAAGTGATTCAAGTAAGTGGCCCCACTGGAGAGCGGGTTTTGCGATTATTGGTACAAGAGGGACAACAGCTGGAGAAAGGAGAAACCATTGCTTTTCTGGAAAGCTACCCTGAACGACAAGCGGAAGTAAAACTAGCTGCCAGCCGTCTTTTAGAGGCTCAAAATCGCTTTATTGCAGAGCGCGAATTGGGAAAGGCCCAAGGACAAGAAGCGAGGACCCGCCGTAATCAAGCGGAGAATCCCAAAGTCAGGGAGATTGTGGCCCAAGATGCCCTGGTTCGACAATCTAAAGTTGAGTATGAACAAGCCCAAATCAATCTGAAAAGATACCAATATTTGCAGAAAGCTGGCGCGGTGTCGCAGCAGGATTTAGATGATCGGGTGCTATCTTTTCGCAGTAAACAACAGCAACTTAACAATGCGATCGCAACCCTAGACATGCTGAAAGAAGAACTGCAAACCGACAGCAATAATGCCAAAGCTCAAATCAATCGCACCCAAGCGGGGACCTTGCGATCGCAAGCTCAAATCGATTTAGCCTCTGCCAAAAGCAACCTAGAGCTGGCCAAGGCCCGCATGACTCGTACCATTATCCGTGCTCCTCAAACGGGGCAGGTCCTCAAAGTATTGGTTCGGGAAGGAGAAGCCATTCCCGCCCTGGCCAACCAAGACAGTAACGCCCAACAAGCCATTGTCGAAATGGGCAATACCCAGCAAATGTATGTAGTGGCCGAAGTCTACGAAACAGATATCAATCAGGTCCAAATCGGTCAAATTGCCAAAATTTCCAGCCCCGTGATTAAGGGTGAAATCGAAGGAACCGTTGACAAGATTGGCCTAAAAATTGGTAAAAACGACGTTGTGGGGACAGACCCAGCTGCCAATACCGATACCAGAGTGGTAGAAGTCAAAATTCGTCTCCACAACAGTATTGCAGTATCTGGGTTAACCAACTTACAAGTTGACGTTGCCATTCAACCCCAAGCATAGCCGATTGACCTGATGCTACTTGCCATTCCCTTGGCCTGGTTACAACTTGCCCGTGAAAAAGTACGGCTCTTTGTCGCTCTAGCAGGTATCGGCTTTGCCGTAATTTTGATGATGATGCAGCTAGGGTTTCAAGAGGCATTATTTACTGCTGCCGTCAATTTCCATGTCAATCTCAATACCGATATTGTCCTGATTAATCCCCAGTCCACCACATTATTTGCCATTAAGAATTTCAGCCGGAGGCGACTCTACCAAGCTGCAGGCATAGACGGCGTTGAATCGGTGACTCCCCTCTATTTAGATTTTGGAATTTGGCGAAATCCAGACACTCGCAGTACACGCCAACTCATGATTATTGGGTTTGACCCTAGCCAGAAAGTCTTCACGTTACCGGGTGTAGAAGATCACTTAGAAGATATCAAGCTTCCAGATGTCGTTCTCTTTGATGAAAATTCCCGACCGGAATATGGACCGATCGCTGAGAAGTTCAAAGCTGGGCAAACAGTCACCACAGAAGTATCAGGGCGACGGATTACGGTTGGCGGCTTGTTTCAGCTAGGCGCTTCGTTCTCGGCTGACGGCAATTTGATTACGAGTGATGTCAACTTAATTCGGATGATTCCCAACCGAACCTTGGGACTAATCGATATTGGTCTGATCAATGTCAAACCGGGGGTAGATGTCAGTGCAGTGATGTCTGAACTCCAAAAAATATTGCCTGATGATGTTCTGATTCTCTCCAAACAAGGGTTTGTCCGCTTTGAGCGCAATTATTGGGAAACCAGTACCACGATTGGTTTTATTTTTACCCTTGGCACCATGATGGGCTTTATTGTGGGGATGGTGATTGTTTACCAAATTCTTTATACCGATGTTTCAGATCATTTGGCAGAGTATGCCACGCTGAAAGCCATGGGATACAAAAGTCGGTTTCTCTATTCCGTGGTCTTGCAAGAAGCATTTATTTTGGCAGTCTTAGGATTTATCCCAGGATTTGCCCTCTGTTTAGGACTTTACAAACTGGTTCGAGACGGCACAGCACTACCCATGTTTATGACGCCTGATCGAGTCACTACCGTATTTATTTTGACCTTGATCATGTGTATCGTATCGGGAGTAATTGCGATGCGACGGGTTCAAGCAGCAGATCCAGCAGATATTTTTTAGGTATGGGGACTTCTCCAGTTATTGCGATCAATCATGTCAGCCATTTTTTTGGTCGAGGTAGGCTACGCAAGCAAATCCTATTTGAGATTTGTGCAAATATCTATCCAGGAGAGGTCGTGATTATGTCTGGTCCTTCGGGGTCGGGGAAAACGACCTTGTTGACCCTGATTGGCGCGCTTCGATCCACGCAATCGGGAAGTTTGTGTGTTCTCAACCAACAGCTCAAGGGGGCCAGTACGAATGATTTAGTTCAGGTCCGTCGCTATATTGGCTATATTTTTCAAGCCCATAATTTATTACACTCCCTCACCGCTCGGCAAAATGTGCAAATGTCCTTAGATTTGCATACGGAGATTGATCGGAAGGTGGCGTATCAGCGTTCCATCGATATGCTGACCGAGGTAGGTTTAGCAGAATGGGCAGATTACTATCCGCCAGAATTGTCAGGTGGCCAGAAGCAACGGGTTGCGATCGCACGGGCCCTAGTCAGTCGTCCCAAAATTGTCCTAGCCGATGAACCGACCGCCTCTTTGGATAAACAATCGGGTCGAGATGTCGTGGAACTGATGCAGCAGCTAGCCAAGCAACAAGGCTGCACCATCCTGATGGTTACCCACGATAACCGGGTCTTAGATGTAGCCGATCGGCTATTTCATATGGAAGATGGTCGTCTACACACCCAGAACCCGGAAACCATGATCATGACCCGTCATCATCCCAGTTCCTAAGCTGCCCCCTTTCTTTAAGCAAACCCAACTGCCCCTGGGGCTTCAACCCATCAATGAATAGCCTTGCTCCAAGTATGAGTTAAGGCCCTCGCGCAAACAAACTAATGAGATTTGTTCTGGGTATCACATTTTCGTTCGGGATATTCTAAAGATTTCTTATAGGAATCTTCATCAGTAATTTGTTGCGCCGATAAAGTCGCGTCAATATTCCATGCCTCAAAAATAGCTACAGCCCCCTCTGTTATTAGCTTTTAGAAAAACTCAACCATAAACTATCCGCTATCTCAGGGCAGCATCACCAAAAAGATCAGAGCTTTTATTGAAAATAGATTGCAATAGTATTTATTCTCTGCTAATTTTTGGGTAGGAATTAATTGATATCTATTTTCAATTAATTATTCTCTCTAAGTTAAGGAACAGCATGTCTGAGTTACAAACTGCTAGCCAAGCGGTTGACACGGTTGAAGCGAACCCGGTGGGTCTAGATATAGAAATTACCTTTCCAGTTTGTGAAGGTCTTAATATCGTTCTAGCGAGTTTTCAAGGTCTCTACTTGCAGTATCAAAAACATCACTTCGTCGTCGAGGGTGCTGAATTTTATCAACTCCATCAATATTTCCAAGAAAGCGATGATGCAGCTCGGGGGCATGTTCACGAACTAGGAGAACGTCTCAATGGCTTAGGTGGTGTTCCCATTGCTAGCTTTAGTCAGCTGGATGAGCTGTGCGTATTTACGCCGGAAGCAGATGGCTGCTTTACGGAGCGACAGATGGTGGAGCATGACTTAGCAGCAGAACAGTCTGTGGTTTCATTGTTGCGATCGCAAGCGGCCCAAGCCGAAAGTCTCGGTGATCGCGCGACCCGTTATCTATTTGAAAAGTTGCTGTTGGCAACGGAAGAGAGAGCCTTTCATCTCGCTCATTTTTTGGCGAGTGACAGTCTTAAGGTCGCGTAACTCAGACGCGACTCTTTTGCTAAGTGGAGATCATTGGGTTCAAGTACAGCACAACGCTATCAAACCGTTTGGAGGTCACGGATGCGCCTATCTGGATATCAGTCCACTGTTGAATCACTCATTGTGAGAGTGTATCCCGGTGATCGTCGGCAAGTTCACCGGCGGCTCAAAGAACTTTCTCTCAATGCTTGGTGTTCTGCAGATGGTCAGTTGCGTGTGGAGATTAACAATGATGTGGAAGCCGCTCAAGTTCACAGTGTCCGCCAACAGTTTGTCGCTTCTAGGGCAGAACTGGTTAATTGGCTGGAACAGTGCTGGGAATGATAAGGCCAGGCCACCTGCCACACCGGCATTACCTTGTGTTCGGGAAGAGCGAGATGACTGGGTAGATTTCTTCATCGGTCGCGCCCAATCGCCGCATGTCCCTTACCAAAGCATCCTAGACGGCAGTACTAAAGTGGGACTCCACTATTGCAAAGATGATCTGGAAAATATTTCGGTCATGCACTGCCCCTCTCCAGATATTCCCGGCTATCTCTGGCAGTCGCTCCAAGAGCAGTATCGACTGTAGATATCTCCATCCAACCGCTTAACAATCACTAACTGATAATTTTATGGGTAAGCATACAAAAAAAACGGATTTCACCCTTAGTGGCCGATTTCTGGCTTATATTCTGTCAAAAAGCTGTAATGTCAAAGGGATACGCCTAGCAACCTCTCAAGGGGAACAATATATTAAGCTAGCAAGAGCTTTGCGGCCAGCTTGCTCAGAGGTCTTGCAGCCAGGAACTTGGATTCAAGTTCAGGGTTACCAAAAAGTCAACACTAAAACTGGCAAAATCAAGCTCAAAGCAAAGGCAATTATGCCTGCTCTACCCGGTGGTTCCTCCAGCAACTCGAATGCCCCTGTCCAACTGTTCCCTGAGCCTGCGAGCAAAACTCAGAAGGGCAAAATTAGAATTTGTCAAAAATCAAGCTGCCGCAAGCGCGGTAGTCAGCAAGTTTTCACTGCATTGAATTCAGCTTTGCAAGCCTCGGGTCAAGACAAAGAGATTCAATTGCAACCCATGGGCTGTGTCGGCAAATGCAAAGCTGGCCCTAACCTTGTTGTTTTACCCGACAAGGCTCGCTACACCAAAGTTAAGCCCAAAAACATCACCAATATTCTTCAGCAGCACTTCTAAAAAAGACTAGTGAGCTGAATCAAGTTTCTTCGATTGCGGAGAAAAGCTAGATAGTGATGAGCATTATCTAGCCAATTTGTGTTGGGTCCCTAGCTTTACTAGAGTCACTCAACTTGTTTCAACTAAATGTGTGTGAGGATGAACATGAAAAATATTCATTTGCTAGCCAGCACAGTTGGCCTATCAAGTGCGTTATGGGTCACTGGCATGGCCCATGCTAACACCTTATCTCCAGACAATTTGGAGGTTTCAGATACATCAGTCGAGCCTCCTTCAGTCATGACTCAGGAGAGTCAGCAAGAGCCTTTAGTATTGGCCGATAATACGCCAGCTGTTTCCGATCTCATCGCTGAGACCGACGCTGATTCGGTTGGTCAAGTCACGTCAGTCTCTCAACTCTCCGATGTGCAGCCTGATGACTGGGCCTTTCAAGCCATTCAATCCCTAGTTGAACGCTATGGATGTGTCGCGGGATACCCAGATGGTACATTTCGCCCCAGCCGAGCCATGTCTCGTCGGGAAGCTGCTGCCCTCGTGAATGCCTGCTTGGATAACCTCAGCAATCGATTCGCCACTAAAGAAGACTTAGACGCCCTCAAAGCCCTTCAAGATGAATTTGCGGCTGAATTAGCGACTTTACGAGGTCGAGTCGATGGCCTAGAAGCTCGCGTGGCTACAGTGGAAGCCCAACAGTTTTCAACGACCACTAAACTCCAAGCCCAAGTCGTTATGGCGGCTCAGTTTGGAGATTTTATCGATAATCCAGGGGACAATATTCCCACCCCTGATGTGGCAGCAACAGGTGTCGCCGCTACCGACACAGGCACACCGGGTATCGCCAACATTGATCCAGGCGACTCTCGAGTCAGCGCGATTTCGCGGGTACGGATGTCTTTTCTCACCAGCTTCAATGGTGATGACGTCCTTGATTTAACTTTGGAAACTGGGAATGGTGGCTCTGACTTCTTCTCATCTGCGGGTGTAGCTGGGCCATCCAATTTCTTTCCCGTTCCCCCTATTGTTGGGGCAGGCACCGCCACCACTCTGGGTGATCCCGGCGTAGTGGACTATACGGGGTCCGGGCCAGACGTGACGTTGTACAACTTGGGCTATACCTTCAAGCCCGTCGAGAATCTAGCCGTCACCGTAGGTCCGTTAATTTATCCCAGCGCCTTTATTGATGGCAACAGTTACGCCAATGATGAAGCGGCTGATTTCAGTTCTGGTTTTTTCATTAATAACCCTTTAATCATTTCTGAAGCCGTTGACGGCCCTGGTGGGGCAGGAACTGCGTTTGACTGGAATGTGAATGGCGGCCCCGTCAGTGTTCGCGGTCTATTTATTGCGGCGGATGCAGGCATTGCCTCAGGTACAGCGGTGAATGCCTGTGCCGATCCGCTCAATACCTGCGAAGGGGGCTTATTTGGCGACCCATTCCAGGCTTCGGCTGAAATTGAATACTCGGATGACTTTGGAGAGGATGACCAAAATAATTTTGCGATTCGGGCTCAGTTTACCCATGCTGAAACCTACAACGTTAACCAAAACATTATTGGTGCCAATGTCGAGCTGACGTTAGGGCAGTTTGGTATTTTCGGACGCTATGGAATCTCGATTGATCCCCAACTCACCAACGGCGGTGTCACTAATGATTTGTTTCAAAATGTGCTTCCTGTTGGCGACAACAGCAGCATTCAAACCTGGATGGCGGGTGTTGGGGTGAATGATCTGCTAATACCTGGCTCTCTCCTGGCAGTGGCAGCGGGTCAACCTTTCATTGTGAGCACGACGGATCCGAACTATTCCACTCAAACGAACTTTGAGGCGTTTTATCGGTTCCCAGTCAATGAGAACATTACCATCACACCAACCGTCATGCTGATTACGAATCCTTTCAACGTCAGCAACGGCAATCCCAATGACATCATTCAAGGTTTAGTGAGAGCCACCTTCTCCTTCTAAAGTGCTCTAATTTCTTAACTTTCCCTCACTTACCATAACCGCTCTCCGTGGAGAGCGGTTTCCTGTTCAGGATTGGGTTCAATAAAAAAGGAGTGTTCAGTAAACACTCCCCATCACTAGTTGAAAATCATTAAAATTTGTTATTTATAACGTTAAGTTGCCAGCTATGATGTTAAACACTTTGGCGGGATACATGTTTTTCGAAGGTCGCCTGGGTTTGCTGAAGCATTTCCTCACGGCTATCTTCGGGATGAGTCAAGGTGGGAACTAGGTTACGAGCTTGTAACGTCATATGGAGCTGTAGATGAGCTACATATTCACTTAAGTCTTCTCTCCGATTAGAGTTTTTGGAAAGGGGCTGTGAGTTAAGTTGCACAGGGGTCTCCATACCGAACAAACAATCACTCAAAGGACATAAGATGAACCTACCATTCTGCCTTAACATCCCTTGAATCTCGCAATGAAGCGTTACGACATAAGGCTATTGTATCAAGAAGTACAAAAATAGGTGTACTTTTATTAAAAATTGCTCATACACTCTAACCTGTTTACTGATCAATTGGTTGACTTGGTTCATCCTAACCATAGGCATAGGGTAATGATCATTCTTGTGCTTCGAGGATTTCTAGGACATAATCATCGCTATGGATAATCGACACATTCAGTTCCGAGACGGGTTAACCGAGGCAAGTCAGCAGGTTACTCCCTTCGAGTTACTAAAGCTACAACGGCTGTTTCAGGTAGGGGCGTTTTGGGCTGGTGAGCGCTGCCTGGAAGATTGGAAAATTGCGATCGCAAACAGTTATCCCATAATCAGTGTCTGGGACCATGAGGAATTGATTGGGTTTGCGCGGGCCACGTCGGATGGTATTTATCGAGCAATGGTGTGGGATGTGGTAATTCACCCCGACTATCGTGGCCAAGGATTGGGACGCCAACTCGTGCAGACTCTACTGGCTCACCCCCACATGAACCAAGTTGAACGCATTTACTTAACCACCACTCATCAACAGCGCTTTTATGAGCATATTGGCTTTGTTCATAATTCCAGTACCACAATGGTGTTAAATCAGGGCGCGGAAGCTTTGCCCATGGTCTTGGATGCTACTCAACCAGAAGTTTTGCCAGAATAAATAGATCTAAAAAAACTATGCACCATTACGAGCAAACACACCAGAGACTCGTCGGAGAGTTAAGCTTTTTCTTTGGCAGTCAAAGGCTGATCGGCTGAAGCAGAATTAGCTAATGCCGTGGCCCATTGTTTGACCAAGGTAATAAAGTCGGAAGGTATCATTAAAAACCGTTATGGTGTTGTTTGCAGCTCCAATCTGAACCTTTCCCTGCAAAAGGGGCGGTGACAATCATGACAGCAGTATCTTTGTCGTTCACTTTGAAGGTCATCTTTACCCCATTTGATGATGGACTTTGAACTACATTTAGGATAGACAACACCATCAAGCTACCAGAATTGACAAACTATTTTCTAGCATTTTGTCTTATCAATCAGGTGGGTTAACGTCAGCATGGATATAAGCTATGACAAATAAAGCTTTCTTCTTGTTGAGGTCAGGTGAATTAACAGCGTTCTCTGTGACCTCTCTGAAATAGGGATTGAGCCTCATTATTAAGCCCTATGAGCAAGTATCAATCTACTGAGACTCATACACGCTGGCGATTAGCCATACTCATCGTGACTGAGTGAGTGGAGGAGTGGTGTGCATGCAATATCGTCGATTTGGCCGAACAGAACTGCAAATACCTGTATTTTCCTGTGGGGGAATGCGATATCAGCATTCTTGGAAAGACGAGCCAGGTTGGAAAATCCCTAAAGCTAATCAAGACAACCTGGATGCCACCATACAGCGATCCGTAGAGCTAGGTATCAATCATATTGAAACTGCTCGGGGATATGGCACCTCAGAACTTCAGCTTGGACGAATTCTACCTAAAATCCCCCGTCACCAACTGATCATCCAGACAAAGGTAGCGCCCAAGGAAAATGCCAACGAGTTTCGATCTACCTTTGAGCAATCGCTGCGAAATCTAAAGCTCGACTATGTAGACTTACTGGGCATTCATGGCATTAATACCCCTGAACTACTTGAGTTCGCCATTCGTCCTGGGGGATGTTTAGACATTGCTCATCAATTGCAGGAGCAAGGCAAAGTGAGGTTTGTGGGATTCTCGACCCATGGCCCAACGGACTTAATCGTGGACACAATTCAGACGGATCAATTCGATTATGTAAATTTGCATTGGTACTACATTAACCAGTTTAATTGGCCGGCGATTGAAGCGGCCACTCAATGGGATGTGGGGGTGTTTATCATTAGCCCTTCAGACAAAGGAGGAATGTTGTATAAACCCTCTCCTAAATTAGTAGAGCTGTGCCATCCACTGAGTCCGATGGTATTTAATGACTTGTTCTGCTTGAGTCACCCTCAAGTGCATACCCTGAGTTTGGGAGCCGCTCGTCCGAGTGACTTTGATGAGCATCTCAAAACCTTGGATTTACTGGATCAAGCAGATGCTTTGTTGCCACCGATTTTGGAGCGGTTGCAAGCGGCTGCGATCGCAACCTTAGGAGAAGAGTGGGTCAATACTTGGTACCACAATTTACCATCTCATGAACAAACTCCCGGCAATATCAACATTCCCGTTATCCTTTGGCTTCGCAACCTAGCGATTGCCTACGATATGCATGACTATGCAAAGATGCGCTACAACTTGCTGGGTCAAGCCAGTCATTGGTTTCCTGGCCAAAAAGCAACCCAAGTGAAAGAGTTCGATCTTCGGGAGTGCTTACAAGCTAGTCCTCATGCTGCCAAAATACCTGAGTTACTCTCAGATGCTCACTCACAGTTAGCAGGGCAATCCATCCAACGTTTATCTCAAAGCGAATGATAATTGAGCATGCTTTCGATTAACGCAAAGCATTGCCCCTCCCATTTAATCTACCAAACTCGAACTCCGGTTCATCCCATCTTGAACCCGCTTCTAAGGAGAATTGAAGGTTTCAGCCCACGACAGAATCAGGGTTTTAGCTGATCCCACACTCAGGGCACCCAAGTATGGGGCCGAGATATCGCTTCATCAAAATAGCTGGGATGTGGGGCTGATCAACTACGCAGACAGCCGTATAGAAAACATGTTATTAGATTGTCACTCTGTCGTAAGCTATGAAAACTACGAATTTAATTTTAGGGTTAAACGAGCTGTTCTTTAAAAAAGATAGCCACGCCATCAGTCGCTTAATCCGTAATATCTTTAAGTTCAAATCTGATGTACCTCAGCATTCTCAATTCAGATTATTTTTGAACTTTCCTTAAGTTGAACAAATTTCAATTAAGAATAGTTCAGATATACTCAAATTTTTGGCTCAATCGGTGTTTCAGGGAGTTAGCTAAGCAAGGTGCCTAATAGGCTACTCATCAAGGCTTTCCCCCTTTTTCTGGCATTATGCACAA
>JANQPU010000099.1 GCA_028285315.1 Acaryochloris sp. IP29b_bin.176
CTGCAATCTCTATTTTCAAAACACTGGGCATAGGGGAATTCAAGTATCGACTATTGATTTCCCCTAACATAGGTCAAAATTATGCCGAATTGGTATAAGTGCCTCTTGAAGTTGGGGTAGACAATTAAGTGACTTTTATATTACTATATAGTTATATTATGTTTTAGTTTTATTTGCCTTACTGGAAGGCAAATTACCTCAACTCGGCGTTATTGTGGCGTTTCCCCCAATAGAGACCAGAACATGCTTAAAGGAGCGAGCACGATGCTATTTCGTCAACTGTTTGATCCAGAAACCAGCACCTACACTTATCTGATCGCGAACACCAGCAAGGAGGCTATCTTGGTTGATCCGGTGCAAGAGCAGGTGGAACGCGATGTGAACCTACTGGATGAATTAGGGTTGACCCTGCGCTACTGCCTCGAAACCCATATTCATGCTGATCACGTTACGGGAACGGGGCAATTACGCGAGTTGACCGGATGCCAAGGAATTGTGCCCGAACGGGCAGAAGCCGCTTGTGCCGATCGGTTGATCCGGGATGGAGAAATTTTAAACCTTGGTGAGGTGAATGTTCGTGCGATCGCAACCCCAGGCCATACCGACAGTCATATGGCCTACCTTGTCAATGAGGAGCGGATCTTAACGGGAGATTCCCTATTAATCAGAGGCTGTGGCCGTACTGATTTCCAGAGTGGGGATGCAGGCACCCTCTATGACCATGTGGTGCAGCGGTTATTTACCCTACCAGAAACAACCTTGGTTTACCCAGGTCATGACTACAAAGGTCAAACCGCTTCAACCATTGGAGAAGAGAAACACTTTAATCCCCGCTTTGTGGGGAAAGATCGTGCTGCTTTTATTCAGTTAATGGGGGCTCTCAATTTTCCTGATCCGAAAAAAATTGCTGAAGCTGTTCCCGCTAATCAACAGTGTGGCCAGGTCGCCACAGTCAGCTAATGGCTTGGATCATTGGACATATTCTCGCGGTTGGAATTGGCCTCAGCCTAGGGCTGATCGGTGGCGGTGGTTCTATTTTGGCCGTGCCGATTTTGATTTATGTTTTAGACATTCAACCCAAAGCTGCCATTGCCATGAGTTTGGTGATTGTGGGCACTGTGAGTTTGATCGGCGTTATTCCCCATTGGCATCAGGGGCATGTAAATGTCAAAACCGCTGCTATCTTTACCCCTGTTGCGATGGTGGGTGCTTTCCTCGGTGCCCGGTTGGCCTCTCTTCCTTGGATCACGGGGACGATTCAACTGATTTGTTTTGGGGTTGTCATGGTCCTCGCGAGTGCGCTGATGATTCGTGATCCAGGGGTAAAGTCTCCACCTCAAGAAAGTTCCCGGATACTCTCTCAGCCACACCCTAAACACCACTGGTTGACTATTCCTCTGGAAGGATTGGGAGTGGGTGTGCTTACAGGTTTTGTAGGCGTGGGTGGAGGCTTTGCCATTATTCCCGCCTTGGTGTTGTTCAGAAACTTGCCGATTAAAGAAGCAATTGGCACCTCGTTGTTGATCATTGCCTTCAAATCTGCCGCTGGGTTTGTAGGATATCTCAATCAGGTCACCCTGAGCTGGAACCTAGTGCTCACGTTTACCCTTGCCGCTGCGCTCGGCACAGTTATTGGAGCCTGGCTGACGCAGAAAATTGAAGCCAATCATTTACAAAAGGGCTTTGGTTACTTTGTTCTGCTTGTTGCCACCTTTATTCTCATCAAGCACTAAGCGCTTAAGCATCAGCCTGATAAAGCAGAGGGTCAGTTTGGTCGTGGCATGGTGTAAGCTCCGCTCAAAAGTCTTGACCAAACTCTTACATCGATCCATCCAAGCATTCGAACGCTCAATCACCCATCTGGCCTTCACTACGACAAACCCTGATTGGCCCTGAGCTGCTTTTTGCCCCTTCGAGGGCTGGGCTGACTGCTCAAAACAATTTTACTCATCATGCCGGAATAAATGGCTTGTAAGGCTGGGATGATGGAACTGAGATGATAGCCATGCTCCACCAAAATTGTCACTTTAGGAATATTGACGGGCTTGCAGTTGAAGCAGTCAATATTAGCACTCAGCATTTCCATCAAGCCTTGAACATCAGACACACTCGCTTTGGTGCAAGGGGTAAAGAAGGGAAAGCCCAAGGTATCCACCACTAGATGCCGTTTGATGCCATTGGTGGCTTTATAGAAACAAAACCCTTTACTCTCAACGCTGGCATTACAGGTGTTCTTGACTGCCTGGGAGTCAATGAGCATGAGGGTTGTCCACTGTGTTTTGACTTGTGCTCGAACCTCACCGTGGAGGGTGCTCAGGATAGTTCTAACTAGTGCCTTGCTAGTAGACACACGCTTATGACGGGCCTAATTGATTAGAGATAATAAGAGCCAATTGATCGCAGAAAACTACACGGTTAAGATAATGGCCTCCTGACGGATTTTATTGAATCAACTTATCCTAGAAACATCTCACCAATCAGGAGCTTGATTGTGGTTCAGACTGAATTGCCACCTACTGATGGAGTAATATCCACCCCTGCCGCTGAGCAGCGTTTAACCCTCCATAACGTCAGTTGGGAGACCTATGAGAAAATTTTGGAGGCGTTTGGTGAACATCGGGCTGCCCACATCATTTATGACGAAGGAATTTTAGAATTTATGGTTCCTTTGGAAGCCCATGAAAATCCCAGCGACATTATTGGGGCTTTCGTCAAGGCTGTGACGAGCGAAAGTGGTTTTAATATCAAAAGTATGGCCTCCACGACCCTCCGTCGGCATGACTTATGCAAAGGAGCTGAATACTCTGTAAGTTAAGATTAGCGACACTACGAGGACTCATTCATGGGATTCATCTGTTGATAGTGGCGGGACAATTTCTGGCGAGCACTCTG
>JANQPU010000105.1 GCA_028285315.1 Acaryochloris sp. IP29b_bin.176
CGGTTCTATCTGCTTTCTCCATACTCTGATAGAGACAAGCCAGATGCCCTGAGTGATACTACTGAACTACTTCCAGTGATACTCCCCAACTCTGGGAAAACTGTCAATCATTCTTCTAATTTCTTAAGAAAGAAAAACATTCCATTCCCTTTTCCAGTATTTCGGGGTATTCCTCTACCAGTGATGTTTGGAAGTTTCCTGATGACGTACACCACTGACAGCGTTCGGGCCTACCTCCAGCAGATTAGGCGCTATCCGCTCCTCTCGCATGAAGAAGAAATTGAACTGGCTCGACAAGCTAAAGCGGGAAGCCTCCAAGCCAAACAACGGATGATTGAGTGCAACCTACGCCTGGTCGTCTCCATTGCAAAAAAGCATCAGAATCGTGGCTTACCCCTGCTAGACCTGATTCAAGAAGGTAGCATTGGTTTGAGTACCGCTGTAGACAAATTCGACCTCGCCCAAGGCTGTCGATTCAGTACCTATGCGTATTGGTGGATTCGGCAAGGGATTACCGCTGCGCTGCGCGCAAAATCCCGTCCTATCTACCTTCCTCACTATCAGTGGGATACGGTCAACAAAATCAAGAAGCACTTCAGAAAACTCAGTCAACAACTGGGTCGAGAACCATCCCTCCTTGAACTATCCAAAGCCACCGACATTAAGCCAAACATCATCAGAAGCACCCTACAACTGTTCCAAAACGTATCGTCCCTCGACCAGCTCGTTGGACAGCAACAAAAAGATACGCTCCTCGATCTACTGGCTGGAGATGAGCAACCCAATCTGTACTTGGAATCCCTGCAACTCGACGAGCAGTTGTTTCAAGTCATGGCACACCTGGACGAACGGGAGCAGTTTATCCTTAGCCAGAGATATGGACTCGAAGATGGTCAACCCAAATCAATGAGAGACATTGGTCAACAGATTGGCTTGAGCCATGAAGGAATTCGACTGATTCTCAATAAAATCATGAAGAATTTGGAGCGATACGCTGAGTCTGCTTAGGGGCCTTTGTTTATCAATGGCACTCAACCCTAATTCAGACCGGAAAATATTAATCAAAACTGGAGTGAGGAGAGGAAATTAATGATTGATAGACTGAGACACAAGATGGATGTATCACTCGAATACCTCACACTCAAACCACATGTAAAAGAACTGGCTAGCACTTTGGCGGAGCTGCCAGTTCTTTCTTTTTCTAGCTGATGATGAGTGCTCAATTACAAAAGGGAACGGCGGCATGGAGCGAGAACTTAGAGCAGGGAAGGTCGGGGGGCTGACTGGTTGTGAGGGATCGCGATCGCGGATGGGATGCCAGCGTTGCGATTGCGAACTGTTATTTCAAAAACGAGGAAATGCCAAGGGCCAATAGCACCTGAATCGATGAAGTGTTATCTTATCCCAAACGCCACAACGACACTTCGGGGGCGCACGCATGGCTGAGCAATCTTCCAGTATTCACAGGCATAGTCACTGGGGCCTAACAACGGACCAGAATCAAGCCACGATCGCTCACCTGCAACGCAAACTCACTCAAGCCAGCCGCACTCTCCTAGAAAAGCATCTTTTGTACAAAGAAGCGGTCGATACGGCAGAGCAACTCTATCGTCGCTGCATCCAAGCTGAGCATAAATTCAAGATGATGATGGGGTTGTTGTTGTTCTCCACACTAATCAATGGCGTATTGATTAGCATTATTTTTGACTTAACCTGGCAAGCACCTACTAAACCACCCCGAATCTATATACCAGAGCACCTGATGCCTCATATTCACGAAATAACATGATGACGGATGAAAGCGGAGGGGAGAGAAAATTAAGGGCTGGTAGAGTGATTGAATACACTCAACGATTTAACTCTAATTACCCATCTACCTGGCAGGCACCCATGACACACTGCCAGTTTTTTTATAGCTGCTGTCCCTCGCCAGATCCATGACAGCAAGAAACCCCCATAGCACGGCCTCTACAGGGGGTATGCTGTTCAGTAAATTGACTTCTTAGATAGTGGGTTCTAAAGAAACCCACTCGAAACCTATCAATCAAATCTGTGGAAACATTGAGGATCTAATGCCCTTACACCGCTAGGTCTAGCTTGGCTTCAGATAGATGCATACCTCAACTTCCCCAAGCATGTTAACCACGATGCCCAATTTTACGGCCTTTTTGTCAACTCAAGATACTCAGATGCTTGCCATGAGAGGACTTGGGAACGTTGAAACCTTGCCCAGGACAGCAAGAAACCCCCTAATGCTCATCAGCAAATTTAGGGGGCATACACCAGTAACTCATGGTCCTCAATAAGGGGGTCTGTGCAAATCCCCCATCAAAACCTATCAACCAAATCTGGGGAAGTTCGGGGGTACAGAACTCATCCTTACAGCTAGGATTCCCCCAAAGACTCGCCCTCTAGAGGAATCCTAGTCTTCAGCCACTCTCCCCAGTCCTCAGTATCCAGGGATATCGGCTGAAAATCTATCCTTGACTCCATCAGATCTACCAATCAAAT
>JANQPU010000117.1 GCA_028285315.1 Acaryochloris sp. IP29b_bin.176
AAAGGGTATCAAAGGTTTCACTGACGGTTTGCTGGCAGTGGGGACAACGGTAACGTTGGCTGCCTTTACTGGTTTTACCGTGTTTGTGGGTCTTTGGATAACCACATAAAGGGCATTGCATCAGGGGATAGGGAAACTCAACTCCCTATCGGTTTAGCAAACCCACACTTTATTGACTCACGACCGTCAACATTGACCCGCTCAATGTCTTTGGCAACCAAAGCACCATGCCCCATCGCGTTCTGAAGCACATATTTGAGCAATGTTTCCATCCCTTCACAACCCAGGTGCTGACGCCATTTCTCCAATGTTGTGGGATGACACGGCAGATGATGCTGGAAGGTTATCTCGCCATACAAATATTGCCAGTAGGGATTTTCAACCCACTTGCTGACGACTGATTCATCACTTTCGTCGTACATCCCTTGGAGGTAGTGCAATCCCACTAACAAGCGAGTCGGTAGCGGGGGACGTCCGCCTTGGTCAGAGGCAGTGCGACCCAACTGTTCTTCAATGGCACGCCAGTCAATCGAGTGGGCCAGCTTAAACAACGGATGTTTGTGGTTGAGTTGATGCTCTAGCAGAGGGCCATCTGGTGCTGAGGAGGAAATCATTTTGCAAGGTTTTGAGGATTCAGTACGTTTTTCTGGCAATTCTACAGCCGATTTTGACCCTCAAAAAAACCAGTTTGTCTACATTGATGAGGTTTTTCAGGGATGACTAGGCTAGCTCGTTCTCCTTTGTGCGCTTCGAGGTCACGTATCATGGGCGAAAACGAGAGGATTGCCTTGACCCGAAAACTTGAAATCCCCTGCTTGAACGCATTTGCTGCAAGCCTCACCAGAAAAGCCCGCGAGTCTTCCTGATTGAGGTCTGCGGACAATTGATTGTAGGCAAGCTGATTTTTGTCCCAGTTCATCACCAGCTTTTTATCTGGGGATAGGGGTTGACCTTGGCAAAAGGTTGCTTCAGTATCAGTAATCTCCTTCAGGTACTCAGGTTTCTCGCCCAACTGCTGAGCTGCTTGATACCAGTCTTGGATCGAGGTCAATTCCTGCGTGAACTTCTTAAAGTCCTTGCCCATTCTGATACTGGCTCTTGGGTCGATAGGTTCTCCTTGCTGACAAGCTACGACCACTCCCCCCACCGCAACCAACATTGACTTGAGCTGTTTCGTAAACTGTCAGATTTTCTAGCTCGCCTCGTGATCTATCAAGCCATGAGATTGATCGTTTTTCAGTACATAACCCACCCCACGAACCGTATGAATAAGCTCGAATTCTGCTGAATTGGCCTTGAGCTTATTCCGTAGGCGGGACATATGAACATCGACTGTCCGTGTATCAACGATGGACTCTTTGCTATACCCCCATACTTTCTGTAACAGCTCTTGACGAGGAACTACTGCTCCAGGGCGACTAGCCAATAGTTCTAACAGACTAAACTCCATATGAGTGAGGAAGATCCGTTCCTGTTCTCGGAATACCTGCCGCTTGTTAGTATCAATGTGGAGTGAACCGATTGTCATCTGGTAGTTAGGCGGTTTAAGAGTATCCAGTCTGCGGAGAATAGTCCGAACCCGAGATTCTAATTCTTTGGGTGAAAAGGGCTTGACCATGTAATCGTCAGCCCCCATTTCTAAGCCAGTAATACGGTCCCTTACATCCGACATAGCCGTCAGCATAATAATCGGAACTTTCGATGTTCTGCGGATTGCTTGGCAGACACCATGCCCATCCAGCTTAGGCATCATCACATCTAGAACAATCAAGTCCAGATGTTGACACTCAAAGATTTCTAAAGCTTCGACGCCATCAGCAGCGGTGAAGACTTGATAGCCCATCATGGATAGTCGAGTACTTAAAATTCGACGAATTGGTACTTCGTCATCGACTACCAAAATAGAATGCTGATCAATGCTCAGATTATTCATGGATTCAAGCATCCTTGGCTACCCTCAAATTCAAGGTAGCATTTTTGCCTAAGCAATAATGCTTATAATGCTAGATAGACAAGATTCTTATGATTGGTTACTATTGAGAGACTTACCAAGTCTGCCGCTGCCCCCAGATTCTTATTTCCCTCTCCCGCTCCATCTCAAAATTCTCTTCAATTTCAACAGCGCACTCAAGGCAGAATCCAGGAGTAGCAAATGATTCCCTCACAAAGGTTTTCCCTGTCCCTGCCACGGTGATCCAGTACTGCCCCTGAGCCATCCCTCGTTCTTTCAGATTTTGTGGAGTGGTCTGAAAGTCAATGCCTGTAACCGTTCATTGATCCAGCAACGAGAAGATTCTGTAACCAGTTGTCGTTGTACTGAAACCCGTTGGGATCTTTGAAGGGAGAACACCGCTCTAGATCTTTTGATGTCATTCTCTTTCCGTAGGGATGGAAATTCCAGATCAACGCCATGGATCTCAAGTACAATCGAGCAGCATCCTTAGAACCGTGGAAGTATTGCATCGTCCTTAATAGACGGTCTTGATAATTCATCAATCCACCATGTTGCTGTTCCGAGCGACATTGAGGTAATCGTAAGCAACCTGAAACTGCTTTGATTTCGTCCTCATACCCTCCAGGCATTGGTGGATACTTTGCTGTTTGGTATGGCGTTTGGCCCATTTCCGTAATCGGCGCAAGCATTGGGCGAAGTGGCATTTACTCGGACTTTTGTAAGTGTGCCAAAGCCTTCCTGTGAGATTCTTCCACAGTGCAAAATTGCGCGTACTTCGGCGGCGAGTTGCATCTACCTCGGCAGCAAAATCGCACCTTCTTCGGCGGCGAGTTGCATAACTTCGGCACCCTAGTTTTATCCCTGTGCAGACCATCTTTTTGATGTGGTTGTTTTCAGTGCCCTAA
>JANQPU010000118.1 GCA_028285315.1 Acaryochloris sp. IP29b_bin.176
GCATCGAAACCGGGCATAGCCGAGGTTAGTCTTGCTTTGAAGAAGTGAGGCTCGGTTGGAGTGGCAATGAGGACAATCCATTAAATACAGACAGAGCAAGGTTTAGGGACAGTACTCAACCTATCAAGATGGTGGTAATTTCTCAATTCTGGACAATCAGCCCTGACAGTTTCAGATTACCAGCTAAATAGTTTATTTGTACTTGTATTTTAGCGGTATTCAAGAATCATGGCGGTCAGAAATTAACCCTCAATGGGGCTAAGCTTTGCAACCCACGAAGTAAGGAGAGAGAGAGGTGGGTAATCCAGTCTCTTTATCCTTGGAAAAGCTGAACTGGGACTTAATTAACAGACTGATGGCTTCGTTCTCAGTGAGTTGGCTTTGCATGTTACTCATGGAACAACTACACATCTGCTTGGCTTGGGCGGGTGTTTTCCCTTTTTTCACCACTTTTTCGACGCATCCATCGTTGTAGCGTTGAACCAAAATGGGGTCATAGGTGTGCTTTTGGCCAGCTAATGAGGCTTGGGGGAATGCGGCAACCACTAATCCAGCAGCGCTTGTAGTAGCGAGCAATCCAGCAATCATTTTGATTTGGCGAGTCATAGGAGTCTCCTTCAATGCAGAGGGGATAAAGAATTAGTGTTTGCTTAGATTTTGTGTCGTGGCCTGGACCAGATTGTTCCTTGGCTGCGGCTCACTGAAATTAAGAATATAATTTACGCCAGATGAAAAATATGATGCGTGTCACAGGAGATGGTGTTGTTTATCACTCCTTGTGTGGCAAGACAATCATCTACCTCTAGCCTGTCCTAACCCACTGTCATACCCAAAGTGGGGCTCTAATCTAAATCATGCCTTTAATTTTATTTCTGCGTAAGATTTGTAATGAATAGTAATTTTTGGGGCTTAAAACATCATTCAATCCTGCTTCAGATTCTGATTCTCTTTTTACACTAAAAGCGAATGACAACTTGGGAGCCCTCTGGATTATGACTATCTTCAGAAATGCGATTGGTGGACTGATTGGGCTGTTTCTACTCGTAGTTTTGGGAGGTTTAATTCTTTCTAGTGCAGTGCATGTTGAACGCAGCATATTGATCAATGCACCTCCAGCCGCTATTTTCCCGATTGTGAGTAATTTGTCGGAGTGGTCCTCTTGGTCTCCCTGGGCAAAAATGGACCCAAATATGACTTTGACTGTCGAAGGAAATGGGGTAGGGCAGACAATGCACTGGCAAAGTGAAGATCCGATGGTGGGAACAGGTACGCAAGAGGTTACAGCTTTAGATGAACTCAGCTATGTGCAGACTCACCTGGACTTTGGACAACAGGGAATGGCTGATGCAGCTTTTCAATTAACCCCTCAAGACAATGGTACGCTGGTTGCTTGGTCGCTAGATACAGATATGAGAGCGGGGGTACCTCGTTTAATGAAACCTATCAGTACTTATCTTCGATTTGTCTTGGATAGTGCGGTGGGGCAAGATTATGAAGCGGGATTGGCGAACCTCAAAGGATTAATAGAGCAATAGTAGTTTATTGATGGTTCTTCTAAGGCAGTGTTTTGCGTCGGGTAAAGGTGATTCGAGATCAGCAGTAATGGAAAAAATACGGCCTATCGAGAAGCCGAGAGGCTGATAGAAGCTGCTCGCCTTGAAGGGGCAACGGAGCTGGATCTCAGTGATATCGGCTTGAGTGAACTGCCAGAGTCGATTGGCTCCCTTTCCCATCTGCGATCGCATAGATCTGAGCGAGAAGTGCTATGGGAGCGAGGGGCTAGCGCTATCAAAGACTATCTGCAAAATAGTGATGGGGGTTAGAGGATGTTGCCCTCTGACTTACTGATGCATCGCTTTCAAGGCGAAGCGATTATTCCGAAGCGGTTGGCGGTGAATACGAACAATCTTGCGATCGCAACAGAAGCCATCGATTGTTTTAAAGCAGCCTGTAATCAAACCCGAGGAGAACTCAACCAACAGCTACAAGATCTAGAAGGAGACGGGACTGATTACCGAATCAAGCGGGGACTGGCTCACCTCCTATCCAGCGGCTTTTCCACCTTTGAAGTCATTAGCCCTCTCGATCCGCCGATGTTACGCCAACGGGTCTTTACGTTGGCTGCTCAGACGGTTCCGAGTCCTGCCGCAACCCCACAAACCTTAGAACGATTAGCAGTTAATTTGAGTCAGGAACTAGAACGAGAGGTCAGTGCTATCCAAATTCGGGAAGGGTTATATGCAGATCGACCGGACAATCAGATCTTGACTGCGTTTGATTCTCCTACGCCCGAAGCTTTGCTGCATCGCTATAATTTGTCTCAGGTCCAGGGCGTCTTCTACAAAGCGACTCAAATTATCATTCATGCCCATCGCAATGATCCGGGAGAGTATAAGCTGCTCTTTCGATACCTGAAGCTATTTAGCTTGATGGCTTATATCGAGGGCGATGCTGATCAGGGTTTTACCCTCAAAATTGATGGTCCTGCCAGTGTATTTAGTGCTAGTACTCGTTATGGGTTGGCTTTAGCGAAACTTTTGCCAGCACTACTACACGTGACCCGTTGGAGCCTAACCGCAACTTTAACGAGTAAAGATACTTACTCCCAGAAACAGCGAACTAGTCGATTCAGCCTTGATTCCGAGTGCGGATTAGTTAGCCATTACCCCCCTGGCAAACCCTATGACAGTATGCTCGAAGCCAGCTTTGCTGAACGCTGGCAGAAAACCAAAACGGAGTGGAAGCTGGAGCGCGAAATTGATCTGATTCCTATCCCAGGAAGTGTTATGATTCCAGACTTTCGTCTAGTTCATCCTGATGGCCGGACATTTCTACTGGAGATAGTCGGCTATTGGCGACCCGAGTATTTGAAGAAGAAATTTTCCCAGGTTCGACAGGCTGATCGGTCGGACTTGATTTTAGCGATTTCAGAACGTCTCAACCTTGATAAAGCTGGGGTGAACTTTCGTAATACTCCGGCTCGCTTAGTCTGGTTCAAAGATAAACTTTCCCCCAAAGCAGTGTTGCAAGTTTTGGCTGATTAGAAATACACCGCTTACCTCAAACAATGCCTTTCATCGTCTTAACCTGTTTGACGAAAGTCTGAGGTTTATCGGGAGTAATGACAATAACGTTGCGATCAAATTTAAGGACAACACAACGCCGTCTATCGGTCGCTAACGCTCGGTAGGACCCCAGGCGTTTATTCCGAAAAAAGCCAGAAAAACTAAATAGCCCCCCATTGCCCATGGTTTTGATCGATCCTTCCATGGCATTTGAGTCAGCTTCAACAGTCTGTAACCCCTGTAACGATATTGGTGTATTCCAGACCAGACGTTTCACTAGTACAGCATCTGGGGTGAGGACATACCCTCGGACTGTAAACAATGCAGTGATTAGCAGTATGCAGAGAGGAATGCCCACCATGCTGAGGACCCAGATCCAATTACCTTTTGGTCCTGTTAATAGGCCGACAACCGCTATGCCAATCAATATCAAACTAGTTACCCCAGAGATAGTTTTTAAGGTCATTCCCCAGGGTGCAGAGTAGGTTGTCGCGACTAGATCCATCTTCAAATCCTCTACCTAGGAAAAATTATCCACCTGAAATATTTATGCACCTAAAATACTGACGATCAAAAAGGTTTATGCACCTAAAATATTGGTCTACCTAGAGCTTGTATCAGTGTCTGATAATTAAATGCTATGTGTTCCGATTATAGCCAAGTTCCTTATTCTCACTGACAATGAGCCCTATTCCCTTGTTTCAATGCAAGAGGCATGTGTCCATGCCTCTTGCATTTATGTCAATCCCAGCAGCGGCCCCGGTTTTTGCAGCACCTGCCCATCTTGTGAGATCTCAATCTGGGAGTCGAGTCAATATCCGTTCTGGCCCTAGTACTTCTACATATTCTCCACACTATGGGTTAGTAGGCGTCGCGCTTGGATCATTGACCCAGCAGTGAGTAACGATGACTATTCCTGGTTTTACACCAAATTTGCTTTAGATGCCGAAGGGTGGATCCGAGGGAACTTTAATTTCTTCTCTTAGCCATTAATGGTATAACTCTCTGTTGCCATGGATGGAGAAGGGATCACTGCTTCACCCTTAGTTCCAAGCCAAGGGTGAAGCAGTTTTTCTACTTCTGTTACAGTCAAGAAGAGGCAACTTGGTAACTCTTTAGTAGATACAATCAGCACCTATGGCGACTAAAAAAGTATTGGTAACTGGAGCAACGGGTCAAACCGGATCGATTGTGGTGCACAAACTCCGTGAACGAGCCGATAAATTTGAGGTCATTAGCTTTGTCCGCTCCGAAACGAAAGCGCAGGAAAAGCTGGGTTCTTTGAAAGGGGTGATTGTCGGCGATATCACCGATCGCGCTAGTATCGATCGTGCGATCGCAGGCTGTGAGGCTCTAGTGATTTTATCCAGCTCTGCTCCAGTGATGAAAGGTCCTCCCCAACCCGGACAACGACCTGAATTTGAGTTTCCACCAGGAGCTTACCCTGAAGACATTGACTATAAAGGCCAAAAAAATCTGATTGATGCAGCTGCAGCGACAGGTGTTGCACATATTGTCCAAGTGGGTTCGATGGGGGGCACGGATGAGAACCACTATCTCAACACCCTTGGTAACGGCAATATCTTAATTTGGAAGCGACGAGCTGAACAATACCTCATTGATTCTGGCATTACCTACACAATTATCCGGGCGGGTGGATTAATGGATGAGCCCGGTGGCCATCGTGAAATTATTGTTGGTAAAGATGATTCATTCTTTATTCCCGAGCGAAATATGCCTCACAAACTGCCTCGTGCGGATGTTGCTGAGGTTGTCGTTCAGGCCCTACTAGAACCCAATGCCCAGAATAAAGCCTTTGATGTGGTGACCCGTGAGGAAGGCGAAGCTCCTCCAACCTCTGATTTTGCCACGCTATTTGCTCAAACGACACCTGGCCTCTAACAGCTTCAACACTATAAATATGCGGGTTATTGTGTTTGGTTAGGTTCTCATCCAACAGTGAGTAGTGGACTTGAGCTTTGGTTCGTTAACCTTCAAAGTGAGGTCCTTCAATAGGCATCACTGTTTCTAGCTGATCGATAGACGTCTGCATCGATTGGGCTTGAGTCTTAAGAAGCTGCAAAAACTGGCTTACCTCAAAAACTTGATGGCTTGCCATTGAGGATGTTTGGAGGTGACTACTGACTAGTTGAGTGATTCTTACGATCTGAGTATTGAGTTGAGTAATCTCGGTATTTAGATTGGAGGATAGCTGCTCAGGTCGGAAGGATTGTCCCGAACTGCTGCTTGTTTCTCGGGTTAGAGGTTCCAGAATCGCTGTTTTTTGTTGAAGATCCCGTTGCAAAGACTCGATTAAGGGCTTCATTTGGGTTATGTTGTCGTCCAACTTCTGAGCGATATTGCTGATGTTCTTGGCGACACTGAACACTTCTTGCTGGGAACCGGAGTCCTGCGTGGCTTTAACAGCGATATTCTTCGCCTGCAACTGAATCTGAGAGGAGAGCTGGCTAACCAGAATGCGGACTTGAGAAATCTGCTGCATGGGTTTCTCAAGTTCCTGAAGCTGAGTGACAGCTGCCTGAGCTACCGTTGGCATTTGGTGTGGGTCATTAACCGATTGATTGAGATGGTCATTAACCGATTGATTGAGATGTTCTTGAGCTGTTTCCACTTGGGCCAGAATCTGATGGCTATGAGATTGGAATTGCCTTGTGATGGTGTTGAGGTCTTGGGCGAAATCTATGATTGTTTGTAGGAGCGTATAAGCTGATTGGGCCGTTTCTAAATGTTGATGAGTTCCTTGGATCAAAAACTGAAGGCTGGGTCGATTGGCTCGGAGATACTCCAAGAGTTGATGTTTGAGGGTTTGAAGCTGCTGATTGCCTGCCTGTGTTTGAGTCGTATTTGCGACCCAATCCTGTTCTGTTCGAGTCAGGATGTCGGCTTGTTCCAGCGCATGACCGACTTGGATGCCGATTTGAGTCAAGAGATCTATCTCAGTGGGGTGCCACGTTCTTGGCCCCGAACACTGATGAGCAATTAATAATCCAAATAAATGATCTTCCGTGAGAATAGGAACCACCAAGTTGGCTTGCACACCATAGGCTTCCAGCTGTTGAAGGTGACAATCCGTTAGGCCAGCCTCATAGACATTATTGATGGCTTGGACCCGCCCAGTCCGATATTGTTCAACGTAACCTTCTGCAAAGCATGGATCTGAAATCTTGGCCCACAACATTTTGGCAATACCCGGTTGCACTGCTTCAGCAGCAACGGTTCCGTACCAATTTTCATCAAAGCTGTAGACAATGACGCGGTCTGCTCTGAGAACTTTGCGACTCTCTTGGACCGTAGTAGCGAGGATCTCTTCTATTTGTAATGATCCTCGTATACGCTGCGTCAGACCCATCAACATCTGCAATTGATTGACTTGGCTATCAAGCTGACTCATCATTCGAGCCCGGTCTAAGGCATAGCCGACTTGTAACGCTAATTGTCTGAACAATTCAATTTCGGATGGATTCCAATCCCTGGGTCTGGCGCACTGGTTAGCACATAATAGACCAAACAGTTCGTCATTTTGGAGGATAGGAGCCACGATATTGGCTTTAATCGCAAATCTCTCCAACAATCCAATATGGCAATCGTTCAGCCCCACCTTGTAGATATTGTCGATCGCCCGCACTCGACCCTGACGATATTGCTCCTGATACCCTTCTTTAAAACACGGTTCCACTAGGGATGACCATAATAATTTGGGATAGCCAGGAGCCACAGATTCTGCAACAAAGGTGCCATCACCGTCTGGGTCCAAAGCAAAGATAGTCACGCGATCAGTCTGTAAGATTTGACGGACCTCTTCCACGCTTGTTTTCAACAAATCTTCTTCGGAAAGTGCAACATGGAGTTGACCAATAAATTGCATCAACAATTCTGCTCGGGCCGCTTCATGTTCTTGAAAATGCATGAGGCTGGGTACCTGGGCGTCAATCAGGCTGATATTATTCGCGAGATCCAATAACTCGTCATTACTCCCTCTTTCTATCTCTGACCCGGTTTCTTGTCGATATAGCCGATTCACCAATTGATTAGAATGCTGAGCTGCCTGGCGAAGGGGACGTAGCTCACGATTGATTAACCAAATGGCAAGACTCCCCGATAGGATGGCCATAGCGCCTGTACCCAAAAGCAAGGGAGGGATACGGTTCTGTAACGTGGTCTGGGCTTTATCCCAATTGGCTGAGTTTGTGGGTCTGGTGGTACTCAGCTGTTCATTGAGCATCTCGCCGGTGAAGTAGGTCGCGGTTCCCACAACTAGAACGGGTAATGAGCTCAAAGCAATGACCCAAGCAATTAATCTTGCTTTGATTGAGGTGAAATGCTCTCTTTGGGTAGAGGGCTCTTTCGGGCTTTTTTGCTCTGCATATCCCCCTGAATTGGGCACAGAAGAAACAGACTCTACTTGCTCTGATCCAGAAGGGGGAAGAGATGGCGGCGTCACGGTGCATACCTCGTGGCTAGATGATGTTAATTCTGTATTTCCGCAATTCAATGTTTTGAATAATGTTCAAACTCGAATGAGCATTCTACGAATAAATTCAAGTCTATTGCGCACGTCTCAGCCGATTGGGTGTTCCAATAGCCTCTTTTTTTCTCCTCATGCAAACCAGCAAATCAGGAATTTTCTTCGCACCCCCCTTTAAGATACCTGGAATCTATATCTCCAGTCATGTTTGCTCAAAAGGATTATGGAAGGGATTGGTCACAACCAGCGGGATAGCTGAAGAAGGGTTTAGCTGTTGTTGCGCTGGGAGCGGCGATTTTGCCTCAGTCGTAGGGCTAGCCATAAACCCATGAAGTAGCCAAGAATTGCAGCCAGGCATCCCATAACGAAACAGCCCGTAAACCAAGTTGCGATAAAACCGGGTCCTAAAGCCAGGAGTTCTTGCCAGTGAAGTGTTTGGAGTTGCTCAACTTCAAATTCCTGAGCTTGCAGCAACCATTGACCAACATGGAAGTTAAAAGCAAATAATGGCAAATAGGTGAAGGGATTACTAATCCAAGTCGCGGCAGCTGCAGTTAATTTATTTCCCTGAATACAAGCTGCTAGAAACACGCCGAATAGGATTTGAAATCCGAAAATAGGGAACATGCCAGCAAAAGCTCCAACAGCTAATCCCCGTGCGATCGCATTTGGGCTGCCCTGCAATCGAATAAACCTTAAGTAAAAGTAGCGTCCACGCCGTTGCCAAGTGATCTTTTTGCGATGGGATGTTGTGCGGCAGCAGAAATGTTTTCGGTTAAAGCGATGGTTAGGTTGGCGCATCCGGTAGCGTTTGGACAAACAATTGTTCGTCCAGAACTTTGATCTCTCAGCTCAATATAACCAAACACTAGAAGCTTTGCATTCTATATCTGCCTAGTATCCAAAGCTAGCTACAACTGTTCTAGATCAAGGGCTTGAAAATTCCCAACGGTTTCTAAGATCGCTTGTCTCGCTTCTTCCTGCTGGTGTAGCCCAATGAAGAGATAGTCAAAAGGTCGATGGACAAGCCGTTCAGACCACTCAATGGCAACAATTCCGGGTGGGACTTCAATCCCTTGCCAGTAGGTTTCTAGATATAGCTCGTCAACCTGTTGAGGATTTAAACGATACAAGTCTAAATGGTAAAGGGGAACTCGGCCGTCATGATATTCATTGATTAACGTGAAAGTAGGACTGACAATGGCATCTGCAATCCCAAGTCCTTGGCCTAACCCTTGAATCAGCGAGGTTTTCCCAGATCCCAAATCACCTTCTAGAAGTAGGACACTGCCTGCTGGTAAAGTTTGGCCCAAGAGTCTCCCTAACCGTTGGGTCGCTTCTAAGTTGGCTAAGAATAAGGAGATTTCAGTCACAAGGGTCTTAATTAATGAAATCAGGTCAGCTAGTGAACAGTTAAAGATTGGCCGTTGTCATTCTCAGAAAGCCGGAGAATAAACGGAACTGCTTTATGTGCCCACTCAGTGGGGCTGAGATAGCTATGGGCCTGTTGACCAAAACAGGTTTCGAGCATTGCAGTATGAATGATGCCAGGATTCAAGGCAATGGTCGCAAGACCCGATGGCACTTCTTGCGATAACGCTTGGTTTAAACCTTCAATTGCCCATTTGGAGGCACAGTAGGGAGCGACCCCTGGAGAGGTAGACCGCCCCCATCCAGAGCTGAAATTGACGATAATGCCTTGGCCTTTGGCCTTCATGCTTGGCAGAAAACTGCGAATGACATTGATGGTACCTTTGATATTGACATCAAACACATCACTAATTTCTTGGTCTGGCACTTCCCACAAGGGTGCTACTTTATTAATAAGTCCTGCATTGTTGATGATTATGTCCGGGGCTGCCCAAGTCTCCATTAGCTGGTCTGCCCAAATTTGGACTTGTTGCGCTTGGGCAATATCTACCACAGCAAAGTCATGAGGAGCCGCATGCTGTTTAGCAAGGCTATTGATGGCTGTTGATGTGCGGCCACACCCCCATACCGTATGTCCTGCCTGCATCAACCCTGTTGCCAGTGCTTTGCCAAGCCCCTGTGTAGCCCCAGTAATGACAATCTTACGGCTCATTGATGTGTTTTAAGGCGAGGGTGGCTGCAGATGAGACCTGGGGGTTATCGTCTTTGGCCAAATATTTGAGTGCTGAGAGACTCTTGGGGCTGGGGAGGTTTCCCAACGCGTTTGCAAGGCACTGGCGGACCATCCAATCTTCGGATTGGACAAAACAGAGAAGAGTATCCAGCGCATCGAAGGCTTTGATTTCTCCCAGGGCTGCGATCGCAGCTTGTTGCACAATCACCTCTGTGTGCTCCAAGGCATGCAAGAGAACTGCATAGGCACGAAGATCTTGCAGGTTTCCCAGCGAAACGGCGGCACTAAAGCGAACCAGCCATTCCGTATCTTCCCAAAAAATTCTGGAAAGTGCCTGCACGGTATTATCATCCCCAACATATCCCAAAGCTCCGGCTGCACCAGCCCGAATTTCATAATTAGAATCATCTAAGAGCTGCACAAGTAACGACACTGCCTCGGCTGACGGATGACTGGTTAAAGAACGAATTGCCATTGTGCGCACGGGTAGACAGTCATCAAACAACATCGGTTTGATCAAAGGGAACGCTTCTGAAGTGGGTAGATTTCTCAGGGCAACCAATGCCAGAAGGCGATCGCTAGAATTATCGCTTTTTAATTTCAAGGTCAATTCATGAAGCCGAGGGTGGGGCATAGAACCTTCTATTTTCCGCAGTTACCCAAATTCTAGAGGAGAATGGGACAATTTACCTCATCGGATTGGGCTGGGTTGGCAGGGGGGCAGTTTGGTGGATCTCACATATCTAGCCTTTGCTCAGTCGGCAATTCCGGTCTCTAAATAAATAGTAAATTTCTGTAAATTAGTCAGTGGCTATTGAAAATGGTTTCAATAATCTGATAAGATTTTTGAATCTTAGTCGCATACTAGAAAGGCAAAGCACCCTATCAAGTCGCTATTTTGACGGCATTTTGTCATTTGATAAGTAGCTAAGGCTTGAAATCGCAAACCATGCACCTACGTATCTATTTGCTAAGTTATTGCTTTAGCAGGACTGCTAAAGCAATAACTTAGAACTGTACTTACGTTTCAATACATAGCTGCGTTCTTCTGCCCTCACCTACTTATTGGAATTTTTTGTCATTTATATCCGATATTTTGTCATTTGTATCCGCATATTTGCTTTATTTTATTCCTATAGCTTTATTCGGTTGGCAATGGCTATATCTTTTGATTTGAATTGAGCCAAGTATCGTAGAACTCAGATTTTTGGTATGTGAGGATTGAATAGTGATGTCAGCATTATTTCTAATTCACAGGTCGAGCTGTCAGCGTGAGCAAACGGTAGAGCCCATCGCTTGCTTGGGCCAGCGTGATTCGATATTGTTCCGCAAGAAGCAGTTAATCCACCACCCCTTGTGAGTGTCGTGGTCGTAGATCCCAGAGGAATCTTAATCTGCTTCATTGGTAATCCTTGATGGAGTTTGTGTTAGTTAGCAAACTGTCCACATCCCTTCCCAAAGAATGATTGATGGGAGGTATGTCATAGGAGACCTTTCCTTAACCTAGTCTTTGTTGTTTCTATCTTTTCTCTGATGGTATTGATTGCTGGTGAGGATATAGGTTAAAGGTGCGGAAAGATGTTACGAAGGCTGATGGGTGAAAGGTTGTTATGTCATACACCTGTCATTGAATCCACGTGATCCGTCATCAAGCGTTCAGGATGTCTTTTCAATACAGCTAGACTGAAGATTTTAATCTTGGCCTAGTTTCAATCTCAAATAACCAAGCAAGTTTGGTTATTTTTTATTTAGTGTGAGGAGATAATTGTTATGTCAACGATTTGGCGTAAGTTTGGGTTGATTAACCCTGCTTTAGTAGGTCTAGCGCTTTTGGTGCCCACGGCTGCGATGGCAGCCGAGTCTCAAGAACTGACTGAAAAAGTTTTGCCTGAGGTTGCTTCAGTTGCAACATTAGAAACCGAAATGAGTGAAGCTTCTCAACCATTACTATTAGCTGATGCTGAGACTCCAACGCCATCGGTATCGGATTTAATGACTGAGACTCAAAGCGACAACTTGGATCAGGTGACCTCCGTTTCTCAGTTGTCTGATGTTCAACCCGATGATTGGGCATTTCAAGCCATTCAATCTCTTGTTGAGCGCTATGGATGTGTCGCAGGTTATCCCGATGGTACGTTCCGCCCCAGCCGCGCCATGTCTCGTCGGGAAGCTGCCGCTCTGGTGAATGCTTGTTTGGATAACCTCAGCAATCGCTTTGCCACCAAAGAAGACCTAGATGCGCTTAAAGCCCTCCAAGATGAATTTGCGGCTGAGTTAGCGACGCTTCGGGGACGCGTTGATGGATTGGAAGCTCGTGTGGCGACCGTCGAAGCGCAACAATTTTCCACAACTACCAAGCTCAACGGTGAAGTGGTCTTTGGTTCTGCCTTCGTATTTGACGGAGATAATGATCCCTTGGACAGCATCCTGGGGGTAGATACAGATACTGGCAACACCCAAAACAATGGTGTTGTTGTTGAAGATCGTTTCTTTCTTGGCTACCGGACTCGCCTGAACTTTGATACTAGTTTCAGTGGTTCAGATCGACTTCGTGTTCGCTTAGAAGCCGCTGATATCCCTGAACTGGATGAATTTGGCTCTGCTGGAACAAGCAACGCTCGATTTGGCTTTGATGAGAACGACCCTGCAGGCAATACCGTCATTTTGGATGAGCTTAACTATAGATTCAAGCCCATTGACGATCTAACTCTCAAAATTGCAGTTGTGGGTGGTGACTACAAGGATGACGTCGAAACCTTTAATCCCTTCTTGAAGAGTAGTGGTAGTGGTGCGTTATCCCGCTTCTTCCGCTTTAATCCACTAACGCACCGGGGACCGGGAGGAACGACCTTCAGTGCCGTCTATGATGTCAGTGAAAAGGTCAATCTCTCTGTTGTCTATGCAGCCGATGACGCCCAGTTTGCCACTTCAGCAGGTAATAACAACGGTTTATTTGATTTCGAAGATGGCACGTATGGGGTGTTTGCCCAGATTGGCTTTAATCCAACCGAGGATATCGGGATTGGTGTCCAATATGCTCGTAACGAGTTCTCAGCGGGTAATGTTGACATCACATCCGATACTGGAGATGCACCAGTTCTTACAGGTGGCCTTGATCTAGGTGGTGATACTTCTGATCCTTTTAATGGATTGGAAACCATTACTGATAACTTTGGCCTTTCATTCAATGCCAGAATTGTAGACGGGTTTCATGTGTCCGGTTGGGGTGGTATAACCTTAGCCCGTACTCCTGACATTACAGACTCTCAAATTACGTTGCTCAACTGGGCTGCTAACCTCATCTTCCCTGACTTATTCCTAGAAGGTAGCAGAGGCTCCCTGTCGATCGGTCAGCAGCCTTATATTATCGATGGTGGTACCTTGGATATTGATGATGGAACTTCTTCCAACTTTACTGCTGAAGCGCAGTATCAGTTTAAGGTCAATGACAATATCAAGATCTCACCTGGATTAATTGTCCTCTTCAATGCAAACAACACCTCTTCGAATGACCCCATCTTTATTCCAGTTATTCGAACCACATTCAAGTTCTAATTTAGAAAATTAGAACATCAACCTTAAGCCCCAAGCTCTAACTGAGGAACTTGGGGCTTAAGTGTAATTGAACTGAAGGGTAGGAATAAATGCTGACGTAAATCTTCAAAATGAATAACACCCAGAATCTACCGCTGAAAGACTTCCTCACATCAATAAAGAGAACTTAGAGACTTTGGTCACCCGAGTAAACTAATCCTCAAGGCCCATCTCCCATCGCTACATTTAAGGATGCTTAGCACCAGAATTGGGTGTTATTCTCATTTAACGAGACAGATGGTTTTATCAACAGCTCATTGACCTCTTCTATGGATTCTAATTTGGCTGTTTTATCTGCCAGGGAAGCATACTTGCTTCACCTCTTAAGTATAGGATCTCTTTTGTGTATGGGTAGCTTTTGCAAGTTAAGTTCATCTCTGCAAAGCAGCTACTATCAATAGTATTAACTTTGGTAAAACAGCGGTATGATTTCTCGACTATAGCAATTTCGGTTTCTAAATCAATACGTCTGCAAAATGCATACTGGATCGAAATGAATCCCAATTGTGGGAGAACCGTCAGCCATATGGCATGATCAACTCGGTTTGATACTTTTTTCCTCATGAGACAGAAAGTTATCAAATGATTGCCAGGTCTTGCAGGAGTCTCAAGGTAAGGATTCAAAACACGGAATGATCATAGAAAGTATTGGAATTGGTATCGTTGCAGTCCTTCTTATAACTTGGGGAGGTTTAGAGTGGACTTATCGCCGTCGTCAGGGGAATGCCTTAGAAGCCCTTCCTGGAAATTGGCAATTTGAGAGTCGAGAGCCCAATCACTATCGATTGGTGGGAGAACAAACCTTTTTTAATCCCACCCAACAGTTGGAAGTCATGATCCCTGAGTTATCAGTGGATGTGACCCTTTTATCTAAAGGAAGTCTGGATGATATTCAACACCAGATCAAGGTTGTGCCAAAGCATCCTGATGCCGAACCCCGGGAGGATGGATATTGGTTTGCTTATATTGTCAAATCTCGCTACCAAACGTCTGCAGAAATTACACTGGATATTACGGGTCCTGACTTGACCCAACTCAAAGCAGTTTGGGTGCGGGTCAACTATATTACCTATGGCCCTAAAGGCCGCATTCATAATACTCACCATGAAGTGGTTCCCCTCCGTTTCCCCGATCCACAATTGGCTTTGCAGTGGCGTCCTGTATCTGGTGGACAAGTTTTGCCTGTCCCTACCCACTTATTAACTCAACTGGATACTTGTCCGGATATTGTCCGTCGTTATGTCAGTCCCCATGCTCAACCGGATGATATTGTCACCATTGGTGAAACCCCGGTGGCAATTATGCAAGGTCGTATTTTTCACCCAAGTATAATCCAACCCGGTTGGGTTGCTACTCGACTGGCTTATTTCTTCTTACCGACGTCGAGTTTAGCTACGGCTTGTGGGTTGCAAACCTTAGTAAATATTGAGGGACCAGTGCGGGTGTTTTTGGCGTTTGCAGTGGGTGCGATCGCAAAAGTATTTGGCCAGGCGGGAGTGTTTTATCGCCTAGCAGGGGAACAGGCACGATTGATCGATGATGTGACTGGAACTCTGCCGCCCTTTGATCAATTTATAGTCTTAGGCCCAGACGATCCGCAGCAGGTTGTCAACCAAATTCAAGCAGAGACAGGCTTAGCCGCAGCTATTGTCGACGTAAACGATCTGAAGAGAGTTAAAATTTTGTCTGCGACCAAGGGTGCTCCCCTACCCCTAATTGAAGAGGCCCTGAGGAGCAATCCTGCGGGTAATGCGGATGAACAGACCCCCGTTGTTTTGATTCGACCCAACAATTCTTAGGGCTCCGCTTTCTGTACAGCGGTTTTCCCTTGACAAAAGTCTGAAAACTTGTTGTCTCAATCCCCTTTTTGGAAAGAGATCCGATACCATAGAGTCAGATCAACACGCCAAATTTCCTTTTTTGAGCTAATTTGTATAACTTGATGTCTCCTAGTGAGTAAATTAGCAGGCTGGTTTCAGTTGGTATTCCCACGTGCATTCTCAAGACTTTAAGTTCTGCAAGCTTAGCAACTCGTATGACCACAGTGGCTCCAAAGTTAGAACCTATTATTCGACCCGTCCAGTACCGCGATCTGGAAGCGATTAGGCGGTTGCTGGTGGACAATTATGATCAGTCCTGCGTTGGCACTTTTTATGGGCATGAGCAGCAGCTACTGCAACTCCATCGCTGGTCTGGATTGTTGAAATTGCTGAGGCTTTTCCCAAACCAGCTTTCTGATCAGCTGAGGACCTACGTCTGGGAACAAAGTCATGAATTGGCTGGCGTAGTTCAGGTTTCACCCTTTAACCATTCCCGCAGTACGTGGCGATTTGATCAGGTGAGTGTTGCGCCTGCATTTGGCCAACAAGATGTCGGCACACAACTATTACGATATTGTCTGGAAAATATTTGGGAGGCGCGTACCTGGTTGACTGAAATTGAAGTCAATCAGACGGCGGCCTTAGCCTTGTATCGACATAATGGTTTTCAGCCTTTAGCTCAAATTACCTACTGGTCTCTTGCGCCTGAGCAGTTAAGTTGCCTGGCTGAGCGAGATCCTGTCTTGCCGAACCTCTTGCCCGTCAATAATGCAGATGCTTCCTTGTTGTATCAATTAGATACAGCCTCCATGCCTCCTCTCGTTCGGCAAGTCTTTGATCGGCATATTCAGGACTTCAAAACCAATTTAGTCGACTCTTTATTGTCGGGAATTCAACTTTGGGGACAAACCGAGGAGTGGATTAGAGCCTATGTCTTTGAACCCCAACGCAAGGCAGCTATTGGATATTTTGAGATCAAGCTTTGTCGTAATGCAACGCACCCTCACGAAGCTCGCCTCACGGTTCATCCTGCCTATACCTGGTTATATCCTGAGCTATTAGCGCATATGGCTCAGCTCACGCAAGCCTATCCATCCGCCCCCCTCCGCCTAGACTCTACTGATTATCAGCCTGAACGAGAGGAATATCTTCAGCAAATTGGTGCTGAAGATTTGGAGCAAACATTGATGATGTCCCGCTCGGTTTGGCACAAATTGCGGGAATCCCGCTCTATTTCTTTTGAAACCCTACAGTTATCAGACATGTTGCAAGGATTGCAACCCAACCATAATCCAGTTCCGGGCCGAATGACCTATTGGCTAACCCGGATGCCCCCCGTTCTAGATGGTCGCCGTCTAGGTTCTGGTGGCCGACGGCTGCCGAATAAGCACTCCCAAAAACGACCCAGCCGCCGTGTCTGGCCTTCAGAATTTTAAGTTTTTGATTTATGCTACGGATATCAGCGCTAGGGCTGGACTTAGGGCATCGCAGGATCGGCGTTGCAGGTTGTGATGGTACAGGGTTGATCGCAACTGGGTTAACAACGATCCTGCGAACATCCTTTGCGAGGGATATTGAAATGCTGCGGCAAATTGTAACGGAGCGGCAGGTGCAAACGTTAGTCGTGGGTCTCCCATATACGATGAATGGGGAATTGGGCACGCAAGCCCAACGAACTCAAAAACTAGCCCAAAGGATTGCTAAAGCCCTCGATCTACCCCTGGATTATATTGATGAACGTCTTACCTCCCATGAAGCAGAGTCAATGATGCGAGCACAGCGGATCAACCCAGCAGCACAAAGGGACTTGATCGATCGCAAAGCAGCGGCTTTGATTTTGCAACGGTGGCTTGATCAAAAGCCTTGGCAGTCTTCTCCGTGAACGGGTTCCATAATTTCAGTTTTTCGTTTAATTTTCTCACCCATTAAGCCCATTACCCCCTAAACTGAAGCCTATAGGCCATAACGATGGGTCAGTAATCTGGGGAGTAGAGGTAACGCACGCATGGAAATGGACCGTTCCACGGTAACTTTGATGGATGAAGCAGGCAATTCCTTGATCTGCTACGTTGAGGTATCCGTCCCAATTGATCACGAAGAATATGCTCTCTTAAACCCTGTTGATTACCCTGTAGATATTTTTGGATGGGTGGTTAACGAAGAAGATGATGAGATTATTCAGCCGATAGAAGAGCAAGAGCTAGCAAAGATATTTCCGACGGCACAAGCTGTATTAGCAGAGCAAAACTTGAAGCTAAAGCGAAGTGCACTGTCTTTGACGGTAGAAGGAGATCTCCCCGATATCGATGAAGAAGAAATCCTCGTTCTAGAAATGGAAGAGGGAGAAGAGATTGCTGAGCAAGAAGAATACCAACTTTTAGCGACTTTTTTTGAGGAGGAACAAGAGTATTCGATCTATACTCCTATAGATCCAGTGCTGTTTGTTGTCAGATTGCGCGAGAATATGCAGCCGCAGCTTCTTTCTCCCAAAGAGTTTCAAGCCTTACAACCCAAGCTTCAACCTCTATTGGAGGAACGTCTAATGGATGATTTAGACTAACTGTTGACTTGATAGACGACGTCTGTTTTTGACTGTGAACAAAAAAAATTCCCTGCCTTTCCACAAATGGGCTATTGCCTCGGTCGTTGCCATTGTTGCTTTAGTCGGTGGTGTTGGGGGAGGAGGTTGGTATTGGTGGCAATCTGCGATCGCGCCTGTCCAAAGTAGTGCTCAACCCTCTGATAAGTTACTTCAAGTCAATATTCCAAAAGGGGCTTCTGCCAACGAAATTGGCAGGATACTAGAAGAAGCGGGACTCATCCACTCTATCACCGCTTGGAAGGTATGGGCACGGTGGCAAGGGTTGTGGGACTCTGCCAGTGGGTTTCATGCCGGAACGTATCAGCTATCGCCCCAAGCTTCCATGCCAGATATTGCCCAAGCAATCTGGTCTGGACAGGTCCAGCAAGTTAGCTTTACAGTACCTGAAGGTTGGTCCCAAAAACAGATGGCTAACTATTTTGAGAAGTTGGGCTGGTTTTCAGCCCAGGAATTTCTGGAGGCGACCCAAAACATACCCCGCGATCGCTATCCCTGGTTACCTGAAGATATTCCCTTCTTAGAAGGTTTTCTCTTTCCCGATACATACCAAATTTCAGTTGATCAACGCACACCCAAAGCAGTGATTGGTGTGATGTTGGATCACTTTCAAGACTCAGCCTTACCCATATACGAGAACCGAACTGGCTTTATGGATTTAAGCTTAAATGACTGGGTAACCTTAGCTAGTATTGTTGAAAAAGAGGCGGTGGTTGCAGAAGAACGATCTCTTATCGCTGGAGTGTTTTGGAATCGATTACGGGACAACATCACCCTTGGTTCTGATCCAACCGTTGAGTATGGTTTAGGGATTACCCAAACTCCCGATCAACCCCTCACCTATGCACAAGTAGAAACACCCTCCCCTTACAACACATATATTAATGCAGGATTAACCCCTACTCCCATCGCCAGTCCCGGACTTGCCAGCCTCAAAGCAACTCTCTCCCCAAAAAAAACGGATTTCCTCTATTTTGTTGCTCGATACGATGGCACCCATGTATTTAGTCGGACTCTCACTGAGCATTTACGTGCCCAAGCAAGAATTCGAGATCAGCAAGATGCGCAACAAAATTCAGCCAACCTTTAGTTTGTTTTTCTAATAACATCCAATGTCTCCAGCTACTTCCTGGGTCTCACTGTTGCAGCCAAATTTGCTTCTTCAAGACTCTATCCTCCAATTGACCCCCTCTCTGCTGGATAAATATCAGCTAAAAGGGTTGGTCTTGGATGTAGATGATACGGTCATATCCTCTAAAGCTGCCGATGTCTCTCCTGAACTATTGACGTGGCTCGCTGAGATTAAAACAAAGGTCCCCGTTTGGCTGGTGAGTAATAACCTCAAACGATCTCGAATTGAAAGAATTGCGGTGAGTCTTGACTTACCTTATATTTATGGAGCAAGTAAGCCCTCTCGTCGAAAACTACGTAAAGCTGTGTCTGCCATGGATTTACCGTATGAGCAAGTGGCTATGGTTGGAGATCGACTCTTTACGGATGTCCTGGCTGGAAATCGCTTAGGGCTGTTTACAATCTTGGTGGAGCCTGTGGGTCACAGTAGCGCGCTACGCAACATTGAATTGTGGATTTATCAAAACTTGCAACGTGTTTGAGCCTAAGAGCACTCTTCTGCAGGATGATGATAGAAAAGTTAAGGAAGGTAAAAATATAAAATAAATATTATAGATAGTTCAAAATAAGAAAATATTTGTCAATATATAAACATAAATTATTGGAGCCAGCTCAATAAAGGCTCTAACAATAAATCTTAAATACCTTAGCAAGCTGCGGACTTCCCCAAAGGAGGTCCGCAGCTTGCTATATCTTGCTATGTAACCTGAGTTCTGGGTAAGCAGCAGTCAGCAGATGCTCATCAAGAGACAGTGCTGGTTTCTTCGGCTGGTGACAATAGGCAATCACGCCACAGACAACATTGCCCAAAAAGTTGACCGGGCTGCGATGACGCGAATGCTCAATCTGAGAGATGTTCTTGAGCTGATCAATAATCGTCTCGACGATCGAACGCTTGCGGGTGAGCAGCTTGTCCATCAGCGGCATCAAGCGTTTCTTCATGTTCTTACGAGGCTTGACAATCAGTTGAATCCCCATCTGCTCAAGAAGCGTTTCAAAGAGCTTCTGTGAAACATAGCCCCTATCTGCAATGACTTTACCAAAGCTCCCCTCCAGCAGTTTAGGCACTGGTTTGCGATGGTCTCCGACCGGCCTTCGGCCATCGTCTGTGTTACCAGGTTACCAGGGGTAATCGTCATGTTGAGCAGTTCGCCTTTGTCATTGATGAGCAGATGGAGCTTGAAGCCATAGAACCAGCCAGTCGAGGTCTTGCCTCGCTCGGCTAAACCTTTGAAGACCTTGTGAGAGTGGATGCGTCGGTTGTGGCACACCGTCACTTTGGTGGCGTCCATTACCGAGAGCCCGGTGCAGGAGCCAAAGCACTGGTGGAGGTAGACACTCAAGGGCATCAATAACGAAGGAATCCAATCGACGAAGCGCGAATAGCTCAGCAGATGGGGAAAGGCATCAGCCCAATGCTCACAGACATGTTTGTTGTAGAAAGCTTTGAAGGTGTAGTAGGCCGATGGATGAAAGGCAATCTCAATCGTCATCATCTCACTGAGGCTCATCTGAGATGAGCGCTGACGATGCTTGTGACCGTCGTTGAGCAACTGTTGGTGCCAGAGTGGTTCAAAGATTTGGCAAAAATCATCTACAGAGCAGAAGAGTTCTTCTAGGCTAAGCATAGGACTGACCTGGAGTGTTGGGTTTAGCTGACTTTCAGCCTACAGGTTGGTCCTGCCCTTATCCAGAACTCACGTTATGTATAGACCTAGCCTATGCTTGGAAAGTGAAGGTCTAATGGCTGGACTGGATTTTATGGGTTCTCTGCCCTTGAAAAGGTCATATTTAAGCCAATTAATCAGATTTTGATGATTCTAGGTACTTTAAGGTTCAGGATGATGAACTTTTGGCAGTGGAGTGCTGTGTGAGTACTATCGCCTGCATACATAAAAGGCTTTATAAGGCAATGACTACAGCGCAAAATGAAATAAAAAAACACAAAAACTTGATTTTTTGTTAAATTGCAGTTATGCAATCACGAGTGAGTTGGGCCTTACTAATCAGGTACCTTTATGGCCTGATTTGATATACCCAGTCACGCTATTTCCATACTCCTAATCTCATTAATCCCATGAAATCTTCTCTGACTTTGGCTGACGTTGAACAATCCTCTCCACATCTATCAGATACACCATTAACTACCGCTGAAGTCACGAACGAGATCAAAACTTTGCCTGCGGGTGGTGACGATCCGAGCCGATTTGAGTGGCAAGAGGTTTGGTATCCCATTGCTTATATCAATGACTTAGGCAAGGACAAACTCACCCCCTTTACATTGCTAGAACGAGATTTGGTCATCTGGTGGGATCATAATGCCGATACTTGGCGGGTCTTTGGTGATCAATGCCCACATCGATTGGCTCGGCTGTCCGAAGGGCGTATTGATGAAGATGGCTTGCTTGAATGCCCTTACCACGGCTGGGCTTTTTCTGGTACAGGGGATTGTGAGCGTATTCCCCAACAAGTCAATGGACGCTCAGCAGAGAACTCTCCTAGGGCTTGCGTTGACTCACTTCCCATTAGTATTCAACAAGGCTTGTTATTTGTGTATCCAGGACAGTCTGAACGGGCAGCCTTAACTCCGATTCCTATCATTAACCCAATTGAAGATTCACCCGATGACTGGATTATTCTTGATGGTTTCCGTGATTTGCCCTACGATGTCCTCACACTACTGGAAAATGTATTAGATCCGAGCCATTTGCCCTATACCCATCACCGCTCTGTAGGAAATCGTAATAATGCGGGTCCTGTCGAGCTGGAGGTGATGGAATCTGGGAAACAAGGATTTACGGGACTGTGGGAAGAAGGTCCTCGACAAGGAAAATTGGGATCGCAAACAACAACCTTCATTGCACCTGGATTGATGTGGCACGATTTAACGTCTAATCAATTTGGACGGACTTTGACGGTTGTGTATGCCACACCGATTCGGAAAGGTGAGTGCCGCATTTTTGCCCGATTTCCGTTTCAATTTTCTTCTAAGCTGCCTGCATGGATGATTAGTCATACCCCGACTTGGTTTTCTCATTTAGGCCAGAATGCCATTCTCGAAGATGACCAGATCTTTTTGCACTTTCAAGAGCGATACTTAGAACGCACCCGAGAAAGTAAGTCGATTGCACAAGCATTTTATTTGCCGACGCGAGCTGATCGGTTTGTCTTAGCACTGCATCAGTGGCAAGAGCAGTTTCATGCCAATCCGTTCCCTGGCCAAAGTCTACCGCCTGCGCAGACTCGTGACCAATTATTGGACCGATACTATTCCCATACGGTCAACTGTGCAAGCTGTTCTCAGGCTTTGAAGAATGTAAAACATCTGCGGCAAGTCATGGTGGGTCTTGCTTTGGTAGCCTGGACCATTACTCCGTTACTAGCCTTTGGCTTTGGCGTTTTTTCGATCAAGTTATCAATTGCGGCGACGATACTTATTTTTACCTCATCGGTGGCCTGGCTGAGTTTGGGGCATTTAGAACAGAAATTTCACCGAGGTCGCCCTATTCCACCTCGCAATCATCCAGAGAAGAAAGGTCACTAGGGGAACATCGACAATTTAACTGGTGATCGCAAAAACTAGGCACTATTTTTCAACACTAGGCTCTGGATGGAGGTTTACGCAGCAGCAATCAGACCTGTTAACTCCCGCTAGCTGTCAAAACGCTGACTCATCATATCTCTAAATTCAGGGGCTGGCAGTTGATGTTGAAAGGGGTGGAAATGTCCTCATATCGGTTCAAAGGCAGACAAAAAGCATTGAGCATGGCCGGGAGACTTGAACCGACCCATCCGCTTTTCCCTCATCTTTGTCGGTCAATGCGAATTCTCTGCTCGGTTATTCAATCCTTTGTGCTGTCTATATTCTAGGCCCTTCAGGGGCTTTTTCTTGGCTGCACCATAGCTCTTGAGCTTGTCGGTGATCAACACCCTTGAAGGACTGTTTTGAGGATTGAGTAGTTTACGGAAAACCTTGTCGGCAGCTGCTTCATGGCAATGGTTCTGCATCAAGATATCAATGACTTGGCCCTGCTTCTCGACGGCTCACCACAAATAGTATTGCTTACCCCTAATTTTGATGACAACTTCATTGAGATACCACTTGTCAGCGAGTTTAGGACAACGACGAATCTAATTAGCGTAGACTTGAGCAAACTTGAGACATCATTTGCGGATAGCTTCATAGGTGACCTTAATGTCCCGATACAACATCATTTTCTGAATATCTCTAAAGCTGAGAGGGAAGGTGTAGTACAACCAAACGCAGTAAGTGATGATCTCGGCAGGGATGCGGTGTCGTTTATAGGAAATGCTTATCCCCTAAACGTGACATAGACTTCGGTGGAGTGCCAGTTCAGTTAAGTTGTCAATACCTGATCTCAGTGTTACTGATTGCACCAACCTAAGCTTGGAACTAAGCCTCACTCCTAACTATCGAGGTCTATCAGAAACGGAGGGAAAAAACAGTTACTGGAGTCTTCAAGTCTAGTAGCAGAATCAACTTTTATCTTTCCACCACCCCAATCATTGCCGCTGAAATAGACCCTCGAATTTTTGGTAAATCTGGCAGCTAGAGCACTATTACGAATGATGTTATCCATCTGGCATACCTGAACACGACCTCCCACAAATAACGCACCGAGATCAAGGATATCCGGTGACTTAGCATGAATCTCATTGCCGATCACGGTAATAGACTTTGCTTCACCTGTAGTGTTATCGGCGCGATCCAGTCTAATGCCACTGTTGAATTGGTTATCCGACCAACCAAAACTAGGAATTTTATGGTGGCATTGATTGTGGGCAATCAAAATTTCACTGGCATGATCAGGAAGCGTTCCTTTAATACAAGCTGAAAGTGGTCCTGAGATAATGTTATTGGCTATGGTTACTCGACGGATGATGACATTGATCCCATTTGGTTCACCATCTGCTCCGAAGAAGATCCCAGTCACAGTGGGGTCGATAATTCTATTCCCTGTAATTAGAATATCTTCAGACACGTTGCTCCCATCTGGCCAGGGAGATGTATGGACACCAACAACTGTGATGCCATTATCGTTAACAAAATCAAGGACATTGTTGCGAATGACTAACCGTTTACCTGGCTGCCCCAACTTTATTCGTCCGCCTTCAGAGAGGTGATTATTCTCAATCAAAATATCGACTGCACTTAGAATTAAAACGTATTGCCTCTGACGATCTCGGGCATCTGAGCGTGTTCCAGTACTGTCAAAGATGCGATTATCTCTTAGAGTTATGTGTTGGGCTTGGCTTAACCGTATAGCACTGGCAAAGTTACTCTGATCGCCATTCATATCAAACCCACAATTTTCAATAAGGACGTTCCTGACAGGAACAATCGGTTGACCATATCTTACTGAGGTGAAATGTGGACTACCTCTATCCCCTCTTTTACGAAAGATAGTTTTTGGGGACTCACACCGCAAGTGCATATTGTTGAAAATGTTTAGTGAGTCACTGAGAGTATAGATACCTGCAGAAGCGTACAGATGTTTTCCTTGTTCTTGCGCGGCTTGAAGCCATTGTTGGGCGCAGCCTGTACTATCTGTGTTTGAATGGCCATCGCAAAAATCTTTGATATCGATGGCATGTTCAGACTGAAACGGAGTTGAGCCGACCGTTTTGATCCAATCTAACGATTGTTGAGAGTCTAAAGCAGTAATAGATGTCGGTTCCATAGGAGTCACTGAATGTACCAAGTGACTTCCAGCCATCAGGGCGAATGGCACTACTACTTTCCAACGAAACTTCAGCAAAAGCCGCAGCATAGCCATAAAAAGGTTGGCTTAATAGCTGTTTCAGGACGGTCTATCATAATCAGAGGCTGTAACGCATGTGGGATGAGTGCTTGAGCTGACACGCACCTCAAAGACTGAAAGCCTCTGTTTACAGGAATTTCAATCATTTTTGGGCTCAAACCTCTCTAAAATCTCTATAGAGCCTTCGCTAAATGCCGTAAGTAGGACAGTTATGTTTTTGATTAGCCACAATTACCTCTAGTCTACAAACAAAATTCAACACGATTGGTGTCTAATCATCAAAGATCCTTGTAACATTTGTGTAATTCCAGTACACAAATACTTGATAACACTGAATCGTCATTTCGGTTGTTTCAGACCCAATAGTGAACTTGAGTGATGATCAACGAATCCCAACTTCAGCTTGTTGAAGAACCCGTTTCAGCGACTCAACAACTACGGGTGCTCTTAAAGAAGACTGCTGGAAAATCTGCTTGGTGGTGACGGGTTGCCCATAAAATTCTTTGTTTAACTCGTCATCATCATCTAGATCAGATCCTTCCAGTGTTACCCCGCCAAAGAGTCCTTCACTGCGAGAGTAGGTATAGACTTTATCTCCATCAAATCCTTCCAAAGACTCAATGGGTTGTTCTCCCACAGGTCCTGCTGTGCCAGACACACTCCCTCCAAATTCAAAAGCTCCAGTGAGTACGGTCTGTAACGCGGTTTGACTGGGAAATACCAGAATAATGTCGCTAGACCTAGCACCTGCTTGTAGGCCAAAGCTGCCTCCCGTAATCGTAATAAAGGCTGGGTTACTCCAACGACCATTTGAACCACGAATGAGGATGACCCCATCACCTCGTCTGGCTCCAAAAATAAATCCCCCTTGCGTGACATTGGTAAGAATGGCGATCGCTTGGCTGCGTTGTAGAAGACTGGAAGGGATCCGAGTTTTGGATTCACGATTAATTTCAGTAAACACTTTAGCCGCTTCTTGAACCTCTTCCTGAGATTCAAGCGCCATCGCATTTAGGGGGAGGAAGCAAATCAACACAAATGCCGATAGCGATAGCGATTTTAACCAAGTTAGCGTCATATAACTCATCTTCATCCATCTTAAAAAATTTTAGTTTCCCAAATCAATTTATTACCTCTTGTCAACCCATTAAAGCTGTTGATGGGTCGAATAGAATCGCATCATACCGATGAATAATCCTAGTGCTACAGCAAATATGGTCAGCGTTCCACACCTAACTGAATCGGCAGTGACCTTTTGAAAAAGCTTGACTGCCTGCTGAATAGTTCTCATTTCTTCCTCCTACTATTCTAATGAGGCGATATGGCTCAACATCCAGGATTCTAGGGGGATCTTCCTGAGGCGTCCTCAAGCCCTAAAATCCTGGTATGCAAGCAATTTCTGTGATTTCTGGTTCAACCGGTAAAGCTAAAGTGTTATCTAAATTTGAACCATACCGTCCGATTGATTGCTGAGCTGACTCAAGCTTGGAGAACCATAATTTATGGTTTTAATAAATGCGATGGCCACCAAGCAAGGCTTCAAAAAATGTGGGAGGACAAGCTTCTAAGTCTTGAATGGTGAAGTCGTTCTCTGTAAGTGTACGCTGACGAGGCTGGCAAAATTTACTGTGAGAGAAAATGATTTGGGATGCTTTTTTTGATTTTCTAACATATTCTAGTTTTGCGGCCTCAGCCTCAGCTTTGTCTTCAAAAGGCCCATAGAAATCTATACAAGGAGGATTTGCAGTACCAACCTCTAGCCACCAGCCCGAACATAAATCATCAATCTTGTCAGAAGCTTTCGAGTCTTTTGTATTTGAACTACTTGAAATTGATTTTAAAATCACTTGAATACTCCAGTCAGTGGGGATCGTTTGCTCTCAACGTCAAGATTAGAGATCGAACCTGAGTATTATGTGAAGATTCCTCTAACTTTTTCTAATTGCATTCAAGAATGGCATTGACAATCTTCAGGCTGAAGTGATTGCCTATGATGCTTATTTGACTATATTCCCAAGGACACCGTCGATGGAATTTTCGTGCTGACTTTACCCGAAACTCTAGATTACCTGGACTTCAAGGTTTATGTTGAAGCACCAGATGTTCTGCGGATGAATCGAAAGATTAACAGGGATGCTAAGGAGAAGTTGAGGTTAGAGTCCAGTGTTATTCAGGAATGGTAAACCAATGTTATGCCCACGTATGAAGAACTAGTTGGGCCTGGGAAAGCGTTTCTCCCATCGCCTTCAGGCTCTAGTTTGCGACATTGCAGGATAAACTGTCACTTACTCCGCTTGCTTTAACCTAGCTGTTGGATTGATAGCAGTATGGTTCTCATCGATACTGGTTAGGGACATGTGAGCGATAAGGCCGTTAGATCATGGATATCCTACAGCACAATCGTCTTGCCTGGAACAAACAATCTCGCCAAGGCAGTGAATGGTGTACTCCAGTTGACCGAGAAACTATTTCCCAAGCTAGGTTAGGGGAATGGGCTGTCTTTCTCACCCCCCTGAAGCCAGTTCCTCGATCTTGGTTTGGCGAAACGACAAATCAGTCAATTTTGTGTTTGGCATCAGGTGGTGGACAACAGGCTCCTATCCTAGCTGCAACAGGAGCGCAGGTGACCAGCTTTGATCTTTCAGATGAACAGCTCGCAAAGGATCGCCTTGTTGGAGAGCGAGAGGATCTTTGTTTAGAGACTATTCAAGGCGATATGGCAGATTTATCTGTGTTTAACGATGCAAGATTTGATCTGATTTTTCATCCTGTTTCCAATGTTTTTGTGCCTGATGTAGAAGTGGTATGGCGAGAATGTTTTCGAGTGCTGAAACCAGGAGGAAGTCTCCTAGCTGGATTTATGAGTCCCACTTTTTATCTATTTGATCATGAAGAGGCCGAGAAGACTGGCTATTTGCAAGTCAAATATCGACTACCGTTCTCAGATATTGAACATTTGGAAGAGACCAGGAAGCAAGAAATTCTAGACCAGCAAATAGCTTGGGAATATAGCCACTCTCTAAATACACAAATAGGGGGTCAAATCCAAGCTGGGTTATCGATTACGGGATTCTATGAAGATTGGTGGACTGATGAAGCAACATTACTCAATCGGTATGCTCCTTGTACAATCGCAACTAAGGCAACCAAGCTCTAAATTTTCATTGATTTCCAGCTACCGATATTACCTTTCCACTTAGAACTAAGTTGACGACATCATTTCTCCATACTGATGAGGCAGCATGCAAGTCAACCGTTAAAAGTCATCACCACCGATTCTCACCCCTTCAACACAGATTTTGGTTTGTATCACCTGTAAATTCGACTTTATATATACTTCAATCTGCTGTTCAAGATTATCCGCCAGTTTAATGCTCCCATACATCACTGGCTGATTTGCATGGAAAAATGCATCAGTAGATGAATCCACCTTTTCTCCATCCACATAAAGTCGGGCTTCTCCAGCTAACGACTTAAGGGAGAAACTAGGCTTCCACGCATTTTGCAACGCTAGGACGACTATCTTATGTCCCTGATAAATAGCATTCCACTCCTTAGAATACATACCGATGAGAATTCAATAACAGTAGTTTGCCCGATGTGATGGTTTGTCAAAGACCATCTCACTAGCTCCATTATTTTAGTGTTTGGGATTTCATTTAGGAGGATTCTCATACTACTCATACCAGATTCAATAGCAACCCACTACATCCCAGCAATTGTTGAGGCCACTCGCAATGTGATGAAGCGAATCTATGAACCGGGTCGGGAATTGCAGAAGGCGGGTGTGCTGGTGGTGGGGCTAGGTCTTGAGCCTACATTTAGGGGCATCTTTGGGAGAACAGTGAGGAATAGGAGAAACAGAAGCGCCTGATGCTGATCATGGATGAGGTCAACAATCGGTTCGGGCGAGGGAGGCTGGAAATTGCAGCTTCGGGGGTACGGCAGACCTGGCAGATGCAGTCCAAGTAGCAATCATCGAGATATACAACGTGCTGGGGGCAATTCCTGTGGTTAGTTGTTGAGGGGTTCTGGTGGATTGCGATCACACTTATCATTGATCTCTTGGCTTGTTAACAGAACAGCCCTCTTAAGGCAATTAAGAGAAGCTTGCAAGTATTGCTATTTCAATCAACCTCCAATGTATCAATGGCTACTAGCTAATGAGATCGTTAATATCGTAGGATTATCAAGTATTTAATCTAAATAAAGACCATATTTCTCCTGTTTAACGACTCTTAACCACATATTTCAAACATAATCCCAGTCTTAATGCATAATAATTAATTTGGAGAAGAAGCTTGCTACTTCTCTAGCGGTTCTCATCAGAGCCTGACCATCGTCATATTGCATCCATCACTCATCCTCGGAGATTAGCCCATGAGTAACGGAACTTTTAGTGTAATCGGCTTACCGGATACGCAAAATTATAGTGAGCAGTATCCTGAAATTTTTCTAGCTCAGACTCAGTGGATTGTTGAGAATCAAGACATCTTGGATATTTCTTTTGTCTCTCATTATGGAGATTTGGTTCAGCACGGCACAGGACCTTTAGCCCAACAGGAATACGAGAATGCCGAAGCCGCCATGCTGTTATTGCGAGAGGCCAATATTCCCCATGGAATCGTGGCTGGCAACCATGATGTGCTTGAGTCCGGCTCCACCAGCGATACTTATGATGACAGCAATTATTTAGATTACTTTGGGCCACAGTGGTATGGAGATCGTGATTGGTATGGGGGAGCTTCCCCCTCAGGCTTGAGTACCTACCAATTTTTCGGTGACGATGGTTCTGAGTTCCTCGCCATCCATTTACATCTGGAAACTCCCCATAGCGAATTGGCTTGGGCTCAAAGCATCATCAATGAGAATCGAGATAAGCCTGTCATGGTGACGACTCATCGCTATCTTCAGGATGCAGAAGACTATACAGCAGGCGTTCCTGTTGTGCCATCTGGACGATATCCAGAACTGTGGTACTCCGTTGAAGGTCAGTACAATCCCGATGGTATCCGTGCTGAAGCTTTTTTTAACCACTTTGTGGCTACAAATCGCAACGTCTTTCTAGTGAATGCAGGCCACTTTCACGAAGAATATCGGCAAACCAGCACCAACATCCACGGTCTACCCGTCCATGAAATCTTAGCTGATTATCAAGATAACCCCAATGGTGGTAATGGCTACCTGCGCATCATGGAGTTTGATCCAGCAGGCGATCGCATTCATGTATCCAGCTATTCTCCTACCCTCGATAATTTCCTGACGGCAGATGAAAGTCAGTTCAGTCTCGCTGTTGACTTCGATCAATATGTCGCACCTAATCCAACGGCCTATTTTCAAGATGGAGTAGGAGGATATCAGGGTACTCAGGATACCTGGATTAGTGAGGCATCTAAAAATAGTAGTTATGGAAACCTATCAGTGTTAGTGGCAGATGACGATACGACCAATAACTGGTTTCGAGATCGCGAAGGGCAAGTCCTATTAAGATTTGACGACATCATTGGTAATGGACCCAATCAAATTCCGGTTGGGGCAACGGTCACTCGTGCTAATCTCAAGCTCACGTTGCAAGAGGATATAGACCATCCCTTCTATGATCCAAAATTTGAAGTCTATTTTCTGAATCGCAACTGGAATGAATCATCGACTTGGAACTCACTGAATAACGGCCTCAGTAAGGGCAGTGATTATAACGACCTGATTCAAACCTTTGCTGGAGACAATAATCCTGATAGGTATAATATTCGGCACATTGATATTAGTAATGCAGTGCAGCGATGGGTAGATGGAGAGATGAATTTTGGGCTGGGAATTGCATCTGAGCAAATTTCGGGAAACGACGATGGCATTGAACTATTTTCATCTGAAGCCAGTCAAATCTTATTTCGTCCCGCGCTAGAAGTCGAGTTCAAATTGTCTTGACCCATAGCTGTCCTGGAATATGTAGATACCAACCCTGAAATACTGATGGCTGAGTAATTTTCCCGTTTTATTCACTTTCCTATTGAGGCTGCAGCGGAAGACAAATCTGCACCGTCGTTCCTTTTTCTGCTTCGCTGACAACTGTAATTTTTCCGTCATGGGCTTTAATAATCTGTCGTGCGATCGCTAGTCCCAGCCCAACTCCTCCTGTTTCTCTGGTGCGAGCCTTATCCACTCGATAGAAGCGATCAAAGATATGCGGTAGATCTACCTCAGGGATGCCAATGCCAGTATCCATAATTTTGATCAGGACTTGACGAGGTTTGGGTTCCAGTCTCATGGTAATCTTACCGCCATTAGGAGTGTATTTGAATGCATTGTCAAGCAGATTGCCAATAGCGCGCTGTAGGAGATCCCGATCGCTGTGAACCTCTACTGGCGACGCAGGTAAATCAACCTCAAACCTCAGATCTTTATCTATCGCTGAGTCAATATAGCCCTCAGCAATGGAACTCAGCAGTTCTACCAGATCGATGTTCGCCACATCCTGAGGATTTAACTGTCCTTCGTGACGGGCGAGGAAGAGTAAATTCGCAACCAACGAACTCATCGATTTGCTTTGGATGACAATGTTCGATAAGCGCTGATCACGCTCTTGATCATCATCTTCAGAGGCAAGTAAACCCACTTGGGCATTGCTCAAAATGGCCGCAATGGGAGCACGTAGTTCGTGCGATGCATCCGCCGTGAACCGCTGTAGCTGCTCATAGGACCGTTTGGCGGGCTGCATAGCAAAGTGACCCAGAATCCAGCCTACTACTCCGGTAAACGTCAGCGCGATGGGTATTCCCAAAGATAAGAATAAACGAGATCGGGCCAGTGATGTTTGCAGGGGGCCAAGGGAAACCGCTATTTGTAGATAGCCCACGGGAGAGCCGTCATCTTTCAGTGGCAGCGTTAACCGACGCAGATGTTTGGATAAGGGCTGACCCTTCAAGTGAAAGTCATACTTCTGAGTCTGCCAGCCTGGGGTAACCTGCGATCGCTGGTGAGGAGAGTAGCCCGTGAACTGCAGAAGACGCTGCTGAAAGTCATACCAGCGAATATAAATGATCTTTGACTCCAAAGCATTACGGTCGCGAAGAGAGACGTTCTCTGTGTCTATCAGCCAGCTCTCACCCTGTTTTTGATAGGTTGTCGATGCCGCTATTCTCTTCGCCTGATCGTAAATTCGTGCATCAAACTCCCGCATTTGATCTTTCACTTGGCGATGATAAACCGTAAAGGCAAACAGAATCAGAATGCTGCCCATAGATAGAGCAAACCAGTAGGCAAGACGACGGCGAGAACGCTCGAACATTTTTAATAGAGAGTCTTAAACTGCTCAAATCCTAGCTAATCGCGATCTCATCTAGTGCCTTTGCATGTGAAGAATACGTAACGCACGAGTCAGAATCTCCTCATATAAGCTGCTACACTAATTTGGCGAATGAAGTCGATAGCCCATACCGTATACGGTTTCCAACCAGTCCTTCGCCCCTAATGTCTCTAGACGCTGTCGCAAGCGTCTAACCAGAGTGGTGACTGCGTTGCTCTCCGGTTCACTACCCCAACTCCAGAGTGCCTGCTCAATCTGATCACGGGATAGAACTTGGCGAGGGTGACGCATAAGATATTCCATAAGCTGAAATTCCTTAACCGAAAGCTGAATGTTGTCTACTCCCCGTTCTAGAGTCAAATGGGTAAGGTCTAGCCGTAAGTCTGCTAGTTCTATCATTTCACCTTGCCACAGGGGAGATCGCCGACCCAATGCTCGTACTCTTGCCAGCAGCTCTAAAACATCGACTGGCTTGACGATATAGTCATCGGCTCCTGCATCTAGGCCAGTTACTTTATCCGCCGTTGTATCTTTGGCCGTTATCATCAAAACAGGTGCAGCTAGGTTCAAGTTGCGATAATGGCGACAAAGCTCAATACCACTAACCTTGGGAAGCATCCAGTCCAATATCAACAGGTCATACTCTCTTTCTTTGATCAACCATGACGCTGTCTCGCCATCCTGTACTGCATCCACAATATGTCCAACCTTGGATAATGCAGTCTGTAAAGGCTCTAGTTGGGCTGAATCGTCTTCGACTAAAAGAATTAGCATTTAATCGATTGTTGTTTTACTTGAATTTCAATGCATTGGATTAAAGGATGGCCGCTCTTACGTTTTCTGGGTCTGGAATTTTGGCTTCCGCTCCCTTTGATTGGCCTAGCATTCTGGATCGCTAGCGCAGTGATAACAGATTATAGTCTTCAATCTTCTGGCCCATCTGTTGAGCCCTTCACTATTGCTCTGGACAAAAATCAGTCCTCAAAAAAAATCTTATCTATCAAAGTCAGCATTAATCGCAATCTCGGTACTTCTCAAGTTAAAGTCAAACAAGCAGCTCAAGTTTATCAAAAGCAAGAGTTTGAGTTAAAAACTACAAATCTAGAACAGATGGAAGCAGAAATTAGCCAAAAACTAGGACTATCACCTAGAAAAGTTCAACAACTGTTGCGCTATCAAATCAGAGAATAAGGATCGCTACATTTTAGATCTTGAAATATCAACTTGGCACGAGCATGGAATTCTATATAGCAATACTGAGAGTGGTTAGATGAAATCCTTTTGAAAGTCCATGTAGGTGATATTTAGTAGAAAAGCAATTCTAGGTATATCTTAACTGATAGTATTCAATCGGATGTGCTATAAAGTGGACTTCGACCACTTGTTAGAAGTCTATCAAAAACCTAGGCTAGAACCTATTTTTCATAAGCCCTAGCCTAGATTCTTGAGGGCTTAACGTATTGTGTAGCCCACTTATTAACCCAACTCTCAAAAAGGTTAGGTTCGTGTGGTCTCTCTCTGAGGAACGGGTTGTGAAGTCGTACCTGAATCCGATTTCGACTTATCACCGGAACACGCTTCAGCTGCAACAGGAATGGATGCCAGAGCAATCATCAATATTCCGGCCAGTACTGGTTTAACTTTCATAGTATCCTCGCAAAAAGTTTACTTTGGATTTACTGTTTTTCAATTTGAGGGATAAAGATGACACGAAAGTGTCAATACCTTGTGCTTCGTTCAGTCGCTTCAGCAATCTGCCTCTGCTGCCGTAGGTGAGATCGCTTCGAAAGAGCGGCAGACATTTTTTCCTTTTACAGCGAAATAAGACTACTTTGTGTAAAGGATTCTTGTTGGGAGGTGAGGTGCTTTTTGTGAACAACGGTTCACAATCTGAATATTTGCCTTACTCCTATGTTTTGTCATTTCCTTAATGGGTTGTGTCGCAAGTGTACCAATCAAAGCTCGGTGCACTTGCGACACAATCCAACAAAAGTCGAGCTAAGAAGAAAGTATTTTGACAGCCCTATCGTATAAAGCTTTTAGAAATATAGTGCAACGCTTGTGGGCGTCGCCTGTCATTTTATCCTCTCAAAGCAAGAAAAAAGGACTAAGCTGACATTCTCTTGTCACATTTGGAAACTAGAATTTCACGATATTCATTAAGCTTGAAATCAGCACAATAAGGTTCCCCATCAGTCAAACCCGTGAAAACTCCTGACAGTCCACCCAACCCAGTCTCAGAATCAGAATCAGAGCTTCAACCTGTTGAACCGTGGCTAGAAGGTGTGCAGGAAAACAATTACCGAAAGCGTAAAGTACCGAAATGGTTGCTAGCCGTTGTGATTTTGGGGGGAAGCGCAACTTTGTGGCAAGTACTCGTCCCCTCTTCACTGCCAACAGCTAAAATCAGTACCAAAGAAACACCCCCTAAACCAGTAGAGACTAGAGCTTTGAAGACAGGCACAGCTAGTCAACAAGTGAGGTTGCTCGGGCAAGTAGAAGCTGGAGAAAGAGCAACATTGAGTCCTCAGATTGAGGGGACGGTGCAGAGGGTTTTAGTAAGAGAAGGTGATCGCGTTACGGCAGGAATGACAGTGGCTGTTCTCGATGACGCCGATCCAAGATTGGCCTTAGCTGAAGCGCAAGCGAGACTCGCACAGGCCAAGGGTAATCTAGCTCGGTTGCAGGTTGGAACTCGTCCTGAAATTTTGACCCAAAGACGGGCGGAACTAGCTGCGGCGAAAGCCAGAGAAATCGAAGCTCAAGATAATTTGGAACGGACGACGAGTTTAACGGTAGAAGGCGCACTCTCCCAAAGGGTTTTAGTAGAAGCCAAAAGTGCAGCCAATGCCGCCACAAGTGAGAAGTTCCGGCTTGAAGCTCTATTAGCTGAAGCTGAAGCAGGCCCGACTAAAGAAGAAATTGATGCGCAAAAAGGTTTGGTTGCCGCTGCTCACGCAGCCGTAAAGCAGGCTGAACTGGGAATGCGCCGCACACGAATTCAAGCTGCTTTCCCTGGCGTCGTCCAGTCACGGGATGCCGATCCCGGTGATTATGTCGAAGTGAACGATCCCATATTGACGTTGGTGAGCGATCGCTCTTTAGATATCTTTCTAGAAATCCCGGAAAGCATCAGTGGACGCGTTACCCGAGGGAAAATGGTCAGCTTAACCGCTCGTGCCTTACCTAACTGGAAACAACAAACAAGCATTACCGCCGTTGTCCCCTCGGCAGATACCACTTCTCGCCGACAGTTAGTACGAGTCAGTTTGGATAATCCACCTCAGGGATTATTGCCTGGTATGGCTATTCAGGCTAATTTGGCCATGCCTATAGAGAATGTAAATACGTTTGTTGTGCCACGAGATGCGTTGACCAGACGAGGCGATGACTGGCTGTTGTTCACTGTCAGAAATAACCAAGCTCAACAAGTCAATGTAGACATGATGGTGGACTTAGGTGAAGAGGTCGTGATTGCTAATCCTGAACTGCAAGAAGGGCGAGAGATCGTCGTTAATGGCGGGGATGGGTTGACAGACAATGCGGCAGTGAAGGTGGTCAATTCTCTGACGGATGGCTGATTGTAGATTTTTCATGTATGGCGCTACGGTCATGCAACACTGAGAGGCACCTAGCGGTCAGCTTATGCAAGGCACATCTTGTAGGCTCTTGACTCGAACATAAATGAGATTGGCCTTTATAGCAAAGAATGGGCAAGAAATTATGCAGAAGAGCTTACCTTCATTGAAATACTAATTACAATCAGAACAATGAAAATTTGTGGAGTTAACGCACAATGAAATATCTGCCTTTAGCTGCCCGTATTTGTCTCTGCATCATCTTTATCAACTCGGGCATCGGCAAGATTTTCGGTTTTCCTGGTACTGCTGAGATGATGGCAAATACAGGCTTACCGATTGCTAATGTTTTGTTAGTTTTTACAATCGCTTTTCAATTGCTGGGCGGTTTATCTTTGCTGCTTGGTTACAAGGTCAAGCTCGGGTCGACTCTGTTGATCTTGTTTTTAATTCCTGCAACGTTAGTTTTTCATAATCCGGTTGCTGATTCGGGTGAACTCAATTCTTTTCTCAAAAACTTGGGTCTAATTGGTGGGCTGTTAATGGTTATTTATGCGGGTGCAGGTGCATTGAGTCTCGATAACCGTGTTGAGGAAGCAGAAGACCGACAACAAGTCACAACCCATTATTAAGCACAAACCCTCCTCAACATGACAAACAACAAAGGGCTAAGCCATGAGTCTGATTAAAACCGCCGTTCGCTGGCGACACGGGACGGGCGTGTTATTTTGTCTGTTGGCTTTATTCGGTATTCTGGCGTTATTTCAGTTGCCTCTTGAATTACAGCCCGGCGGCGATCGTCCTGAAATCAGTATTACAACGCCTTATCTAGGGGCTTCTCCCGCCGAGGTCGAAGATTTAGTGACGCGACCCATTGAAGAAAGGCTGGAAGAAGTGCAGGGCATCCAGGACATCACCAGCAGTAGCAGTTCGGGCATTAGTACGATTAATGTCGAGTTTGACTGGGATAGCAACATCGATCGCTCTTTAGTCGATGTTCTCAATAAGCTACAGCAGGTTGAAGCCCTGCCGACAGAAGCGGATGAGTCAGATGTGGAAGTCGTCAGCGGTAGCAGCGACCCCATGATGTGGATTATTCTAGTGCCGAAAGAAGGCTTTACTGCCGATGACAATGACTACAGAGATGTAGTGGATGATGTCGTTATCCCTCGTTTCCGCCAGGTCCAGGGGGTCGGTCAGTTTTTAGTCTCTGGGGGAAGAGAAAGGGAAGTTGAAGTCGTTGTCGATCCCAAAGCTTTAGCCGCTCGCAATCTGACCATTGGTGATGTCGCCAACAGTCTGCGTAACAATAACCAGGATATTCGTGGCGGACCTTTAGTATTGGGACGCAGAGAGTATCGAGTCAGAACGATCAGTCGCATTGAAGATGTCAAACAATTAGAAGGTTTCGTTCTGCGTCGAGATCAGTCAGGTACAGTTTATCTAGGAGATGTGGCCGAAGCTCGCATGGGTCGCGCCATTCAAGATCGAGCCTTGATTAGAAATAACGAACCTGCAGTGGCGACGGGGATTATTCGTCAGGTCGGAGGCAATGTACCCGATATATCGGCAGGAATTAGGGAAGCTTTAGTCGAACTCGAAGCCCGATTTGATCGTGAGGGAGAAGGGATTACGTTTGATATTCCCTACGATGAGAATGACTATATTAATGAGTCCATTTCTTTTGTCGAAGGCAACCTTCTGATTGGTGCTGTTCTCGCAGCCTTAGTGTTGCTTCTGTTCTTAGGGTCTTTAAGAACAGTGGGGGTGATTGCGATCGCAATCCCCACGACTTTGATTACTGTCTTTATTGTCTTCTATTTGTTGGGGCGTACCCTAAACGTGATCAGCTTGGCGGGGTTAGCGTTTGCGGTAGGCATGGTCGTAGATAATGCGATCGTCGTCTTAGAAAATGTCTTTACCCATATGCAGCGGGGTAAAACGCCGATGAAAGCTGCGATCGATGGGACGCAGGAAGTCGGTGGCGCGATGCTGGCTTCGACTTTAACAACCGTGGCGGTGTTCGCCCCCATCGTCTTAGTGACCGGAGAAGCGGGACAGTTATTTTTTGATATCGGGATTGCACTTTCAGCGTCGGTTCTGTTTTCTTTGTTTGCGGCATTAACCCTGGTGCCGATGCTAGCGGGATTGTTTTTAAAACAAACAGAAGCAGACCAGATGTTGGCGGGTGGAGAATACAGAGGCGGGAATCGGTTTGAACGTGCTGTTGCCCAAACTTCGGCTATTTTTCGACTGGGAGAGCGTCAATTAGAGAATTTTCTCTTGAAAACTGTGCGTTGGTCCCTCGGCACAGGAAAATTTAAACATCGTTTATTCGTCTTAGCACTCCCCATCATCCTATTAATCACTAGTTTTCAACTCTTACCGCCTGCCGACTATCTCCCAGAAGGCAACCGTAATTTAGTGCTTTGGATTGCTGGAACCTTCCCAGGTACTAGCATCCCCGAAGCCGTAGAACTATCCCAAGCCCCCAGAGATTTTGTCAGCGAGCAACCAGAAGTGATGCGCACGCTTTACGTCCACCGCCCAGGTCGGCAGTTGATTGCTGCTTTTATTCAACCAGCAGAAGCGACAGGGAATAATCTGAATAATTTAGTCGATCGTTTCAGAACGAAAAGCAATGATTTTCCGGGCTACCGCTTTCTGGTGCCCCGACGAGCCTCTATTTTTCAGGATTCGGGTAAAGAATTCGAGGTTCAGATTATTGGTGAGAACTTATCAGAAATAGACGAACTACAGCAACAACTGAACCCACAGATCGGAGCGTTAGCAGGTATTCAGAATGTCCGCTCTGACTTTGTTACAGGTGCGCCGGAATTGCAGGTGATTCCCAACCGCGAACGTCTAGCGGAAGCGGGGTTGTCAGAATCAGAAATTGGCGAAATGGTACAGGCGGCTTTAGGCGGTTTACGAGCTTCAGAATTTGTCGATGGGAAGCGAGAGCTAAATGTGACCGTCGAATTGAAAAATACGTTTGTTGAAACCCCCGAACAACTCCTTCAACTCGCTATTTTTAACGGTAATGCTCAGAGACTACAGCTCTCCGATGTTGCTGAAGTGCTAGAGACCACAGGGCCAGATGCGATTAACCATGTTGATTTAGAGCGATCGATCACTTTAACCGCTAGCGTCGCTAATGATGCTCCTTTAGGGGCACTCATTAACACAACCGAACGAGAAATTCTTGCACCTCTGCGCCAAGAACTCCCCCCAGGTATACGCGTTGAGTTGGCAGGATCAGCTGATGTACTGGCAGAAACCTTGTTTCAGCTCGGCTCTACTTTTGTTCTTTCTCTAGTCATCACCTACCTCTTGTTAGTGGCGCTATACCGCTCATTTATTTATCCCCTCTTGATCATGGCAACCGTGCCCATGGGAATGACGGGCGCGCTCCTCAGTCTAGTGATTGCTAATTCTATCCCTGGTATAGTGGTTCCTCTAGATATGATTGCAGGATTGGGTTTCGTCATTTTGACAGGGGTCGTCGTCAACAACGCCATTCTCTTGGTCGATCGCGCTCTACAGCTCCAGGCAGAGGGGATGGAGTATGATACATCTCTTTATACTGCTGTTGGCGATCGCCTACGTCCCATTTTTATGTCAGCTGGAACGAGCGTATTGGGGATGTTGCCTCTAGCAATTCTGCCAGGAAAAGGTGCAGAGCTTTATCAGGGTTTAGGGATTGCTTTAACGGGTGGTTTAGCTCTCTCTACTTTCTTAACGCCTACCGTAATTCCTGCTTTGATGGGACTATTGCAGGATGTTCAATTTAGAAGAAGTAAACAAGAGCAAGAGCTTCAAGAAGAATATAGAGAATTAGTCAAGGATCGAAGTTAGGAAACATGGCTCTGCCGCATATTGTTACAGGAGAATAATTGAGTGTTCTGAGACTTGAGTGGTGGGGTGTGAGTAGTATCCGATACTGTTGGCAATAAGACTGAACAATGTATACACATGCACGGAAGATGGTTAAGAAATTAAATCTCCATAGTCTGCTTACCATAGGAAGTGCGATCTCACTCTTTGGGACCGTAGGATGTACCACTCAAGTTCAATCCAATTCCCCTACTGTTAGCCAGTCTGGGCATCAATCTGCTGTTGAGACACCAAGGGCAAGCGAACCAGCGTTGTCTGCTGAAAAGGTCAACGATAGCTCAGACTTTCGGAAAGTCACGGTGCTGGAAGGACTGGAACATCCATGGAGTATTTCCTGGTTACCGGATGGAGACATGCTGATTACCGAGCGACCTGGCCGGGTACGGATTGCTCGAAATGGCGCTCTCGAACCAACTCCAATTTCAGGAGTGCCGGAAGTCTTGGCTGAGAATCAGGGTGGCTTGATGGATGTTTCAGTTCACCCACGCTTTGCCGAGAACCGTTTAGTTTACTTTACCTACTCCCACGGCACAAATTCAGCAAATCGCACCCGTATCGCTCGGGCAACTTTTGACGGCAAGGCGTTGAGCGATTGGCAGGTGATCTTCGAAGTTTCCCAGGCCAAACCCAGGGGGCAACACTTCGGGTCACGCATGATCTGGTTACCTGACGGCACACTTTTAGCGTCTATAGGCGACGGTGGCAATCCCCCCATTCAGCTTGAGGGGGAACTGATCCGCCAACAGGCTCAGAATCTTCGTAGCCATTTCGGCAAAGTTGTGCGGCTGAAAGACGATGGTTCTGTACCGCCCGATAATCCCTTTGTGGGCTCTGCTGATCACAACTCAGCCATATGGAGCTATGGACATCGTAACATTCAAGGGCTAGCCTTCGATCCAACCACAAACCGAGTATGGGCCACTGAACATGGCTCCCGTGGGGGAGACGAAATGAATCTTATGGAGGGAGGGAAAAACTATGGTTGGCCAGTGGCTACCCACAGCCGTGAATATTCTGGCGGGCTAATCTCTCCAGAAAAGTCTCTCCCTGGCATGGTAGACCCTGCACTGATATGGACACCCTCAATAGCCCCATCAGGTCTAGCTTTTTACAACGGCGACAACTTTCCCCAGTGGCAAGGAGACTTGTTTGCAGGCGGATTGGTCTCACAAGATATCCGCCGTATTGAACTAGATGAATTGGGTAATGTGGTAGACGAGCAATTAATTCCCATTAATCAACGGGTTCGGGATGTACGGCAGGGACCGGATGGACTGTTATATATACTGACTGATGAGCCAAACGGACAACTAATCCGGCTTGAACCCACACAAGAGAAACAGTCGCTAGTGAGGAGCCACAATTGAGAGAAGACTAATAATTCTCTTCACACTAAACAGGGAAATGGTCTCATCGGGATTAATAACTTCACTAGGCTGGCACTATACCACAGTCTATGCCACGTTTAGGGGATGAGCATTTCCTACAAAGAAAGTGTCAGTACGGAGTATTTAAGATCGCCATTCTCAATATTATTAACTATTGAACGAAGTTCTCCTGACATTTTAAAGAGAAATCAACTCCTTTAAGAACTAAATTTTTCTGAAGCTCTCAATTAAAATCTTGGATACTCAGTACTGACACTTTCCTTTTTACCACCTCACCTCATAACGCACTAAGACAACTGAATACCCCATATCTCATCATTTGGAACCTGCTGATATTTTAATTGTTCAAGCTTTAAAGCATACTCATTCGGCAATATTGCCCCACTAATATCAGCACCAGTGAAGTTGGCACGAGCAAGATCTGCTCCTCTAAAGTCCGCTCCGCATAACCTTGCTCCTCTTAAGTCCGCTCCATACATATTGGCATTGACGAAACATGCATCCTCACAGTTCGTTGCGCTTAAATCAGCTTGACGTAAGCAGGCATATCGAAAATCTGTTTTTTTCAAATCACTACCTTCTAAGCAGGCTAATGTCAAATTGGCACGGACAAAGACACTCCGAGATAAACAACTCCAACTCACATCCGATTCTGACAATTGAGTCTCTGTTAAGTCAGCAGCAGTCAAGTCTACATGAGATAAACAAGTGTTTGTCAGGTTAGCGCGTTGTGCCCACAATCCCCATAAATTAGCCTCCTCAAAGCAAGCATCTTGAGCCACGCTATCAGATAGATCCGCACCCATCAATTTGGCCTGACTAAAATTTGCTTGGTTTAGCTTAGCAGCGTTCAACTTGGCACAGCTCAAGTCCGCATGACTAAGATCGGCATGAGAAAAATCGACCCAATAGGCCTGAGCCCAGATAGCGAGACTCTTTTGTAACTTGCTTGCCACAAAAATAGCTCCACTGAATATCTGCCCAAATTAGATTAACTTCAGATAAATAACTATGACTAAAATCAAAACCACTTAAGTTCATCTGATAAAAGTTTGCTTTGGGCAATTTAATCCCAGTAAATTGACGCTCAGAAGAATGGTACCTTTGCCAAAAATCCAGCAAATCTTTAGAGAAGTGTAATGTTCTTTTATCAAAATCTTCTTGACAATTCATAACAGAACTACTATCTGAGAAGTTACGCATTGACAGAAGTGCGTTAATATACTCAGGCAAACGTAAATACCGTCAGATTCTCCAAAACAGACTGGCGAATAACTGGCAAAAATAATTGTCTTGATATTTGATAACAGTTGTTGATCGGCCCTCGAACACACATCATTTGTAGACGACAAAAAGCGCCGAACATACAAAATAAACGATAGCAAAATCCTCAACACTATTGACTATTAACCGAAGTCCTCCTGATATTTCAACGAGGAATTAACTATTTACAATAACTAAATTTTTCTGAAATCCTCAATTAAACTCTTGGATACTCAGTACTGACACTATATTACTGACACCATGTGTACTCAAGCCCTTTTTTAAGCCTAAAACAACGCATATATATTAGAGAAAACTCAACCACTCTGAACTTGCAGTTCAGAGTTTAAAGAAGGGACTGAAAGTCTCAATCCATAGCTGTGTTGCCATTTGATCTATCTGCTGTGATATAAAAATCTCTAGCTGTCAGCATTATGAATTTCTGTTGCTAGAGGTATGTAGCAGCTAAAGCCTTACACTAAAATGTATAGTTTTGGACTAGCATGTTTAGGACAATAAAGGTTGTTCCACAAAGCTAAAAAACACACATAAACATTCAGTCTTAAAAAATAGTTAATGTATGGTTTCTCACCTTTATTGCACCTGATTTCAACGCCCTTATCACTACCCTAATCGCTGTAAACATCTCAATTGTAGATAGGTTTTTATAAAATTTCAATCAATATTAGATTAGTTTTAATCTATATATTAATTAGATTTTTTATCTTAGTTTGGGCGGAATTGGGATATAACAACGATTCGATAACGTTTTTGGGCGTTCGGTTATGATACAGAGACGTCCGGTTACAGTGCTAGGTTCGTCTAACCAACAAGTGCATTGAACATTCAGCAATCACGGCCATATTCTCCTTTTTTCGGTCTGAACGCTGATAATGTATGTCGTTCGCTCAGCAGATCAGAGAGACTAAATGCAGCAAATCAGTGCGCGCCCGAATTGTGGCCAGATATCTACCAATGCACGTTTGGGATCTCCGGGGGCGGATACGCCGCGAACTATCTGCCAGGGTTGGGGGGCTTCTTTTCCGCCGCCAAACTCTATCCGGCTATATACAAAGATTGCGGCCTGGTACGCTTCTTCATCAATGAGGAAGCACGTTCCAAGCTGGAATACTCAGAAGAATGGCAAAAGAAGTGAGGGCGAACAAGCTGAATTACTGGAATCAAGACGATCCGAATCATGCCGTGGGATTTTATTGTAGATGCGGAGAGCGTTAATACTGACTGTACTCAAAGAAGGGTTGTTTAACGCAAATTCAAGGGATGATTATATCGGCGATCGCAGCCTTTCATTGCAAACCATCTGGATCTGACAGGTTGCTCTTTACATCTGTGGGCTGCTATATCAAGGTTTCTCCAGTTTTAATCGCTCTCCATGATGACGATATCGTTGGAATGAATTGGTAAGCTTAGAAGCCAAACAGCAGACAATTTTGCAACTTTAGAAGCCTCAGTCAAATTCATTTTTTCTCCTTAGTTGAGCTTTATTCAGTGAATAGAATATTAGGTTAAGTTCTTGAATTATGCCTTGACTAAGGATATTCAAAAAATAGCTGAAAAATGGAGATGCCATCAAAATGACAGACTTAAAGAAGCTCCAAACCTTAAAAATATATTGTCAAGCCAATCTAGACACTCAGACTAGAAAAGATATCATCAGCAATCTATCAGGGGCAGTATTATCTCATCAAGGTCAGTATCTTTGGATAGGGACTGATGAATTTGCATCTATAGAGAGATTTACAAAAATTGATGGCCATCAGCCAATCTATGGCGAGCATCAACGCTTCTACTTCAAAGACTTTATTGATGAGTTTGATGAAGCTGTCGGGGAAGTTGATATCGAAGGGCTGGGTTACAATGGTGGCTGTCTATGGATCATTGGCTCCCATAGTAGTAAGCGCAAGAAAGTTAAAATTAAGCCAGACAAATACACAGTTAAAAAGAAAGAACTCAAAAAGATCGAACGAGAAGAAAATCGCTATCTGTTAGCTCGAATTCCCATCAATAAGCAAGGAGAATTAGCACATCAATCTCCTCATAAAGCATGGTTACCCCGAAAAGGGAGCAGTAATTCACTCACACAAGCTTTAGCATCAGATGAGTATCTGGATTTAGAACAGATCATCATAGGTGAAGATGATTCCTCTCCTTTGGGGAAAGAAATATATCATTACCTACCGAGTAAAGAGAACGGTCTTGATATTGAAGGCTTAGCAGTTGATGGCAATCAAATATTGATAGGTTTGCGGGGGCCAGTATTGCGTGGCATTGCTATCTTATTGGAACTGGAAGTTGAGGATGGTCCATCTCATGAACTGCACCTCAGAGCAATTGGCAACGACGATAGGCTTTACAAACGTCATTTCCTTGATCTTGATGGCTTGGGAATACGAGAACTCTGTTGGCAAGACCCAGGAAGCAGCCTGTTAATCCTTGCAGGGCCAACGATGGACCTGGATGGAGCATTGCAACTATTTCGTCTAAATGATCCATTGTCATTAGTGGATAATAGCTTATCCTCTCAGGCGAACAAGCAATTGGAATACCTAGGTGACATTCCTCACGGTTACAAGAGCGATCGCGCTGAAGGACTATGCCTCTATGACGGCCCGACATCTATTCTTGTTGTTTATGACAGTCCTGCATCTGAGCGGTTGATTTTAGATGCAACAGGTTCAGTTTCAGGGGTTCATGCGGATGTGTTTTCTGTAGGATGATTGTCTAGATAGCGATGTTGCTGCTGCTTCCATAATGGACCAGCGGAGGCGTCCGTGCCACAACCTACAGTTTTGAAGCCAAGTCAGGGAGTGGCTTTCAGGTTGAGGAAAACCAATCTCTATATTATGTAGCCTCCATGAACAGCAAGCGGATTTGCAAGGGTCTAACCGATGAGAAGAAAGTGACAGTACTGACACTTTCAATCAGAAGCATAAGAAGTTGGTGCCAAGCAAAATACGATAATTTCACACGCTAAAAGCTAGATCTACCTCCAGCATCTTTGAATAACTAAGGAGAAAGAGGGCATAGCTGCCACTAACGCCCTATCACTACTAGAAACGCTAGTAACCCCAGCAACGATAGTATCAAAACAAAGTCAAAAGGATTAAATTGCCCCAAATCAACGTTTGTAGAAGACAGAAGGACCAGAAAATTATTTAAACCAGCAACAAGACAATATGTCATGAATAATCTCCTAGATATGGTTCAAGTTCTAGAATGCTAGGGTAACACTTTTATGCAATCAAAAATCCACAAGGCCCTTGTATAGTAGTGTTCTGAAGCTTTATGTCTTAAGGATATATCTCACTCCAATTTGAATAGCACCGAATATTCAAACATTCAGCAATCGTTCAGAATTCTTGCTCAATCTTGCTAGGCTGGTGAGTTTAACTCATTCAAAATCAAGTATTTTCCCTTTTCTTGATCTTGTATCCCATAAGGCGATGAGAAGAAAGTGTCAGTACTAAGTATCTAAGATTTTAATTGATCATTTCAGAGAAATTCAGTTCTTAAAATGGCCGATTTCTCCTTGGAATGCCAGGAAAACTTCGTTCAATAGTTAATAATATTGAGAATAACGATCTTAGATACTCAGTACCAACATTTTCATCTCTCTTATAGAGTCTTGAAGAGAATTACAGCTGAATATGTTTACTATAGCTTTTATTTTGGCCACAATTCGGATATATGGCTGAATATACGCAGCGAATTTCCTCACCCTTATATTCTCTACTAGTCTGTATCAAGAAAATCTTGAGCCTGTTTGGGAAATTTTTGAATAAGCCATTGTAGAGTCTGGAGTTGATCACTGCCCGTTGCTCTTCTGACTTGCGCTAATAATTTAAGAGCAGAGGGACGTTCAAGTGTCAGATTAGATGCGCCTTCATTGCAAACTGAGCAAATTGCGCGCAAGTTACTGGGCTCATCTGTACCACTCTGAGATTTATCGATGATGTGGCCAATATGTAGTCTGGTTTTTCTGACTGAATCATAGGGATGGGTTTCTCCTGCAACCGCACCACACATTTGGCAAGTGAATCCATTGCGATCCAAAACATAGGCTCTTGTTTCTTTAGAGATAGTTCGCTCAAATGCTGGAGTTGGATTGGGATCTCGTAGAAGATATTGACCTGGCTTCAGGTCGCTGCGATCATTATGTGTAAGAATTTGATATCCTTCCTCTGACCTGAGTTCTCGAATTCGTCTGGCCCACTCGCTGATGCCACCTGAAACTTCGCGTAGTTCGTCAGAATCCATGACCCGCCCAAGGTTGTTCAAAAAATGTTCTCGTAATTTTGCTCGTGCACCTTTGCGTTTAGCCATACTTAGCTCCTAACTGGCCACTGCAAATATAGTCTTATGAGTTAGACATTTGGCAATCTGTTTAGCAACGGCTTGGGCAACAGGGGGAGGGAAGGCATTACCGACTTGGCGATAGGCAGGGGTTTTTTTACCAGTAAATTGCCACGTTTCAGGAAAACCCTGAATCCTAGCAACCATAGGCACAGTAAGCTTTGGCATTCCTACAAAGTCTCGATCAGGTGCTTCATTAGCAATCCCCATTCCGTCAACACCGAGCTTGGCCCAGGCCCTTTTAGCACGAGTGGGGCCGAGATCTGGACCACCATGTTTTTTTGACCCTCCTACAATCGTGGGTGCAATATCATTAGCATAAAGGCTCCACTCTTGTGCTCTCTGCCATCCTTTAAAGGCCATTTGCTCATAAAGAAGCATTCCAACAGTTTTAGGACTATGTGTATGCGGCTTAGGCCAGGAAAATTGCCCACATACAGCTTGTTGAATAGCAACAATGACTACACGGGGTCGGAGCTGGGAAACACCGAAGTCCGAAGCATTTAGCAATTGCCAATCAACAACGTAGCCTAATTTTTCTAGCTGTATCTTGAGGTCAGATCGGTACACCTCAAAAGTGGAATCTAAGAAACCCCGAACGTTTTCTAGCATGATTGCTCTAGGCCGACATTCATCCACTAAGCGAATTGCGGTTGGGAACAAATCACGCTCATCATCTGCTCCAAGCTGTTTACCAGCCTTAGAGAAGGGAGGGCAAGGTACTCCTCCTGCAAAAAGATCTATCCCTTTGTATGGAGAACCATCAAACTGTTGAACATCATCTTCAATAATGTTCCAATGAGGACGATTGATTCTTAACGTATTACAACATGAGCTATCGTTCTCAACCAACGCTGTTGGCTCAAAATTGCTTTGTTCTAGACCTAGTGATTGGCCACCAGCACCCGCACAAATTTCAAGACTATGTAATATTGACATAATTGGCATATCCATAAAATAGGAGGTTTTTCTAGTTTTCAAATAATTATTTACCAGTAAAAATATAAGATTATTTTTTTATCATATAGTCAATTAAAGCTTCTAATCTCTTTCTGCGTTGACCCTTGTCTTTTGTCCTAGAAGACATGCTTTTTTTATATTGTTCTAGATTTTCATTAGTATGAGGGTTACTTCGTAAGTCTCTATAAAATTCATGGATCCTTGGTTTAATCGACTCAACACTCTTGTTATTCTGTTTGCAATAATCAGCAAAACACCATAAACCATACAAGTGCGAAACTCCCGTGATTCGAAATTCATCAAAATCGAGTTCTAAATTAGATAAGAAATTAGTATTACTTAAAAACTTAGATTTTAACTCAGGCCAGTCTTCATCAGCATTGGCATACTGTTCATATAATTCATCAAGAGTTACTTGATTGGCATGAAGCGGTTCACCTTTTAATAATTGGAATAACAGCTCTGATATAAACTCAATATCTTCCATTCGATTGACATCTACATGCTCAAGACGTTTTTGCCAGAACGGTATCTTTGAAAGCTCGTTTGAGAGTGATAGTAGAGTAGAGTCATGATATTTTGAGTTCCGAAGTTCTTGACCATTTAATTTCTCCCCATTACGATTTAAGCGATCAAAAATATTATCTATGATAGCTTCTGATTGAGTATCAATATACTCAATTGGGATAACATAGCGCCAGAATCTTCTCTTATATTCAGTTAAGTTATTGTTATCAAACTCTCTAAAATAAATTCCAGCAACACTTAAGTCAAAGAAAGGATTATCTTCAAATTCATCTGAAGCAGGTATCTCATTTTGTATAAAACGAATAATTGAGGTTAAGCGTTGCTTTCCATCAATGACATCGTATTTTGTTTTCCCTGTATCATCATCAATTTGCTGTCGCAAGAATATAGGTGGTATTGGTAAATTTTTTAATATACTATCAATAAAAAAAGACTGCTTTTCATCACTCCAGATGCTTTTGCGTTGGTATGGAGGATCGAAATTGTACTTCTTAAGGAGATGGTTCTCCCAGAAGTTTGCAATAGTAATTGTATTTGTGTCTCTAATTAGAGATTTGGTCATGGCATTAAATCATGCAATATTTTCGAGTCTGTATAAATAGTGAAATTACTAAATATACTAGTTAAAACTGCAGTTATAGTTCGCTGAGGTGAGGGATTGATCATGACAACATCCACAAGGGGATCACAACTTACAAAGAGTTCGTCAAGTTCAGCCCGGTCAACATACCAATACGATAAACCGCAAATAATTAATTCATCATTTTTATCTAGGCTTGAGGCTTTAGCTTTAGCAGCACTCCGAATTTGACCTGACCAAGTATGATTAAACCTTGTTGATTCTCCAGCAGGTGGGATTAAGGCACTAACTAGATAATTTTTTTTCTAAATCCTTATACTCAACAAAAAAGTCATCGGAGGATCCATCTAGCAATTCACGATCCAATTTAATTGAATAGGAGTCTAAGTCTAATTCATTTTTGTGAATGAAGCTAATTGAGCCATGAGGTTTTAAAACTGTAACTTTACTATTATGATTTTTGTTTCCAATTTGACCAACATTAAAACAAATATTTAAAGCCTTTAGTATCCGTTCAAGCCAAACATCATAGTTATATGTTACAACCGTAATCTCACTAATTTCTGAGTTTTTACAAGAACTGCCTAGAAATTTAAACCAACTCCAATCCTTGATCTTATCTGGAATAGACTCTATTTTATTGTCATAATATATAAATAAATGTTTTATATATTGCAAAAGCTCTTTATAGGCATAAATATAAATATCATTTGGTTGATATGAGCGGCTTTTAGGAGTTCTACCTGTTTGGGAAGCGTACACATTTACACATGTAATTATGTCTTCTATCAGTGCCCAAGAGTCACCAGTGCTCATATTTGGCCTAGCACCTAAGTTCCAAAGATTTGGGCAATGTTTAAATGATAGAAATCCTGGTCTACCTGATGTGGGCCATGGTACTTCAGAACCTTTACTGAATAAATTCCTGACATCAATATCGTCTCTATCAAGAAAATTTAGAAAATCTATGGTGAATCCATTGCCTAATACAATAAGTAATTTTCTTGGCACTCAATAATTTCTCCTGAAAGTTCAGTATGTATTAGGACTTCATTGTTCAGAACTAAGTCAGGATAGTACCCATGTTTTAGTAAAAAGTAAAGTTGTACCTGCTGCAAATGACTTATGAGGGTTCTTTTCTGTTCACATTTGTAGAATGACTTCCTGGGAGTGCCGCTACAATAGCATCGGCGACTCGGGCTACGGGAATCACTTCAATCTCTAAGTTAGGAAAAGACTGCCCCTTTGGAATGATCGCTCGCTTAAATCCCAGCTTAAGAGCTTCCTTTAGACGTAATTCTGTTTGGGAAACAGAGCGCACCTGGCCACCCAAACCAACCTCACCAATCACGACTGTGGTAGGGTCAACCAGGCGATCGCGAAAGCTAGCCGCAACTGCGATCGCAACCCCCAAATCCGCCGCTGGCTCAGCTACACTCAATCCCCCTGATGAAGCAACATAGGCATCTAGCTTTGACAGAGGAATACCCAGACGCTTTTCCAAAACTGCCAGAATTTGCAGCAGGCGATTATATTCAATGCCTGTCGTCGATCGGCGAGGAGAACTATAGCTAGTCGCGCTGACCAATGCCTGGAGTTCTACCACAATGGGACGGGTGCCTTCACAGGCAACGATAGTGGCCGTTCCCGGTGATACCTCTTCGCGATCGCCTAAAAACAACTCTGACGGATTCAGAACTTCGCGCAAGCCCCGATCAATCATTTCAAATACCCCTACCTCATGGGTCGCTCCAAAACGATTTTTAACGGACCGCAGCAACCGATGATTAGCAAACCGATCGCCTTCAAAGTAGAGAACCGTATCGACTAAATGTTCTAAAACCTTTGGACCTGCGATCGCCCCTTCCTTGGTCACATGCCCGACGATAAACAGCGTAATATGGTCCCGTTTCGCCAGTCGCATCAGTGCTGAAGTACATTCCCTCACTTGAGCGACTGATCCTGGAGCCGAAGTCAAGGTGGGGAAAAACAGGGCTTGAATACTATCAATAATGGCCACCTGGGGTTGCAGGGAATCTAACTCTTGCAACACCAATTCCAAATCAGTTTCGGGTAAAAGGTATAAATTGGCATTCTCGGCTTTATGCTGTGGTTGAGAAGGCGTCCTAGAGGTCTTTTTATTTAGACCAGAAACCTCTTTTTTTAGATTTAAATCTCCAATCCCCAAGCGTTGGGCACGCAGCTTGACCTGTTGGCCTGACTCTTCTGCACAAACGTAGAGAACCGTTTGCCGCGAACTTAAAAAATTGACAATTTGCAACAAAAGGGTGGACTTACCAATGCCCGGATCACCACCCACCAGCACCAAGGAGCCTGGAACAATTCCTCCCCCCAAGACCCGATCCAATTCTTGGTAACCGGAGCTAAATCGTTGAATCGGCTGCTCAGAAATCTGGGTCAACGTCAGCGAGGATAGAGCTTGAGGAGAGGCATTCCGACGCTGTCGATGCCGTTGCGCTAAGCGGGTTCCGTCCGTTACCGCAGGCGTATTCGGCACCACTTGTTCCACTAAAGAATTCCAAGTATGACAGGAAGGACACTTGCCAAAAAACTGAGGAGAAGCAGCACCGCATTCTTGGCAAATGTAATGAGTTCGTATTTTTGCCATATAATTCTTAAATAAAATTGAACTGTAAATATTCTTAAAGTCTTTAGTATGAAAGCATTTCAGCGTTTTTTCCTGTTACTAACTTCATGCTAACTTAATAACAGAGTACTAAAATTTAACTTTTAGAAATGACTCGCAATTAAGGAGCATTACGGAAATTGGAAAATCACAAAGAAAAAATTCTGGTAGTCGACGATGAAGCGAGTATCCGTCGCATCCTAGAAACGCGTCTCTCCATGATTGGCTACGATGTGGTCACCGCAGCAGATGGGGAAGAAGCCATTGATACATTCCATCACGCCATTCCTGACTTAGTTGTGTTAGATGTGATGATGCCAAAACTAGATGGTTATGGCGTCTGCCAAGAACTCCGCAAAGAATCCGATGTTCCAATTATTATGCTGACGGCACTGGGCGATGTTGCCGATCGGATTACCGGCTTGGAACTCGGTGCCGACGATTATGTTGTCAAGCCTTTTTCGCCGAAGGAGTTAGAAGCCCGCATTCGCTCCGTTCTCCGACGAGTTAGTAAAAATGGCAACTCTGGAATCCCCAGCTCTGGGGTGATCAGTGTCCATACCCTACGAATTGATACCAATAAGCGCCAAGTCTATAAAGGAGACGAGCGTATTCGACTAACAGGAATGGAGTTTAGCCTGCTGGAATTATTGGTCAGTCGATCCGGTGAAGCGTTTTCCCGTTCTGATATTTTGCAGGAAGTTTGGGGCTACACGCCTGAACGCCATGTCGATACTAGGGTCGTCGATGTGCATATTTCTCGGCTCAGAGCCAAGCTAGAAGAGGATCCCAGCAACCCTGAGTTGATCCTGACCGCTAGGGGGACAGGGTATCTGTTTCAGCGCATTGTTGAACCTGGAGAAATGCTTTAGGCAAGTTCTAGTTCTGCCTGCTCTCAACCTTTTCATAGAGCGATGGCCTATAGATGGCTATCTATAGGTGCTTTGCGATGGAAAATCATGTCCCATTTTTCAGCATAACTGACTCCACAAATTGTTTGCGACAGTCCTTGCAGAGATAGCATTGTTGATTTCTTCGTTGCCCATTTTTTGATATTCTGGTCGATTGACAATGAGGGCATATCATTACTTTCATTACATCTTGGGTGAGGCTGTCTCCAACATAGGGCTCTAAATATGACGTGAGCAGATTTTCAATTTGCTCGGTTAACCGCTGGCGATGCTCCAAATCTGAGGTTCGCAAAGCAGACAAGGTGACTGCATTACTGCTATGAACACAGACCTCTGCTAGCAGGCTATATTGATACTCCGGTAGAGAAGGATTCCGCTGTTTCAGAATATCTGCTAGAAAGTTGATGGCTTCCTGGGTCATGCTTTCATCAATGGATTGGAACATGTCCCGCGAGGTATAGAACTGGATAAAAATTACCCGTGATACAGGATGGGTAAAGAGTTCAACCGCTGCTGCGATTAGCTGATGCATCATTTGGTGTAAGGGTAGCTGCACCACTCCTGGGGTATTCAACTCACTCCAGAAGGTTTTGACGCGCTCAATATGGCGCAATTCCATCGCATTGAAGATGGCGGCTTTATTGGGAAAGAACTGATAGAGCGATCCGACAGCAGTCCCTGCCCTGGAAGCAATTTGGTGGGTGGTTGCCGCATCGTAGCCCACCTGATCGAAGACATCTGCTGCCGCATTGAGAATTTTGTCGACCCGTTCTTTGCCCCGCTGTTGTTTGGGTTGCCGACGGAGATGACTTGACGAATATGAATAATCTGTCATATTTTTAAAACACGACGAATCTTTCACAATTTTATAGCGAGCAAAGAAGATGATGCGATC
>JANQPU010000119.1 GCA_028285315.1 Acaryochloris sp. IP29b_bin.176
AAGTTGGCATTGTTTGAGTATCCCTGATCGTCATACCCAAGATCTCAAAATGTCTTGATGTCGCTCAACTGTGGACTAGATCTGTAACCCTGAAATGAACAGTGCCCGTTTTATCTTCAATATCCTGTGTCTTAACGTAGTCATTGCTGAGGCAATACCGTCGTCCAGGTGAAAAGAACTCATCTAGGCCATAATTCAATAGCGCAAAGTCTAATTCGCAGGTTCGCCTCATGGTCATGACGACCAGTTAATCCCGGCAGACTGTAGCTTATTGAGCGCAGCACGGATACCGAGAATGATCAGATCATGCTGAAAATAGGGCATTGTATGAACAGTGGCTCGGCGTAGGTGGGCGAAGTCCCTAGCCTGTGAATCATCAAGCCCTAAATTAATGCCAATTTGAACTTCTGGGATTCTTGAGCGTTTGAGTGGCCAGAATTCTGATTTGCTTAAAGGGTGTATTGCTTGCCCTGGAGTAGAAATGGTGGTCAGACAATATTGGTAAACCTGATAATACCGTTTTGAAACATCAACGATTGGACCGTCAAAGTCAGTAATTAAGCGGGGCATTGAACCATCTTTGTCAAGGCATTGCGTAACAATGCGTATACTTTGGTTAAGAAAAATGTGTTTTAAGTATTGTAACGTGTTATCACCGTTCTTAGAATTTTCTTGAGGATACTAATGCTAACCTTCTCTAACCTTCTATCGTCTTCCGATACAGCATGGATACTGATTTAAGCCTCATAGACACGCCTGACGAACAGCCACGCCCAGACATCAATCAGGAAGAGGTGGCTGCTGTCATCCTAGAAACTAAAAAGCTGGAAAAACGACATCGTCAAATCCAAGCCCAGATCAATTTACCCTTTTCGCCTGAGCAAGTCTGGAATGTGCTGATTGACTATGAATCTCTGGCAGACTTTATCCCGAATCTAGCCAAAAGTGAGCGCCTACCGCATTCAGAAGGCATTCGCATTGAACAAGTCGGCGTTAAAAATGCTTTATTCTTAAAGTTTTCAGCCCGAGTGGTCCTCGATATGGTGGAGGAATTCCCTCATGCCATTCGTTTCAAGATGGTTGAAGGTGACTTTAAAGCCTTTACTGGCTCGTGGGAAATGAAGACTGCTGCTCTAGACAAGCCAGAAACAACCTTAATTTATACCTTGCAAGTGTGCCCAACGCGGCTGATCCCGGTTAAAGCGATTGAACAGCAGTTAGGGAAAGACCTACCTCGTAATTTGTTGGCTATTCGCCAAAGGCTACACCAGTTCTATAGTGAGTAACATCTTGGTTTCGTTGCCAATGGCATCACGAAGATAAATGTTCTAGGTGCTCAAAATCGATATTTTGGAGATTTTGCTGTAGCTGGCGGCGGGAAGGGCGACGATAGCGCTTTGTTTCTAGTTTTGGTTCATCTTGGACTTGGCCGCGCTTGCCAGACTTGCGTTTTGTTCGCGCTTCAGAGGCCGCCATCATTTGACGCTTGGCATGTTCTTCGGTCACTTCTGCCAGCAAATTCAAGTAATAGGGATATCGTTCCCAGTCCCCTCTCACAGCACAGTTAGGTTCATCAATATGCTGACAGTCCTTAAACTGGCATTGGGATTGCGAGAGTCGTTGCCGAATTTCTGGAAAACAATGTCCTAGTTGGGTTGGCAGAATGGTTTCTAAGCTAGGCTGGTTAAACCCTGGTGTATCGGCTAAGAATCCCCCGCTTGTGAGCTCAAAAAGTTCGATATGCCGGGTGGTATGCCGCCCTTGCCCCCATCGTTCAGAGACTTGACCTACGCGCAGATTGATGTCGGGAATGAAGTGGTTAATAAGACTGGATTTGCCCACGCCTGAGAGTCCTGATATTACGGTGGTACTCTGTCTGAGAGGTCGCTCTAATGCCTTCAATCCTACCCCTGTTTGCAGGCTAATGAGAATGGGATCGTATCCCCACTGCTTCATGTGATCGCGCCAAGCTCTCTGAGTCGTGTAGGAGGTTAAATCTCTCTTATTGAAGCAGAGAATAATCGGTAGATGAGTCTGTTCTGCTGTCACCAAAAATCGTGTGAGTTGCTGGGGATCTAATTTTGGCTCGGCTAGAGCAAACATCAACAGGATTTGATTGACATTGGCAATGGGGGGACGAGAAAGCTGGGAGTGGCGAGGGAGGATGTTTGCGATCGCACCTCGTTTCCCCAACCAATCCGGCTCCTCGACGATGACTTGATCCCCTACCATCACCTGCTGACCCAGCTTTTTGAGGCGAGATCGGCGAGTGCACAGTAGCTGCTCAGCTGATTTACGCTGCTCCCCTTGCAACTGCACCTGATAAAAATTAGCCTGAACCGCTAGCACTGTTCCCGTCAACGGAGCAGTTGCACCCACTTGCTCCTGCTTACTCATACATCAGTCGATCTGACTTGCATAGCGTAAAAACCTGAACAGTCCTTTAATTTCTCAATTTCATAGCCTGCCATCTTGAGACTATCAGGTACTTGCTCAATGGGTTCACCAGGATCTAACCACACTTCTAACAAAGATCCAGGCGCCATTTTTTGCAAATGCAGTTTCGTTCGGACAAAATTAAGCGGACAAGGTGTCCCTCTTAAATCAATTCGATCGTCCGAGGTTGGCAAAAGGGGGTGTTGGTGCTCCGTCATCGACCAAAAATGCCTCCCAGAAATCCTTCGATACCCCCTTTACCCGTTTGTTCGGCTCGAATACTGGCGAGTTGAACCAACAACTCACGTTCTTCGGTTGAAATACGGGTAGGGATATTGATAATGATGGTAATTAAATGATCTCCCCGACTAACGGGATTGCCTAAACGGGGAACACCGTGATTTTCCAAGGTTAAAACAGTGCCGGGTTGAGTCCCCGCAGGAATCGTGATGGTCTCTTCCCCATCTACCGTCTTAACTGGCAATTGTGCACCGAGAATAGCCTGTAGATAGCTAATCTTGAACTCTGATAGGACATTTGTGCCATCCCGGCGAAATTCTGGATCCTCTTGCACAAATAGATATACATACAAATCGCCGGGCGGTCCACCTCGTTGACCCGCATCTCCCTCATTGGAGACGCGCAATCGCGTTCCCGTGTCCACTCCAGCTGGAATCTTGATTTGTAATTTCTTACTAACTTGGTTTTGCCCCCGCCCGCCGCAACTATCACATTTCTCCGTAACCGTTTGTCCTTGACCATTACAAGTTGGACAAACAGATACTTGGGTAAAGTTTCCGAGAGGCGTTCGCGTCATCCGCCGAACTTGACCTGACCCCTGGCACGTACCACAAGTTTGAGGTCGAGTACCCGGTTTTGCGCCTGTTCCTTCACAGACCTTACAGCCCTCTAAGTGAGAAATGCGAATTTGCTGTTCGCCCCCAAACACCGCTTCTCTAAACTTCAGTTTGAGGTCAAACCGCAGATCTTCGCCCCGCGTCGGGCCGGAGCGTCGTCTTCCTGATTGAGAACTTCCTCCAAAACCACCAAAAAAGGTTTCAAAGATATCTGCAAACCCACCAAAATCTCCAAAATCTTGATATCCTGCCCCGGCGGCAGAGCTAACGCCCGCCTCACCAAACTGGTCGTACCGCATCCGCATTTGCTGATCGGATAAGGTTTCGTAGGCTTTGTTGATTTCCTTGAAGGTCTCTTCGGCCCCTGGTTCTTTATTGACATCAGGATGATACTTCCGGGCTAAGCGCCGATAGGCACGTTTGAGTTCATCGGGGTCGGCGCTGCGGGAAACACCTAGAATGTCGTAGTAGTCGCGGGCCATATATGGTTATTTTTAGGTCACTAACGAAGCTGGCAACGCACTTAACCCCTAATCTACGGCTTCATAGTCAGTGACAACCGTATCATCGAAATCTCCAACAATCGTGGAGTCATCATCCAGTGGCGCTGAAGGTGCCGAAACCGGATCAGGAGTTACTACAGTGCTAGGTTGACTATTATAAACGTCACTCGGGGTATAAACATCATTAACTGCTGGAGAGTTTGTCGCCGATTGCTGATAAACTCGAGCGCCAATATCTAAGAGGACCTGTTGTAGCGTATCTATTCGCAGCTTTAATGTTTCTGCGGTGACATCAGGTTGGTCTGCTAGAACCTTAAGCTCGGCGGCTGCTTGCTCAGCCCTTTGTTTGAGTTCAGAAGAAATCGAACCTGCATTGTCTTTTAGTGTTGCACTGCAGCTGTAGAGCATGCTGTCGATCTGGTTCTTCTGTTGCGCGACTTCTTTCTGTTGGCGATCTTGATCGGCATATATTTGAGCTTCTTGGCGCATTCGTTCTACTTCTAGGCTACTTAATCCACCTGTATTGGAAATGCGAATACTTTGTTCACGCCCTGTTCCTTTATCTTGAGCAGAGACATTGAGAATCCCGTTTGCATCGATATCAAATGTGACTTCAATTTGCGGGACCCCCCGTGGAGCAGGAGGAATACCAGTTAACTCAAAGCGCCCCAGACATTTATTATCTTTCACCATGGCTCGCTCACCCTGGTAAACCTGGATTTCTACACAGGTTTGCCCATCTGTTGCGGTTGAGAAGCTTTGGGAGCGGCTGGTGGGCAACGTAGTATTGCGATCAATAATTTTGGTGAATACCCCCCCCAAGGTCTCGATGCCCATGGATAGAGGAGACACGTCTAAAAGCAGTAGGTCCTTGACTTCCCCTCCCAATACGCCAGCTTGAATGGCCGCACCCAGGGCAATTGATTCATCAGGATTAACGGAACGATCCGGACTTTGACCGCCAAAGAATTGTTTGACTGCCTCTTGTACTGCAGGAATTCGGGTTGAGCCTCCAACCAAAATAATTCGGTCGATATCCTCAGCTTGTAAGTTTGAATCCTTCAGTGCCCGTTCAACAGGCTCCATGGTCCCTGTCACGAGTTCAGCGGCTAATTCTTCAAACTTAGCTCGGGTTAAATCCATCTCCAAATGTTTGGGACCCGTTTCATCTGCCGTGATAAACGGCAAGTTTATGGAGGTGGTAATGGTACTGGATAGCTCAATTTTGGCTTTTTCCGCTGCTTCTCGTAATCGCTGCAGTGCCATTTTGTCCTTTGAAAGATCAATAGACTCTGTTTGGTGAAAACTTTCTAACATCCATCTCAATATGGATTCATCAAAATCATCTCCACCTAGGTGATTATTACCGGCAGTGGCCTTGACCTCAAACACGCCGTCCCCAAGCTGCAAAATGGAAACATCAAAGGTTCCACCCCCTAAGTCAAAGACTAAAATCTTGTGATCTTCTCCTTGTTTATCTAACCCATAGGACAAGGACGCTGCTGTTGGCTCGTTGATGATCCGCAGAACTTCTAATCCAGCAATGGTGCCTGCATCTTTGGTAGCTTGACGTTGCGCGTCACTAAAATAAGCAGGGACAGTAATCACAGCTTGAGAAACGGTCTCTCCCAAGTAGGCTTCAGCATCTTGCTTTAACTTTTGTAAAACCATTGCTGAAATTTCTTGAGGAGTATAATTCTTGCCTCGAATTTGGACATCTACAGTCTCATCTTTGCCAGGAACACAGGTATAGGCGACGCGAGATCTTTCCATTTCGGTTTCTTGCCATCTGCGGCCTATAAACCGCTTAATGCTGAAAATAGTATTTTCAGCATTGGTGACTGCTTGCCGTTTGGCCAGTTGTCCAACGAGGCGGTCTCCAGATTTAGCAAAGCCCACAATACTGGGGGTCGTTCTCCCGCCCTCAGCATTAGGGATAACGACAGGTTTTCCCCCTTCAAGAACAGCTACACAGCTATTCGTTGTTCCTAGATCAATACCAATGACCTTACCCATAACTTTTTCGCAGCAAACGGCAATTATGCTTGATTAAATGTTTTGAGCTTTCTAAAATGCTCTTCATACTGTAGGGTGCCTCATCTACCCATGAATTTAATCAACCTTCTGCAAATTAACCTGAAAAACAGGCTAGAAAGGAACTGGCCTTAACCTTCTAAAGTTATTCAGAGACAGCGTTTTCAGCTACCTCAGCCTCTTCCTCATCTGTCACTGGTTCCGGTTCTAAAGGCGCAGCAACTTTTACCATTGCGTGCCTTAGAACTTGCTCACCTAACAAATATCCACTCACTAACTCTTCGACAACAATGCCTTCCTCAAACTCGTTAGTGGGTTCTCTCATCACTGCTTCATGGAGATTAGGATCAAAAGGCTGACCTTTTGATCGCATCGGTGCCACACCAATACGTTTGAGACAATCAACCAACTGCTTGTAAACCCCTTGATAACTATTGTGGATATTTTCTTCTTGATCGGTTTGAGGTTTGATATGGGATCTAGCCCGATCAAAACTATCGATAACTGGGAGTAGCTCACTCAAGGTATCTCGTTTCACCCGTTGTTCAAGATCTGTCTTCTCACGGGTTGTCCGTCTGCGGAAATTCTCAAAATCCGCTGCGATTCTCATGTATTGACTAGTGCGTTCGTCTAATTGGCTTTTTAGTGTTTCGACTTCAGTGGCCAACTGAGAGAGCGCCTCTGAAGAGTCTTCTTGTTCAGATTCTGGCAATTCTTCTGATGAGACAGTAGTTCTATCGGTCTCATCGTCAGACTGCTCAGGGGAAAGGATATCGTCTAATGTTTCGGTGGACAACTCTTCTTCTGAATTGTCTACAGGTAGTTCCTCATACTCTGAGTTAGTCTCGTCCAGATGAAGCGAAGTTTCATCTGAATAACCCACATCATTAGCCTCAGTGTTTTCGTGCTGCTTCGCGTCTTCGCTCATGATGCTCCTACTTTCTTTATTTCCATCAACAAACAGTTTGCTTATATAGATCTATAACCTTAATGTGTTGCGTGCTCTTACGAACATGATTCTATGCAGTTTATCGTATGGTATCTCAGACTTGTTCCAATCATTAAGGGTACTAAATCTTGCTATCAGTCTGGGAGTCCTGTTGTTATGGATAGCTCAAGTCTCTCTTAGGAGGTCTAATCACAAATCGCGCCTTCGAATTGACTTTGTATTGCTATCTTTATCTTAGATAAAGAATTTAGACCTAAAAACTATCATAGATCGATATATTTGCACCAACACAGCCAAATAAGGGCTATATATTCAGCTAACTCAGATAAAGCTTGAGGATATCGAAGGTGTTGATTATGTCGATTCTCTGTACACTGTAACAATTTTTCTAAAGAGTCAGTTTTCATCAGGTCTGTATGAGTATGGTTTGAGTGAGTTCCAAAATTGTTGATGCTTAGAACAATTGTAAAAACCTAGAAAAATGTGGGCATGCTGAGAACAGCCTCGCCATTGCCTCGACTTGGCAAGGAAGTCTATTTTTAAGCATACATATCCACGGTTAGGTCTCTCGCTTTCATTGCTATGGTTAACTCTTCCTCACAGCGACGTGCTCTAGTAACTCGGCACAATTTTTCCCCTTTTGGCAATAAGCTGATTTCAACAGGTTATGTTGACCAGGACCAAATGCGGGAAGCGACCTTGGAAAGCCGACGCTCAGGACGGTCTCTCGTCGAAATTCTTCAAGGACTCACTGGACAATCTTTACCACCAGAACTCCTACGCCAATACAAACGACAGCAGTTATTTGAGCTGAAGATACTGTATGGTATTGATTCCTTAGACCTGGAGTTAAACAAAATCCCAACGGACCAAATCGAACAGTTGATCCAGGAGTATATTTCTCTTGACCTCTGTCGACGTTATCAGCTCGTGCCCTTGACGCTTGATCGAGAGACAGATCCTGCGACATTACTGGTAGCGATGGTCGATCCAGATAATTTAGGTGCTCTTGATGATCTGGGACGGATTCTCAGGGAAAAGAATCTGACCTTGCAACGTATGGTGATTGCAGTTGAGGATTATCAGCAACTTATCAGCAAGTACCTTGATCAGCAAGCTGCTCAACAGCAAGCAAATGAAAAACCGATTGAGTTTGATTTAGATGATGATTTAGATGCGATCGCAGGTCTAGATGATCTTCCCAGTGATGAACTGGAAACGGATTTAGGCGCGGCCCTTCAAGATGCAGAAACAGCACCCATCATTGGCTTAGTTAACAAAATTCTGGCCAAAGCCTTGCAGAGCGGTGTATCTGACATTCACATCGAACCCCAAGAGGATCACCTTCGCGTTCGCTTTCGGAAAGATGGTGTTTTGCAACAAGCCTTTGATCCACTGCCGAGAAAAATTATTCCTGCTGTCATATCCCGCTTCAAGATCATTGCGGAACTAGATATTGCGGAACGTCGTTTGCCTCAGGATGGTCGTATTCGGAGACTTTTCCAAGGACGTAAGATCGACTTTCGAGTCAATACCTTACCGAGTCGATATGGTGAGAAAATCGTCCTCCGGATTCTCGATAACTCCTCAACCCAGTTGGGCTTAGAAAAACTAATCTCTGATGAAGATAGTCTGGACATCGTCAGAGAAATGGTGAGTCGTCCCTTTGGTCTAATCTTGGTCACAGGTCCGACGGGTTCTGGTAAAACGACGACCCTTTACTCTGCCCTGGCAGAATGTAATCATCCCGGTGTGAATATCAGTACGGCTGAAGATCCGATTGAATATACCCTTCCGGGTTTGACCCAGGTCCAGGTGATTCGGGAAAAAGGAATGGACTTTGCCTCCATTTTGAGAGCCTTCCTCAGACAAGATCCTGACGTTATTCTGGTGGGTGAGACTCGGGACAAGGAAACAGCAAAAACCGCCATTGAAGCGGCCCTCACGGGACACCTCGTTTTAACCACTCTGCACACCAATGATGCGGCGAGTGCGATCGCGCGCCTTGCCGAAATGGATGTAGAACCCTTTATGGTGTCTGCTTCCTTGCTGGGTGTGGTTGCCCAGCGTTTGGTCCGGCGAGTCTGCTCAGACTGTAAAATCCCCTATCAACCTACGCCAATGGAACTTGGGCGTTTTGGACTATCTGCTTCCTCAGGAACAGAGATCACCTTCTACAAAGCCAATGCATTATCGGCTGATGAAATTCAAACGGCTCAGGCTACTGGACAAGCTATCTGTTCAACCTGTAATGGGATTGGCTATAAAGGGCGTTGTGGTGTCTATGAAGTGATGCAAATTACTGAAACGCTGCAAGCGTTAATCACTGAAGGTGCCCCTACCGAACGGATTAAGGAAGTGGCCGTTGAAGAGGGCATGAAAACTCTCCTGGCCTACAGCCTTGAACTCGTCAAAAAAGGAGAGACGACTCTCGCAGAAGTTGAACGAGTAACCTTTACCGATAGCGGCCTGGAAGCTGAACTCAAGGCGAAGCGCAAAACCTCACTGACCTGCCGAGTTTGTAATGCAGACTTAAAACCGGAGTGGTTAGATTGTCCTTATTGCACTACGCCAAGGTTCCAAGACTAAATTCAGGAATCGTTTTAGTATTTGTCATATTAGCTGAACCAATCAATTTACTCTATCTGGGAATATTAAGAGGCAACTTATGGATTACATGATTGAAGACCTCATGGAAGAGGTGGTTGAGCGCGGTGGTTCCGATTTACACCTGTCCGTAGGCTTGCCGCCCTACATTCGTATCAATGGGAAACTAACCCCTACCGATTATGATCCGCTCAGCCAGGAACAGTGTCAGCGTCTGATCTTTAGCATGCTGAATAACACTCAACGGAAACAGTTGGAGCAAACCTGGGAGCTAGACTGCTCCTATGGGGTCAGAGGCCTAGCTCGCTTCCGAGTCAATGTCTACAAGGATCGAGGCACGTATGCAGCAGCGCTTCGAGCCCTCAGCTCCAAAATTCCTTCTATTGAAACGTTGGGTCTACCGAACGTCGTCCGAGAAATGTCGGAAAAACCCCGCGGATTGGTATTAGTCACAGGGCCAACGGGTTCAGGAAAATCAACCACCCTAGCCTCCATGATTAACAATATCAACCTCACCCGCGCTGAGCATATTCTGACCGTTGAAGATCCCATCGAATTTGTTTACGAACCCATTAAAAGCCTAATCCACCAGCGTCAAGTTGGGGAGGATACCAAGAGTTTTGCTAATGCGCTGCGGGCAGCCCTACGTGAAGACCCCGATGTCATCCTAGTGGGGGAAATGCGGGACCTTGAAACGATTCAACTTGCCATCACGGCTGCAGAAACAGGCCACTTAGTCTTTGGAACTTTGCACACTAGTTCTGCTGCCCAAACGGTTGACCGTATGGTTGATGTTTTCCCCCCTGAGCAACAAACCCAGGTCCGGGTTCAGTTATCTAACTCTCTGGTAGCTGTGTTTAGCCAAACATTGGTTCCTCGAAAAAACCCTAAACCCGGTGAATTTGGACGAGTCATGGCCCAAGAGATCATGATCTCAACCCCCGCCATTGCTAATTTAATTCGGGAAGGGAAAACATCTCAAATCTACTCAGCTATCCAAACTGGCGGGAAATTGGGTATGGTGACCTTGGAAAAAGTCCTTGCTGAACTGTATCGTGCAGGAACAATTTCCTTTGAGTCTGCCGTTTCCAAAACATCTCGTCCTGATGAAATGCAACGACTAATGGGAGCGGCCCCTGTGGGTAATCAACGAGGTGCTGGTGCTACTTCCTATCGACGATAAGCCTTGAATAGCCCATACTCCCATAAACCTTACATTCTTTCTTCATTCATTGCCGAGAATTGAGTTATGCCAACTTACGTTGTCCGTGCGCGAGATCCTCAAGGTAAATCAAGCCAAAAAAGGGTAAATGCAACCTCTCAAAAAGAGGCTCGCTCAAATATCCAGCGTCAGGGATTGCAAATCCTTGATATTAAAGAAGCACAAGGCTTTAGTTTGAATGCCGAGCTCGATCTTAGTTTTCTTCAATCCATCACAGTTAAGGACAAGGCTCTATTCTCTAGACAATTTTCAGCTCTAGTCAATGCTGGTGTCGCCTTGGTTAGAGGATTGGGAGTTATGGCTGAGCAGTGCAAGAATCCTAAGCTTAAAAAAGCACTCTTGGATGTCAATGCTGCTGTACAGCAGGGAATTAGCCTATCGGATGCCATGAGAGGTCATCCAGCAGCATTCGATCAGCTTTATGTTGCCATGATTCAGGCGGGTGAGACAGGGGGCGTATTGGATGAAGTTCTTAATCGTCTGGCCACCTTACTGGAAGATCAAGCTCGACTAAAGAATCAGATTCGATCAGCTCTTGCTTATCCTGTAGTGGTTGGATTTATTGCCGTAGCGATCTTCCTAGGAATGGTTATTTTCCTCATTCCAGTTTTTGATGGTATCTTCAAGCAGTTGGGGGGGGACTTGCCTCCATTTACCCAAATGATGGTGAACCTTAGTAATTTTTTACGGACGCCAATTTATGGAATAACAGCCGCCATTTTTGTTTTTGGTTGTGTGTTTGCTCTACGACAATATTATCGGACCCGTGCAGGTCGAGAGACGATTGACCGGATCATGCTCAAACTTCCTCTATTTGGAGATTTGATTCAAAAGACAGCTGTGGCCCGATTCTGTCGAACCTTTGGCTCCTTGTCTCGCTCAGGTGTCCCTATTCTCTATTCCCTTGAGATTGTTCGAGACACCGCGGGCAATCAGGTTGTCTCCAATGCTATTGATGAAGCTCGACGTGAAATCCAAGGGGGGGGCATGTTGAGTTTGGCACTGCAAAAGGAAAAGGTCTTTCCTGTCTTAGCCACCCAAATGATCAATGTTGGAGAAGAAACTGGGGAAATTGACAAGATGCTCATGAAGGTTGCTGACTTTTATGAGGATGAGGTTGAACAGGCCGTTAAAGCCATGACCAGCGTGATGGAGCCCTTAATGATCGTTGTTTTAGGGGGAATGGTTGGCTCAATCCTTGTGGCCATGTATTTACCCATGTTTAAGATTTTCGATCTAGTTCAGTAAACATGAGCCATTCTGTGATCGCCTTGATCTGACTTAGTACTCTGTAAGTTAAGATTAGCGACACTACGAGGACTCATTCATGGGATTCATCTGTTGATAGTGGCGGGACAATTTCTGGCGAGCACTCTGGA
>JANQPU010000120.1 GCA_028285315.1 Acaryochloris sp. IP29b_bin.176
AGTCTCCAAGAGTGTAATTTTGATTAGTGACTAAAGTAGGCTAGGAGAGGATTTCACAGATTTGAAAATTACGCTTGCAGGCACAGTTTGGTATTAGGCTATGAAAAAGCAATTGTATAGCCTACAAGCGGTTCAATGATTGCCCACTCTCGATTTGTCAAGCTACTGGTATATGCCATTTTTGAACCAGTATAGCTTTCAAAAAGATCCCAAATGGGTTCTATAAAACACGCAGCAGGCTGGGAATGGAGTCAATCGCTTCCATCTGACGAATTTCGTCTAAAGCCCGATGAAAATTACCTTCCTGGACATCGTGGGTGACCACCACAATTTCAGCCAAGTCTGCTTTTACATCTGTTTGGACGACGGATTCCAGACTGACACCATGATTGCCAAAGACAGTACCCAGCTTCCCTATCACACCTGGGTGATCCTTAGTTAAGAACCGAGCATAAAAGCGGGTCACCAGATCGTTCATGGGGGCAATGTTGCAGTAGTGCTGGTGGGAGCATGCCAACAAGGGATGGATACGAGAGGTTTCTGGATCATTGGCCACGATGCCCGTTTTCAGCAAGGCCGCAATATTAATTAAATCGGCAACCACGGCACTGGCGGTCGGACCCGCCCCAGCTCCTGGGCCAAAGAACATCACCTGTCCTAACGGAGCGGCTTCGATCAGCAGAGCATTAAAGACATCATTAACGCTAGCCAAAGGATGATCGAAGGGAACCAATGTGGGATGCACTCGAACTTCTAGTTGAGGGGGGGGAAGTTCTGCGGTTGTGGTGGGTACTTTTGCGATCGCAAGCAGTTTGATCACAAATCCCAGGTTCTTGGCATAGTTGATATCCGCCGCACTCACCTGGCGAATGCCTTCGCGATGGACCTGCTCTAGATCAATCCGTCCACCAAAAGCGAGGGACACCAGGATGGCAATTTTGTCACCCGCATCTAAACCATCGACATCGGCAGTTGGATCGGCTTCGGCATATCCCAGCTCTTGGGCTTCAGCCAGCACATCTGCAAAGGCTGCTCCCGATTGCTGCATCTTGGTGAGGATATAGTTGGTAGTGCCGTTGAGAATGCCAATTAATGTATGGATGCGGTTGGCCCCTAGGGATTCTTTTAGAGGCTGAATCACTGGAATCCCACCAGCCACTGCTGCCTCGATCATGACGTAGACGCCTGCTTTAGTCGCGGCTTCAAAAATTTCTTCGCCATAGCGAGCAATCACCGCTTTATTCGCAGTGACAATATGCTTACCCTGGGCGATCGCTTCTAAGATTAGGGATCGAGCAGGTTCGAGGCCGCCAATCACTTCGACAACCATATCAATGGCGGGGTCATTGACAATAGCCTTGAGGTCAGTGGTGAGAACCTCAGTGGATAGATTTAGGCTGCGCGTTTTCTCTAAAGACCGAACCCCAACTTTGGCAATTTCAATTTCTTGCAAGAGGGGATGGCGACCTTCGGGGCTAGCAAATATCTCGCCAACACCTGTACCTACGGTTCCTAATCCAAGTAAGCCAATTTTGAAACCCACGATTCTGCCCCATCTCGATCACAAACCTTATTGTGACATTCCGATCCAAGTCTTCACCAAGATGTAGGGAAAATTTGTGGGACTTGCAATCTGTGAGCAGTCTCCAGATCCTGAACTGGATAGGCTAATTCAGCAGGCGTTAGTAGAGCTTCATAGTTGCCAGAGACTACATGCTGCCGCTGTTCGGCCACAAAGTCTGAAATATCTTCAATGCTGATAATCCATTCTTGGGCATAGCGGCGAACAGCCTCTCCCCGCAGGCCCAATTGAATCGCCCGTCGCTCCAGCTTATGGCCTGCTGGATTATGGTCTGGGTCCCATTGGAGGCGAACATCAGAGGTTTGGACGGCCTGTTGCCAAGATTCTTGACTCGCATACCATTCGGGCTGAAACGATGAATGAATGGCCTGGGCCAAAATCAGGTCAAAGGCGGATCGTTGCAGGTGAATCGCAAGGATAACTTCTTGTCCGGGTTTAGTGCCCCAGCCTGAGCGATACATCATCCATAAAAAGTTAGGCTTAATCCACGTCATCCGTGAAAGCTTGAACTCTCCACCGAAGTAGCCATGTTGAGCTGCAAAATGTCCAATCGCAGGTCGATAAGCTTGATAAACCACGATTGAGTCAGCATCGTACTGGGCCAAGATCACTCGTCCTTGCTGGGGCCAGCGAGCTTTTTGGTGAAGATAAGGTTCGGTGCGCAAGAACATGATGATGGACGTGCTAATTGACTCAGAAAATGAATTACAGCAAATACTACAATGTAGTATAACTAAGTTTGTTTTCTACTGCCCATCTGCCTTATTCAATTCAGACTCAGTAGGCCAAAACTTATTCCGCTAAATTAAATCCCATAGTCCTTGCTTGTTGATGGTAGTATTTCGCCAATTCAGGATTACGCTCGTTTACCCAGAAGATCGTAGTCAGGCTATGGAACGATAATGCGCAGCCTTGCAATCCTGCTTGTAGGTACCATATTTTTGCGGCGGCAAGATCTTGCTCAACCCCTAAACCGAGCTGAAACATCGAGCCAAGCATGCATTGGGCAACAATGTTACCTTGGTGGGCAAGGGGCAAGAGTAGTTGGAATGCTTCGGCATACTGATGTTAGGCGATGTGCGACTTAATTGAGAGACCGTGAAGATAAGGAGGCCCCAGCATCATAAGCTTCTGAGATAAAGCAATTCAGAAACTGATGTAGGG
>JANQPU010000150.1 GCA_028285315.1 Acaryochloris sp. IP29b_bin.176
GCTTAGGAAACGCAATAACTTCTGGACTGGTCATTTCTAGAGATGGCCTGCTTTGTCGTGCGAGTGTTACCCATTTTCGGCCATTTCTGAACAAAGCCCAATAAAGTCGAGGACTGCTAGCTGATCCTTTGACAGGGGCTTGAGCAGAGGCATAATAATAGTCCATAACTTTTGACAAACACATTGCCCCCAGCGGTCTGGGGGCTTTTTGTCTATCGGCCCTTAGAAAGGGACATCGTTGAGCATTTCCTCAGTTGTGATTGGTTCTTTATATTCAGCCTGGGGTTCTGCAACCTCAGCCTCTGGCTTAGCGAAACTGGCAAAATCCTCATACTCTTCAAAGGCACCTTCAATCAGCAGCCGAGTGTCTTCGCCCGACCCCAGAAAGAGCTGAGCGTAATTCTCTGTCGTGGGCATCTCGACAGACTTAATGCTGGTAACCCAACTCGTATCGTTACCACTCCCCTTTAACGCTGGCTCAAGTGTGGGGCAGAATGCCCAGAGAGCATGGAACCTGTAACTCATCCGCTTTTTGGTGAGGATACTGACCTCATTGCGGAAGCCTCTCAGATTCTGACCAAAGCTTCCACAAACAGATCCTTTTGTTGTTAGTAGCAGGGGCTGGGAATGCAGGGGCGTTTTATCAGCCCCCAGAACAAAGACGAGGTAGCGAGTTTTTAAGAGATGGATGGTGCGGTTGTAAACGGTCTTCTGATACTGCCCAACAAAATCCCGTGACGCCCGATCGTACATTAGCAAACCTGACTGCCGGACAATGGCTAGCCGAGGGATCAGCGTGCGATATCCTTCAACTTCAGCAGCTTTGAACTGGGCGATGTGCTTTGACCAAGTGGCATCGGGCACAAATTCACTGGCCTCGACATTCTCATTGCTGATGAATAACCCACAGCGGTCAGGGTCGCTGTTGTTGAGAACTTGAAGGTAGGGCAATGATTGCCGTTCCGATTGATACGCTTCACCGTCGATAAACCCAGCAAAAGCTTCAGTAATGGGGACGACATTGGGTGCTTGAGTAGTAGTAGGCATTGATTTTATCCTTCTGACTGAGGTATTGAATTGAACTGGTTGAGTATACGGTTTGGGATTGGTCACGCCGCTGGCAGTGTCTCAAAGTCATCGGGGAAGATCTTGATGGGGCATTGAAACCCATCCAAGAGCACCTCGACTAGCCCATCCCGGACAGCCAGAATCTTGCCCCAAGTGCCTGCTGGGTAGGTGACAAACGGGTCCCTAATGGTTTCAGTTAGTCTTACTCGGGTAGCGCCGATTGTGGGAGAGGGTGGAGAGTTTGAAGAATGGGAGGGAAGAGTTGAAGGGTTGTCAGGATCTGCCTCAACTCTGGGGAGCTTGTCTGAGGTGGGCCAAACAGTTTCTGCCAGTGCACAAATTTTCTTGCACAAATTCGCCCTTATATATATACGGGAAATTTGTGCAGCCACCTTAAGCCCCTCTAAAACGCTAGAACGCTTTTCTATAATGGATTCTGATCGTTTTGAGGACTGCCCTTCCGAGATTTTGGCTGAGTGACTAGCGTCCCGCTTGAACCACTGCTCAAAAATCTCAAGTCGTCCATCATTCAGCGCAAATTTCTGCTGCTTGACCTGCCCAGTTTTTGCGTCAGTTATTGTCGCTTCGAAGCGGAGTTTATATTTGTTCCTCCCTATCTTGTCCAGCTTTAGCCCCAAGAGGGTCAACAGAGCATTGACGCAGGCGATGGGGTATTTAGTCGGGACATTTACACCAATCAACTGCAAGTCCCGATGGTTTGCAATCACCTTCCCATGGATAGCGATAATAAGCGGGTCATCCTTCTTAATCTCCTCTCCACCCAGCACTCGATTCAGAAGTGATTTGACCCCCAGAATCTCTAGCACTTCAACTCGATTGCCGAGCTGTGATCGGTTGAGATCGGGAATAAAGGCACAGCCATCTTGGACCGTCGCCTGTCCTCGGGCCTCATCGCGCCCCTGTACGAACTGTCTACCTTTGGTTAGATAGTAGAAGGTCTCTATTTGGCGAATCCACCCTGGCTCTTGAGTTTTAGCGACAATCTCAGGTGTCGGCTCAACGAGGAGCTTCTTCTGTATTTCGTGCCGCAATTCTCGCTGACGTTCTTGCTCCGTCTTCGTTTCACGCTCCTTAGATTTTTGGTAATCCGTCTCAGAATTGAAGGGTCGAGATTCTGCTACTCGCTGGCAGAAACAGATCTGGGATTCTGCCTTGATCGACTTTGTGAGGTCCCTCAGATCTTTGTCGGTATCCTCTGCAGACCGTTCGATTACATATCCCTCAGCTTTCAGTCCATACTTGATATATTCTCGATAGCAAGCCAGCTCCAGGTTGCGAGTAGCGCCTATCCGCGCCCAGGTTTCCAGGGGTGCCCCGTTAACAATGGCGTTGCCCTCATCCTGAACTAAGGTGAATTCTTTCCAACGTCGGAGGTTTAGTTCTGCCTCTTTAGCCTGGCTCCTGATCAGCCCCTGAGCAGACTTGGATCCATTCCCCACTTGAAAGATTGAGGGTGCCTTCTCAGCAGCCCAAAAATGGATAGGTAGGTCTTCTCGGACTCTGGCTAACGCCTGTCGTGCCGAATTAGCAGGTGTAATCCCTGAGAAAATTCCAAATACAGCGCTAAAGTGGCCCGTAACGTCTACAGATACTCCCGTCTCCAGCGTGGGGCTAACGATGACGATGTCGTAGTTCTGGACCAGGTGATTGATTTTGCTCGCCCCCTTAAAGGCGGGATGACTCGGGTCTGAAATCGTCACTGAGTCCACTCTAAGGACGCGACGTTCTGGGAAACGTCTCCTGAAGCGGAGTTCTAAGTTAATCGCTCCAAACGCAGACCCAGTCTTTTGCCCTGAAGTGCAGAAGTAAACCTTGCCTCCGCTCTCAACAACCTGGATGGCTTTTTCAACCAGCAGATTAGGGGTGTCATTTTCGTAAGAAACAGCGAATTGATGACTGGGATTCCTATATAGGTTGAGAACGAGGTAGGGTCTACATTCTGGGTGCCCCGAAAGGATATGGATAAAATTAATGGAGGTATTTCCTAAATCAGCATCCAATGTAATCAGCTGCCCCTCTGAGTCAGGGGCTAGAACCCCCGCTAGCAGTTTAGAAAATTCAATTAAAATTTCTGGTCTATGCTTTTTGACCTCCGTGTCAGCGTTGAGGAGGTGATCAATAACCTGGTCCACCTCGTCAATGATGACGATTGCATCCCGCCACTGATCCCCGTTAAACTGCGCCCTTGAATTCGGGTGCATTGAATCCACGCAGAGTCCCAACCCCTGAATCTGCCCTTGGTTCCCAAGGCTAGATAGGAAGGGCACTCCCAACCTGTTCGCTAGCGCTTCCCCTAGCTGTACTCGATGGGTAATCAGGATTACGGGCTTACCTACCGCTAATGCTTCAGCCACATGCCCGACCAGACTTTCAGTCTTTCCCGTCCCTTTCTCGGACTTGATCGCGACCCAAGTTTCTGTAGAGAGGGCAGGTAAATCTCCCAGATATCGCTGGTTCAGCACAAGATCAGGGGGCTGAGTTAGCCTGCAGGAGCGAAGGACCCGTTCGACCTCAAATTGAACCCGCTCCTTAAAAGCACAATCAAAAGCCTGTACACCTTGGTTGAAAATAACATCATCGACTCCCTTGTCCTCCCCAGGAAGGTTGATAATGCATACCTGACCTCTGAGCGAACGCCCACGAGGCTTATTTACCTGCTGCTGTGACCGGATACAGTGGCAAAGCCGCTTCTGAGCAGCCCAAACGTTGGCTCTAGTTTTCGGTTTCTTGTCATTGTCAAAGCAGATTGAGACAGGCCGTTCATAGCTAGCCAGGGGGGCAATGTCAGGGTGTAAGTAGCTCCTGCCCTGGTCATCCTTCTTGCACCCCATCCAGACCCCTAGTACAGCGATGGCGCAATACCCCGCACTGAGCAGAGATGCTGCCTTTTTGACCCCTTCACAGAGGATAATCTCAAGCTTGGATATGGCCTGTATCCAGGACCAAAACCCTGCATCCTCAGCGTTTGGATCCGGTGCCGTTGGAAACCGGACCTCCCACTCAGCCAAGAATCCCGCTTTTTGAGCGATAATCCTGCTAATTCGATAGTTGACCCTCAGATAAAATACCCGGACCTCTGCTTTCGGTGGATTTTCATACTTGATAATCTTTGTTTTGGGGGCAGGGCCAAACCCTTTATACTCTTCCGTAAAGCTCCTCGGCTGGTTGGGCTTTACACAACAAAAATCCATAGGCGTTTTCCATTGGGTGTTTGGGTCCAAGCTCTCGCAAACCCAGCCCCCTTCCTTCAGGTTCCGGTATTGTCTGAGAATGGATCCAGACTCCCACCCCGTAATTTTGTCTGAGTACAGCAGACAATCTAACAACTCATCTTCGTCCGCTGATCTGAAGTTCAATGCCACGATGTCAGCATCGATTGCACTTTGCCAAAACTCTTTGCAATGAGAGGGGCTTAAATATTGGTATAAGTCACCACTATTATTTTGGTAATTATTACCAATATCTGAATTTCGGTTTAATTTACCAAAATTCCTATCTTTATCTCTTAGGCATTGGTAATAATTACTATTATTGTCTGTATGATTCTGACGAGGGGTAGAATCTTCTTCAGAATTATAGTGACTCTCACTATAATTTGCTATACTCGGGTTGTATCTATCAAAAGTTTGTGCCACCTTTAAAACGGCTCCAACGAATGGTCCAGGGAGACCTGGTCAATTTGTTTGGGTTAGCTGGCACCGCTAGAAGTTGATTCCGCCAAGATTCGAGCTTCTAGTGGTGTTTGGAGTGGGCCAGGTGGCCCAATAGATTTTTGTAAACCCCGCTGATTTCGGGGTTTTTTGCTGTCTATTCGGGACATTTCAGTCTTCACAATCAACTCCTTCAAACGTTCAAGGGTTCCAGTCCGGTCATTCAGGGACCTGTCAATAGAATTCGTGGGAGAAATACTCATGCTGAATCCCTCCTCTGTCGAGGAGGCCAGTGGCTGGGCAAGGATTCAAAGAACCGTTCGATGGCTTGCTGGTGGCTGGCTTCGTCCTCCCAGTTCACCAAGCGATCCACGCATAGGGCGAAATTCCAGAGTCGGGAGCGACCGACATTGATGAAGTGGATACCCGCTCTGAATCGACCTTGTTTAGCATGTTCGTAAAGGGTCGTGCGGGATATCCCCACCTTTTTTGATAAGTCGGCAGCAGAGCAAAAAATTGGCCGTTCCGCTGCAAAATCTTGGGGTGATGGTAGTGGCGTAGTCTTGACGCCTTCAGAATTGGGTATCACCATAAGGTTGTGCTCCCTGAAATATGGAGGCATGCAAAAGCCTCAGCTAATGGCTGTTGGGTTTTTGGTTCTCGGGGAGCGACAGGGGACTTCTTGGCGGGATGAACCTGACGCTTCCCTACAAAATATTCAGTTGGTGGACCTCTCATATGGACCTCCTGTTGATCTGCATCAGAACTATAGGTAGGGTCTCCGTAAAACATCAAAATGGGACTTTGCCCTCAAGTAAGCATACGGTTTTACCCTAGAAAGCTTTTTTTCCTTATCAGAATTAGCTTTTAGCGTTTTTTGGGTGGTATAGGGCATCGGCTTAAGTCCTCAAAGTATCTGGAAGCATTGACTCGGTTTTTTGTATGTTAGGTCGGCTTTTTGGGGCTTGATCTCCTAGGGATTGGTTTAAACTAGGAATTTTTATAACGTTTTATTAAGCTAGCTGTTTGTTATTCATTTACGGACCCTCATCCAAGAGACTGCTTCAATTCGATTTAATAATTTCTCGCTAAGTCCAATTCCCCATTTCAGCCTTGTGATCATCCATTACTTCTCCTCTCTTCGATCCCCTCACTAGGAACATAGGCAGGGTCCACCTAAACACCCAAATGAAATTTGGCCTTCATGTAAGGGTACGGTTTTGCCTGAAAAAGCTTGTAACCCATATTGGTAAGTACATTGAGTGGTTTTTGGGTGAAATAGGGCATCGGCTTATATCCTCAAAATATCTGGAAATGTTGAATTGGGATTTTGCATGCTGGGTAAGCTTTTCAAGGATTGAGTTCAAGGAATTTCGATAAATTTATAACGTTTTATTAAGCTGACTTTTATTTTCGAATTTCTGGCTCCTGTTTCAGGTGGTTGGTCCTAATCGACTGAATAATTTTTCACTAAATTTAATTCCTCTATGAAGTTTTGATCATGCATTCCCCCTTATGCAGGTGAACTTAATTTGCAACGGAAGAGAAACTATTGGGTACTAGAGACAGGTATGGGCTGCATGTTCTCGCCAATAGGAAGCGGCTTGGAATTCAATCCCTGCTGCTTCAGCCGCCTGCTCATCCTCCTCACGATCCCCGACAAAGAGACATTCCTCGGGGGTCGCGCCAATTTTGAGCATGGCTGCATAGAGCATCCCAGGTTCTGGCTTGCGATAAAAACTAGGGACATCATCGGGGTTGACACCCAGCTCATCTAACATCAGACTTGCATCCTTGGTCCCCTTGCCGATAGGTTCAAAGCTACCTGTTGGGGTAACCAAGATGCATTGATCCCCATCCATATCTGGGCAGAATAGGGCAAATCGAAATGTGCTCGGACATAAGTTCATGCAAAAAATCATCTCTTCAATTGCTTGCGCTTCTGTCTTGTAACCCATGGCTATCCCCCCTTGATTGGAAGCGATCACCATTTCTATCCCGAAATCTAGTGTCTTCAATAGCCCTTCTTCAACTCCAGGCAATAACATCTGGTCTTGGGGATATTGGACAAACTTCTTTCCACTTTTGGGGGTAACTAGAGTCCCATCTTTATCAAGAATTAACAGCATCGATTCTCCTTGCTGACTAGGTTTGGACCTACCTCGGCAGGCGCATCCTGTCAATTTGAGGCAAATATAAAGGGGTAATGTAACCCTTAAGCATCCCAACTAAATTTCTGGTCCCAAATGAACCAAGTACAGATCACAGAATCAGTCCCTTTGGTGTCAGTCCTGAACCTAAGGGACAAGAGTCCTAGGGTGACGGATTCTAATAGTAGTCGTGGGAGTCATGCCCCACCAAGGGGAACGAGAGAACCGCTCACAGGGCAAAGTGGAAAAGGTGGACTGAATATCAATAACTGCGAGGTACGCGAGATGCGGAATGCCACAACGGTGTTGAATACTATTCGACTCCCTTGTCGAAATAGTTCACTAGAAAGCTACGTGATACGGAAAGCGGTCATGAGTAGTTTAAAGGGGGCGGTTGGAAAAGTACCTATCGAAGCAACTCGCTGGTCGCCTACCCTACCGCACGTATGGATCTAATTGGTTGGGTCGAGGCATCATAGCCTCCCTCGACCCAACCAGTACCGTTTTCATGAATTTGCAGAGTTTTGATTCTAATAGGCATGTCTCAAGTATAAATGCTTAGTTAGCGCTCTAACCCATACTGGAAAGGCATTTTAGCCTTAGTAACCAAAACTGTTTCATTGGCACGAAATGGCCTACTTGGCTGAGTTTAACTCCATTGTTCAATAAATCCTGAGTAGTCCACACAGGGTTGATGTTTGCAATTCAGGAACGAGGATGTGAAGAGCTTCATTACTAAATCAAGACATCAGAAGTCCATTGTGATTTTTAATCAATCAGCTATTGGGTAACGGATAGATCTCGGCGGAGAGACCTAAGTTTCAACAAAATATTACTATGTAGGTCTCGGGTGATGGGATACTTGATGGCAAAGCAGATTCCCATCAACAATACTAATGCTGGCAAGGGGCCTAGTAACCATCGAATGGCAGTTAAAGCACTGGCTGGCTGGGCTAGCTCTGCATTGTAGTTTATGCCTGAATTGATATAACCGGACCAATCAAGCACTTTCCCCACTATAAAAATCGATAAGGCAGTGCCTAGTTTTTGCAATTGCACCATTAGGCCACAGAAAAGCCCTTCTCTGCGTTGTCTAGTCTGAAGTTCATCGAGATCAATCACATCCGGCAACATTGACCAAGGGACTAGATAGGCTGTCGAAAGCCCAATACCCGCCAGTACACCCAATAGATACATCCAAAGTATCTGATCTGGCTTCAACAGAAAGAGTCCAATTTGTGCTGAGACTGTTAACGGAACCCCACAGCAAAAGGCTGCACGCTTACCTATGAGCTGTCCAAATAGATTCCAAAACAATATCGCTAACAGTGCTGTTCCCTGAACAGTTAACAAAAGTTGTGTAAAGTGTTGCTCAGGTAGCTGCATCCAGCTAACAACGTAAAAAGGCAAAATAGCTGCTGTTGCTTGCAATGCAATCCATGAGCAAAAGTAAACTCCCATAAGATAAAGAAATGGTCGCAAGCGAATAACCATCAATAATTGCTGTCCAATAGAATACTGAGTGACTGCCTTGACCTGCACACGCTGATTCTGTAATAACCAAAAGCGTTTTGAGGTCGCCCAAACACATCCATAGACTGAGGTGATCACGATCATGCCAGCAATTCCTCCGAGCCAACCATAGCGAAGGCCCACATTATCGACAGTTGCAAACACAGCTTGGGCAACGAGTAGGCCAAGAATACTACTACCGATACCAAACGCAGACTTATAACTTACTAACTGGGTGCGCTCATCATAGGTTTGAGTGAGTTCAGCTCCTAGAGTGGCATGAGGAATGGCAATTGATGTTAAAGCTGTATAGAACAGAATCAGCACACCCGTGTAATAAATGAAAAGCTGCCATTGGTTGATGAAGGGTGGAATCATCCAGAGCAACCAAAAACTTATCCCTAATGGCACCGCAGCCCAAAGCATCCAAGGGAAACGTCTTCCCCGAAATGACTGAGTTGAATCACTTAGCCAACCAATCAGGGGATCATTGATTGCATCCCACATTTTCCCTACTAGCAGAATGCTTCCTGCAAGTCCTGGAGAGAGTCCTACGACATCTGTAAAGAAGAATAAAAGGAAAAACACTAAGATGCTGTTGGGGATTTCTTTGCTTAGTTCACCTACTCCATACCCCAGCTTTGTCGGCAGATCCAATGGAGGGATAGCTGTAGGTGAAAGGTTGGTAGCAGAAGGCTTCAAGTTGCCCAATCCTTAATAAAAGGAAGGTCTGTAAGGTTCAAGTTATTGGTTGCAACAGTACCACTTTTTTATAATTAACAATCTCTAAAGTATAAAATCTATAAACCCTCGTATGGAAGTAGATACAATCTCTTCTATTGAACGAAGAGTGCTACCCAGTTTAAGCCGCATCTTGATATATCCGTGCCACTGAATTAAATATCTAACTTTTGGGATTTTCTGTGGGTTAGATAATGGCTTGATTGATCAAAGTGGATTTATGGGGTTTAGCTGGCCTGATCGGGTATGTGCCGATGCTCTAGCGGAATCCTCTCAATCGCAGCCCTCTGCCGGGCATCTCGTTCCGCCTTCATTCGAGCCGCAATCCTGGCTCTGGCAGCTTTGGCCTGCATTGCCTTAGCATCAATGTTGTAGTGTTTGCGAATGACCTCAGTAATTTGAGAATAGTATTCGAGTATTTTTCTGCCACTGAAATGGATAGATGAGGGAACAGCAGTACAAATTCTGCTCGGAGAGTTGATTCTCCACTCATTGACATAGGAAGTAGTTTCCTCCTTTCATACGCGACTTTCTACATCGTCTCCCTTCAATTACTCCTAGAATTTAGGATTGGTTGCATAGAGATAAGCGAGACTTATCTTCTCTACCAGACCTAACGAGTTTTAGGGAGTTTCAGCCCCTAATCATTCATAAGCTCAGCTTAATTGAGGTGTCTTTCAGGATGCCTACCCCCAGAACCCCGTAAAATCGTTCTACAACTGCCTACAAAAAATACATTTTGTGACCAGAAATAGACGAATCGGAATTTGAAGGACTCAATGGTCGTTTGCCGGAAAAGAAACGAGCACTATCGCAGCCGGGAGTATCTGACCCTGGAGGAAGTGAATCGGCTGATCATGGCCGCTGAGTTGAGAGGTCATCACCCGATCCGAGATAAGGCGTTGTTACTGCTGAGATAAGGCGTTGTTACTGCTGATGTTTCGTCATGGTTTGAGGGTCAGTGAAGCTATCTCCCTGAGATGGGATGCGGTGATGCTGGAGCTGAAGGCCATCGAGATTACTCGGCTCAAGGGTTCCGTCAGTGACACCCATCCTTTGCAGGCTGACGAGTTGGAGTCGTTGAAGGACTTACGCACTGAAGGTTACCCGGATCCATATCTTTTTGTCGGGGAGCGGGGTGGACATCTCAAGCGCCATGCCGTGACGAGTCTCATCAACCGCTGTGCGGAGTTGGCGGACCTGGGGATTAAGTGTCATCCCCATATGCTGCGCCATAGCTGTGGGTATCACCTGGCAAATAAGGGGTTGGATACGAGGTTGATTCAAGATTGGCTGGGGCATCGAAATATCCAGCATACGGTGACGTATACGATGCTGAATCCGAAGCGGTTTGGGGAGATTCAGTGGGGGTAGTTTGTGGTTTCAGTAAAGTTATGTCGCTGT
>JANQPU010000157.1 GCA_028285315.1 Acaryochloris sp. IP29b_bin.176
AAATGCCTGTAACCGTTGATTCCTCGTTTCCTCTGGCTAAATGTTGTGATCAGTAGCAACGTAGTATCAGTACTTTCAGGAAAGTTGCACATCGCCTAAAATATCTATTTCATATTTTCCGCGGCCAATAATTTTAAGGTGTATTTCAATATCGTTGGTTAACGTTAGATTTATTTGGCAGGGGATAGAAGTTTTTTTATTCAACCATAGGGCATCAGGATCTCCTGAATTTTGACGCTCAATAATTCCAGAATCCTTAAATCTATAATCAGATGACCATAGAATATCAATGAAATTTGGCCTCTGAAGATAAGGGTCTTGATATCCTCCGAATGCATACTTAGTCATATCATGCACGAGCTGTATAGCTTGAAGAATACTTGTCTTTCCACTGCTATTCATCCCAACCAAAGCAGTGAATTGAGAGCATTTAAGCGAGAAATCTGTAAATCCCTTAAAGGAAATAAGATGTAATTTTTCAATAAAAACGGTCATACTACTGCTGGTTTGTTTTTTTGTAAGAATACCCAAGAATTCTTATATTCAGGCCAAATATAAGATAAGAGTTTTACAGATTTCAGGGACTTACTCTCATTATGAAGTTATGGCTTGAGAGTCAGATACTAAAAAGTGGTCAATTTCCAAGCAAAATAGACTGTTGCGCAAACAGGTATGGGATTTGAAGAGCGTGAGTTTCAGGTGTTTCAAATATAATTCAGGCTTATCGATCACTCAAGGCAACAGTATAAAACCTTGGCAGTGAAGAGGTCTAAAGAGGCTAAAATCTCGTCGATCGATAGTTAAAACAGTAGTGATATTTAAGCGTTCTGAGATTGCCATAACACAGGCATCCACATAGTCGATCTTGCTATCAACGTATTGATCTAGAATATCGGCTGCCCGGTTAATATCTTGTGCTGTCGCTTCTATCAGTTCAAACCGGCTAGCAGGGATGCCTTTCAAGAATTTGACTACAGTCGGAATTCCCACATCACGACCAATAAGGTAAGCAACTTCGACCAAAACTAATTGAGGTAGCAAAATCTGTGAGTATTGCAGATAAACGGGGCGCACTTCAGCATGCCGCTGATCCAATCGGTTCGCTAAGGCAACGATGAATCCGCTGTCTGCAATTACGCTTTCCACGTAAAACCAGAAGCTGAATTTACTTCTTGCGCCAGCATTTCTTCGGAGCGCGTCGCTAACTCTGGCGGGCCGTTGAATAATCCAATTAACGGGTCTTCCTCTTCCTCGAGGTTAATAGTTGTTTCATTGAAGGAAGAATGAAGTTTTTGAGCGGCAGTTTGCATCAGCTCGCTCGCTAACTGGATTTGCTCAGGCAAACTGAGTTCCTGGGCTGCGCTGAATAGTTCTTGAACAGTCATAGTGTATGCCTCCGCTTCTCTATCATATGAAAATTTGACAACCCAATATCCAACTGAGTCGTCCTAGCAAAATCCCGATATACTGCTTGCAGCAATTTGAATTGCCTAGCCTACTTTCGTCAATTGTAGTTGGGTGTTTATGGCTGAAACGACCTGGAATCGTCACCATGTTTTGTCCCTGACAGACTTTAGCGTCGATGAATTGAATATTGTCTTGCAAACGGCTAACAGCTTCAAAGACGTGCTGTATCGCAAGACCAAAAAAGTCCCCACCTTGCAGGCCCGATTAGTCACCAACCTTTTCTTTGAGCCGTCCACCCGGACCCGCAGCAGCTTTGAGCTGGCCGCCAAACGCCTCTCTGCCGATGTACTCAACTTCTCTCCAGGCACCTCCTCTTTGAGCAAAGGCGAGACCATTCTGGATACGGCAAAAACCTTCTTGGCGATGGGGGCAGACATGATGGTGATTCGCCATCAGCATTCAGGGGTTCCCCAGATGATTGCCCAAGCTATGGACGACCTAGGAGAGCAGGTCGGAGTCCTCAATGCCGGAGATGGGTTTCATGAGCATCCCTCCCAAGGGCTGCTCGATTTATTTACCTTATGCACAACCTTGAATCCTGATCAGCCGATGACCCACCTACTCACGGGTAAAAAAATTGCCATTGTTGGTGATATTTTGCACTCGCGGGTGGCTCGCTCTAACCTATCCAGCCTGGTAACCTGCGGTGCTGAAGTGCATTTGGCTGGCCCCCCTACCTTGTTGCCCAAGGAGTTTGCCGACTATGGTGCACAAGTCCATTGGTCCCTAGAACCTGCCCTAGATCAGGCGGATTTTGTTATGACTCTACGCTTGCAGCATGAGCGGATGAGTCAGCATTTAATTCCTAGCATTCGAGAGTATCATCAGCGATTTGGGATTACGCGCGATCGCATCCAGCGATGCCAACCCCATGTCAAAGTGTTGCATCCGGGTCCGGTGAATCGAGGTGTTGAAATCAGTTCTGACCTCATGGATGATGAGTGCCTTAGCCTTATCCCTCATCAGGTTACTAGCGGAATTGCTGTGCGGATGGCGCTACTTTATCTGATCAGCAATCGCAGTCCCTAGGATCGAGATTCGGTTCCCCGACCTGCACAGTCTGGACGGGAATTTGCAATACTGGAACAGGACAATCACAGGCTCTGTATACCTATGATGGGAGTTCAGACCTGTAATGATTGAGAATGCACCTAAAATACGGCACGTTTGACTCTATATGTACACCATTGACATTTCCCTCCGCGGTACCCCATTAGGACTATCGGTTCAGCGCAAAGAATCCGCAGATGCTGAAGCGCTGTATAAGCAAGTTTTGGAAGCCATCAAATCCGGTAATCCTACGGTTTTGGAAATGACTTGCGATCGCGAACCCGATAAAAAAGCAGCCGTTCTGGTCAACGAAATCACCGCTGTGCAAATGTCTGACAAATCTGGAGGAGCTGGCGCGGGCCGAGCTGCGGGCTTCTTTGAGCTAGGCGCATGACCGCCTCCGCCATCCAACTGCGGAATTTATCGTTTGGATGGTCTAAAGATCAGCCTGTATTGAAAAACTGCTCCCTGCAGGTGCCCAAAGGCCAGTTCTGGATGCTGTTGGGCACCAACGGCAGTGGCAAATCAACTTTACTACGTCTTTTAGTGGGGCTACTCAAAGCCCAATCTGGGCAAATTGATGTAGCCCAGCCCGTGGGATTTGTGTTTCAAAATCCTGATCATCAGTTGGTGATGCCAACGGTGGGGGCAGACGTGGCCTTTGGCCTGGTGGAAGAAAACCTACCCATGGCTGAAATTCACCAGCGGGTGAATGACGCACTGGATGCGGTTAATTTGATCGATCTCAAACGGCGTCCCATTTATGCCCTTAGCGGTGGCCAAAAGCAACGGATTGCGATCGCAGGCGCGATCTCTCGTCACTGCGAAGTCTTATTGTTGGATGAACCCACGGCCTTATTGGATCCTGAAAGCCAAAGCGACTTGGTGGCACAAGTTCAGAGGCTGGTCAAAAAGCGTGGTATTACTGCGCTCTGGGTCACCCACCGCCTAGAAGAACTCGACTATTGTAATGGAGCATTTCTGTTGGAACATGGACAAGTGATCGATCAGGGCCAACCGGAATCGATGCGAGAGAAACTCATTCAAAGATGGCAGGCCACATCCAATTAGCCGCATCCAATTCAAGGTTGGATTACTCAACGGAACTAAACTAGACGATTTGAATATGGTCTGCGGTTAAATTTGCTTTATTTTGCAAGGTTCCCACCAGGATTTGCTGGGCTGTACCACTGCCATCTGCATCATAAAATAGCTCACCATTTTGGCGGTTGTAGATGAATCGATGCTCCGTTGTTGTAGAGGTAGTTCCCAGCGTGAAATACTGGTCTGAGAGTTGACCCATGGGTAAGGTTAGTAGAGGGTTGGAACGGAATGCGATCACATCATCCGTGACCGAGAAATGAGCAATTTGATCCGCTCTACCGGCCAATGCCTCCAGGAAAAACGTATCTTGACCATAACCACCAACTAGCAGATCGTTGCCCGCTCCACCCGTGAGCGAATCATTCCCCATACCACCATCCAGGGTGTCGTTGCCATAAGATCCCCAGAGAAAGTCATTGCCGTCATGCCCTTTTAAAGAGTCATCGCCCTGAGCACCATCTAAGCGATCATCACCCAAACTCCCCCCTAGATAATCATTGCCCTTGCCGCCATGCAGCGTATCATTTCCATCACCGCCCCAGAGGTGATCGTCGCCTTGATGCCCTTTGAGGGAGTCATTTCCTAAAAAGCCATCGAGGGTGTCATTGCCCCAGCTTCCCCCGAGATAGTCATTGCCCTCTCCCCCATTGAGGCTATCATCCCCTGCCGCGCCCCACAGGTGATCATTGCCTTCATGGCCGCGCAATGAATCATTGCCGTTAGAGCCATCTAAGCGATCATCCCCCAGACTGCCGCCTAAATAATCATTGCCGTCTCCCCCATGCAAGGTATCATCACCCTCTCCACCCCAGAGGTGATCGTCGCCTTGATGCCCTTTGAGGGAATCATTGCCCAGAGAACCATCTAGGGTATCCTTATCCCAACTCCCTCCTAAATAGTCATCACCATCCCCACCATTAAGGCTATCGTCACCATTCGAGCCCCATAAGTGATCATCGTCTTCATGCCCGTATAACGTATCGTTACCCTCACCACCATCTAAGCGATCGCGTCCTAAGCTCCCTCCTAGATAATCGTCAGCGCCCAGTCCTTTGAGCGTATCATTGCCCTCTCCACCATAGAGTTTATCCTTAACAAAGCCACCCACAGCATTATCATCAATAGCTGATCCTCGGAAAATGATGGGTAAGGTCTCGATGCGACCAGAGCTGGATACAGGACCAAACACCCCTTCACCAGTCAGTGCCACATTGTCGACTGCCACCCAGTCATCTGCATCATTGGTGCCGACCGTATTGAGTTGAAAGGCCAGAAATTGATAGCCTGCTCCAAAATCGAGATCCCACGTCAGCGTCGTCCAGTCAAAATCCTCTCCCCCAAAGGTTTGGCGCACTAACTCATGATGCTCCATGGGTAAGGCCCCAGCCTGGAACGGACCATCGTCCACATTGGAATTGTTATAGAATTCGCCGTTAATCCCCCAGAGACTAATCGTGATTTCATTATTAGGCTTGACGCCCCCTTCTACATTCTGCAAATCAAGACTAAGGGTTTGAATGCCCCTTCTCATCCAGTCGTCATAAATCACCTGTCCGAGGTGAGAACGACTGGCATCTTGGGAGAGCACCACGTCTCCTCCTGCGGTATCCCAAGCAACCCCATCCGCAGCAAACCAGCCTGAATTAGCAGTGTTACTGTGGTTTTTGCCACCCGTGCGAAACACAGGGATTTGGGAAAAATCACCATTGCTAAAGACATTGTCATAGGCGGTGGATGCCACCTCAACCGTTTGAGTGAGGGTATCAGCAACACCAAACTGGTCCCACACCTTTAGCGTCACATCATAGGACCCCGCCTGGTCAAAGTAATGGCGAACCTGACGGCCAAAGTGATCGACAATGTTGTCACCATCAAAATCCCAGGCATAGCTGACAATCCCTTGGCTGGATTGATCGATATAGGGTGAATCTGGGTCAAAGGATGCCTCTGCATCAAACTCAACAGCCAATCCACCCATCGCTGAGCTAGTAAATAGGGCTGTTGGACCCAAATTATCGGCTACGGCTGAAAATGTGTTCCCCTGCAGTTGGAAGAAAGCGGGGAAATCTGGATTGTCCACCACCAGTTGCCCAGGTGTAACGCCAAAATGCTGTTGATTGTTAATGAGCGTACTGTCCTGCAGCAAGGACCCGACAAAATCCCTGTCCGCATCGTAGGGAACCGCAATCCCGGTTTTAAAGCCTTCAATATGTAGATTACGGTAGCGCTGTTCTAGGGCCGTATCGTTGACATGAATCCCCGTCGCGCGAGGTCGACTGGCATGGATGATGCCATCTTGCAGATCGACATTACCGCTATACCGTAACAACACCCCACTATTATGAATATTCCACAGCGCAAAATCATCAATAACAGAACGATAGTCATGGGCTGTCGTGGGCTTACCACTAACCGTTAATTGCCCATCTGCATTCATCACCCGTCCCCACAAGCTAATGCCTTCGATGGCGTTATAGCTTTGAAATCCGGTCAACTGGCGTAAGGGCACTGCGGCCACATCGATCATACTTTCATCTTTATTCCCCTTAGCAATGTCTTGGAGTTCAGACGGCAGCGTGTCAACAGCCACAGTCTGGGCATCCCGAACAGATTCTGTACCCGAATCAAATCCTAAAAACGCAATGCCAGGTCCTGCCGAGCTAATGGCAATATTGTCGGTCATGGCCACCTGAGCCGCTCCTTGCACCCAATAGCCTTCACCATTGAAGCCAAAATCAAAGCGATTGGTCCGGGGAGACTGAGGGGTAATGTCATGGCCTGGATTCGCATCCCCCGTGGTTTTAATCGTGAGGTTGTTATGCCATGCCCCTATTTCATTGCCAGACTCCGCTACAATCCCAGCTCCCATTACATCAAACACCACATTATCGGTCAGAACCGCATGGCTATCGTGGTGGACAATCCCCCATCCCGGACTGCCAACGACCGCATTGCCTTGGGCTAGAGCAGGGATGCCATGAATATCATCCACGCCTGTGCGATGAAAATGTAAGGCATATCGCCCTCTGGGGTTGGTGCCATGCCCCACGGAACCATCCACATTCTGACCGGGATCATCCACAATCTGGGATTTGTCCGACCGGCCCAAGTTGTAAAACCCGGCATTCAGAACCTGCACATCGGCATTGTGCATAAACATGACATGCCCGCGCTGCTGAATGGGCGTTTGGTCCGCATTTTCAGTCTCAAAAACGACGTTGCGAGTGGTATTGGCAATGTATAGGCTGACCTGATCTTGCAATCCTGCGGGTCGTTGGTGATCGAAGCGGAGAACAGAGTTATCTCCCGTCAAAATGTCATTATTGGTAAACCGGATGCGGTTGCCATTGATTTCCGTAATCGTTAGCACCTCATCCTGAAACTGGGTATTGTCATCATTACTGCCCCGCCAGTTGTAGCCTGTGCCCCCCAAGACCAACTGATCACCCACTTGCCAACCCAGGGGTTCACTCATGCCGTCCAGGTTCAGGATCAGTTCGTTATCTCCAGCTAATGGATCTCGCTGTAAGGCGACGAAATCTAGCTTCTCGACACCAAAAATTCTGGCCTGGCCATGACTCACTAGCCCTCGACTCAACTGCTTCGGATCCCAAGTCGTATCGATGGGCTGGTCGCTAGTGAAGGTAATACGGGTGGTGATATCCGCCTGAACGGGCTGACCTTCCGTCCCAATCAGCAAGGTTCCATCTGGAGCCACCACAAAGGTATCAATCAGTAACTGTGTATTTTGATCGGCGGCAAACTGAAGGGTGCCGTCTACGCGCAGAGTGTCAATCCTGGCTGTACTTTCCTGGTCATAGGAAATGTGTAGCCTCGTCGGAATCAGTACCTTGGCATCGTCCTCTGGGATTTGCCCCCCTTCCCAAGTATTGGGGTCAAACCAGGACCCATTGCGGATCGCCTTATGGGTCGCTTGAGCATGGGGGACTAAATCCAGTAAGGCTAAATGTTCGGTGCGCTGTCCCGGTTGATCGGGATGTGGGCCTGCATGAGTATGGTTACTACCGTGAGTGGTGGACGACGACGAATGCTGATGTGTTTGCATTACAAATTAGACCTTGCGATCGCAAGATCTCCCCCAAGAAATCATTTGACGTTGCGCATTACTAACAGGTCAGCAATGCATCGTGTAAAAAGCTAGCTCAAGCACCCACTATCCGTGCAAAGACCCATAATCCAGCACTCGATGGCAGCGATAATCACTGAGCTAATTAGATTTTTTTGTGATAATTGTTACAAGAATCATAAATAGAATCGTTTTTGGCTTTAATGATTTACATGTTCTTGCTATTTGTAAATCAGAACTCAAAACTACTGAGATCCATGCTTTGCGTAAATTAGCTAGAAGAGCTACACACTAGTTATAGTGCCCATTGCGTAGAGATAATAAACATATAACTTAATGTCTAACTTTATATTTATCTTATACAAAAAATATACACTTATCCATGTGTATCAATTTATTTTTGAGTTGACTGAACCTTTCTTATTAATAATCGATAAGGTCGAATCACATAATATAAAAAATACAAAAACTGAGGGAGAGGGATAAACTTTTGATCTTCACTATTAGGTAATAACTTGATCACGAGTGTTGCTATTTGCCGCATCAACTCTTCCCCACTTTTAAATCGATCATCTCGTTTTTCAAGGGATTTAAGATGGAGGAGAAATTTCTCAATCGTAAACTGACGACCCAGCTGATTCTGGTCCCAAAACAAACGCTGGCTGAACTCAACGGCTAATTCGTAACAGACTTGATCTTGATCGGCTCGTTGCCACACAACATCCGGCAAAGGCAAGCCTAACAGCGTTTGGGAGAGAAGTAACCCCGTCAATAATCTCCGTTCACAATGTAGGACTTGTGCCCGCTGACATAGTGACTGCCAATCCAACTCTGGATGAACGTGAACAAATTCAGCGATATCACAGATCCATTTCAACTTGCGCCAACATTCTTTAGAGGCATGCACACACAGGTAAAGGAGCAAGTCAGGCGCTGCAAAAATGGGAATTGGCTGGGCAGCGATCTCTACCGAATCACGATGATGCCACAACTCATCAAACGAGAACTGCGTGGATAAGTAGTGTTCAACGGTGAGAGCTTGATGTAGATCAATCGTCACAATGCCATTAGTCAAAGAAATCTCGCGATAGGATCGCCGATAGAGCAATTCCCATGACTCATTCAAAAAATGCCATTCTCGACTGGTGCGGTAATTCGCCTGGCTAGTGAGGACTTCAACCGCCTTTAGACAGTCTTTTTGACGAATCAAGATGTCCAAATCACAAAAAGAGCGAAGACTGATGTTTTTATAGGCCGATGCGGCTAACACGGCCCCTTTAAAGGGGAGAGCCAGAATGTCATGGGCACTCAATAGATTGAGGACATTCAGTAGGGCACGGGTAAAAACAGAATTTTGGAACGCAATCCCTTGGGAGTAGCTTCGTAACTCCGCCAGAACTGGGTCATCAATCAGGTCTGCGCCAGCCTGTTTTAAGTTTTGATAGAGAAGTGGCAATGTGCCATGTTGTCGGGCCAGGTGTTGGACGACGGACCAATCTATCGGTTGAGACAAGAGGTGCCGAATCTGTTGTCGGTGCTCATCATTCATCTGACTACGGGCACAACCGACCAGTAACGAAATCTCTTGAGCGGGGACATCACCTCTCGGCATCCAATCCTGCTGGACTGGGTTTTTAGCGTGAACCACATTAGTCATAACGTTTAGTCAGTGCGGCGGGCAACATCTCTCAGCCAGCCTCTCTCAACAGTAGCGTTCATCACAGCTCCACTTTACTTACAGTTTTCGTTCTCGAATGGTCCAATTCTGGCAGCTATATTCACGAATGGTGTTTCGATACTGGATTTTGAGGCAAAATTGCCGATTGCTTTTCATCCAAGGATTATCGAAGAGGGGCCACGCTGAATAATTAATCGGTTGGTTATTGACCGTGCGATCACGATTAAAGGTTAGTGCTAATCGGTTACCCTCTAGATCGGTATATTTCAACGTTGAGTTCACCTGATTTAACCCCCTTCGATCAATCTTGGTTTGGGACAGTACTGTTTTAGCAAATGCTTGCAGCGTTGCCCGCGTTGAAGCTTGCTGAAAATCCTTAACAGGAGATGTTTGGAGAATCACACCATTGTTGGCACCTCGGCTGACCAGACGGTCAAACTTTGCTCGATAGCGCTTCCCAAAACCAATTTTCTGATTTCTTTGCCATTGATACCCATTGATTAACTTCAAACCAATCAGCACCGAGGAACCATGCATAAATAGCCAACCCGATTGTTCAAATCGATGAAGAACGGTTGAATTGTTGGGAATAAACGCTGTCACAGGGCCTTTATATAACCCAATTAATGTGCGCTGATGCTGTAAGACCTGCCCGCGTTTAGTATCTCCCCAAATGCCTTTCACAGGTTGTTTGATCACCAGAGAGGCCCCAGATGCAGGTGAATCCCAGATTAATCCCATACGCTGCATTTGTTCATTCCAACCCAGCTTGCCGAGACCGTCATATTGACTAAACAACGCATACCGGCGATCCATATAAGTATATTTGCGATACTTCGCTTTGCCATTAAAGGTTGCACCATGGGTTTCTCGGTGGCGGTAGGACTGGGTGCGATCGCGACTAATTTGGACCAAGACCTCTGGCACACGATAGGTCGAAACCGCATGCATCACTGTTGCTCCTAGCCACATCGGCGGCCTCCTCCCCCCCCAATACAACCAGCCTACAGGCCCAATTTGAGCGGCTTGATGCGGATCATGGGTGAAGGCAAACGTTCTTAGGGTAGAAGTTGCCCAATAACCATTCAGCCACTCTGGGGCCATCGATGCCAGTAACAGTTCCAGCCCAATCTGGGCCCGTCGCTTGAAAGCTGGATCGCGAACATGATCTTGAAGTGATAACAAACTATTGAGATAAAACACATGATAGACAGGCGAATCATGCTCAATCATGCCGTGAACGCCCAGATCAGCAACAAACTTCAAGATACGTGCCTTGGCTTGTTGCTGTATCGGCTGGGCTTGCCCCCAATCCGACCAAGTTTGAGCAGCTAAATAATGGCCCGTCGCTAACATCAACCGATGATTTGCAGTCAAGGGTCTAGGGAATCGATGGTTTTGGGTGACAAATTGACGGATTTTCCAACGTAAACTGGATGGCATATGCTGCCGATAGCGCAGATACAAATCCATTCCCGTCATCACAATAAAGCTCTGATCGTTGCCTAAAACTCTGAGGTTGCCGCTAAAAATCCGATCGGTAAGAGCATTAGCGGCTGCAATATTACCCACTTCATATCTCGCCATCGCATGGTAAATTCCTGTTCGGGCGTACCGTTTAATATTTTTGGGAAAACCATGGGGTTTACGCCGGGCAAAATGTCGAATAATCGCCTGAGCCCGCTGACGATAACGGGCTGATGAAGGTGGCTGAGTTGACTGGGCCAGGACATATTGGAACACAAGAGGCTGTAGCTGGAAAGCATGGCCAATCATCAGGGATGGACTCCCCCACCCAATGAACGGTACTGTCATCGACAACTTGAGCAGTTTGCACTTTAGAAGATCATGCATCTATCATTCATCAAGACTTTAACTATGATGACGTTGATCGCCGCACATGTTGCTGCAATAGCCCCGAGATCGTCTGATTGGTATGCTCCAGACTAAAGGTTTGGCTGGCCTGGACTCTTGCCTGATCCGCAATTTGCTGCCTGAGCTGAGGCTGACGTTGGCACTCACCAATCATTTGGGCCAGCTTCTGTGGATTATTAGGGGGGCAGAGCCATCCTGTTTTGCCATGTTCAATTAATTCTGTTACACCACCAGCTTTGGCCGCCACCACCGGACAGCCTGCCAACATCGCTTCGATGATGACACGACCAAAGGGTTCAGGCGAGGTCGAGGTATGGGCGACTAAGTCACAACTCGCCATCAACGCCGGAATATCGGAACGAAATCCTAAAAAATGAACGCGGTCTTGCAACCCATAATCTTGCATTTTGGCTTGCAAAAACTGCACATAATCATCTTCTCCAAATAGGGCTTTTCCGACCAATAACACTTGAGCCTCTTCGCCCAGGTACTGCAGAGCATCCACCAATACATGCTGACCTTTCCACGGCGAGAATCGGCTAAAGTGACCGATCCAAAATCCTTCCTGGATAGCATGTTGCTGCTGCAACACAGTTCGGAGCGGGGGCTGGCCTTGGTACTGGTCAGGCTCAAAACCGTTATACACAACTTTGATACGCTGCGGACTACCGCCCGCGTCCATAAAGGCCTGCCGGGTAGCTTGGGAATTGGCAATCACCAACGTCGCACACATATTAGCCAGGGTGATCGCAACCCTTCGGTTCATCTGGCTAAAATGCTCCGCCGATAAAATATCTCGTAAATGATACACCAATGGTTTGCGAGCCAAAATACTCGCAATTGCCCCAACGACTAACGCCTTTTGCGTATTGGCATATATCACGTCATAGGTCTGTGCCGTCTTGACTACTTCCCCAACCAAGGGGAGAAGTTGTCGAATACTCAGAAGCCCTTGCAGCAGGCCACTATCTTTAGAAATAGACAGTCTTGGACGTTGTAGGACTTTACAAGGGACGCGTTCCGCAGTCAGCTTGGCAGCAAAGGGACCGTCCTCAAATAGATAAACCAGACCTTGATCACGAAAATGCTTGGCAACATCGGTGAGAGACAACTCAGCTCCTCCTAATTGCCCGCTCTGGTCTAAAAACAGAACCTTCATCAGGAGACAATTAATAACGCCAGTAATGCAAACTGAGTGGCAGGCAGGGAATGAATCATCTACGTGCTTTTAAGCAAAGTACTACGAACTTGAGCTGCAATTTTGGACCAATTAAACTGATTAAAGGCATAATCGTAGCATTCTTCCCGGCTGGGCATGGATATCTGTTCAGTCAAGATAAGGCTCAATTGGTGGGCAATGGCCTCCGCTTTAGGTGTACGGGTGATTAGCTCAGGGGTAAAGGGTTGTAAGATTTCCGGCATACCGCCTACGGGGGTTGTCATCACGGGCGTCCCACTGGCCAATGATTCTAAGATAATCAGGCCAAAGCCCTCTAGGGACTGACTTGGAATCACAGTCAGATCCGAAGCTTGATAGGCAATGGGAAGCTGTTCATCCGGCAGATAGCCCAAGAGGTTGATGTGGTCTGCTAGACCGAGAGCAGTGATTTGCGCCGCTAAGACTTCTCTCAACGGTCCTTTGCCTGCGATCGCAACCCAGACATCTGGGACTTTTATTTTCAACGTTGCAATCGCGCTAATCAATCGATCCAGGCCCATCCGTTTAACTAACCGTCGTGGCGAAAAGAGAATGACTCGGTCTTGAGGCCAGTTCAGCTGGGCACGGGCGTCTTGGCGAGACAGACTAATCTTAAAGCGGTTCGTATCGACCCCACCTGGGATGACGTGAATTTTATCCCAACTGATCTGATAGTCCTGATGCAAAATATTGCCAAACGCCTGACTGAGGACAATAAAGCGATCACAGCGATCATACACATACTGCTCAAACCACCGTTTTGCCCGCACCCCCAACGCCTTATCGCCTTCTGCCAAACTTTCTGAGGCCCAGGGACCATGAAACGTAAAGGTCCACGGGGCATCCTTGGGTAAATGCCCCAACATCGGCAGACTATACAGAGAGAAGTGTAGATTGACCGCATCAAGGTCTAGGGTGCGGCATTGGCGAGAATTCAACCATGTCTCCACCAATCGAGGGATGAGTGACCGATCAGCGGTCGAGAGGTTAATAAATTTTGAGAGGTTCTGTTCAGGCGTATCGGGCAACCCCACAGCAGCCAGTTGTATCTGATCCTGCAGCGATAAGTGATGGGCTAACTCATAGACATATCGGTTGAGACCGCCAGGGGCATTGGGGAACCACCCCATACCAATACAGAAAATTTGAGCCAGTTGAGCATCTTGTTCCGTCATACATCGAGATCCTACTTCAACCAATGGCATATTCCCCCTATGACTCCCCCTTAACCATCAATGGCGAAACTTTCGCGAGAATAAACCTGTAGCGCTACATCTTCAACAATGTCAAAAATTTGCTTGCGTTCAGCCAAGGATAGAGAATTCAGTCTAATTTTGAAAATATCTGCACTATTACGATTGAAATCATGAAATTTACCCTTTCCAGCTTCCGCTGATGCATTCCCTTCTGTTTTTTTCTGGACGTTACGGGCAATGCGATCAGACCAGGGTAGATCCAACTGCTGATAGAGAGATTGAAAAGCGGGGATAGGCTGTTCACACAAGGATTCATGGGTAATCAGCAGCCAGTCAGAATATTTATTCACCTGGGCTAGCAGAACTTTATAGGCTGCACGCCAAAAAGATGCTGCTTCCAACAGCTCATCTGCAGGTTGGTTGAAAAAGTCTTGCTCATCCGCAAAATAATCTTCGACTAGGGCTGGTTGTTGACCCATATGCTCTAACCGCGGCCATAACTTGACGCGTCTATAACTGGCAATTTGGGAGAGGGGATGTTTGATTAAGATCACGGGCTTAACACCGAATTGTACGTATAAGTATTCCGTGAGAAACATCCCAATCGGGTCTTTGATTAAAGCAGTTGTGTGAAATGGGTTTAACTTGGCCAAGCGAAGGTAAAACGGTCCACGGCTCCCCACACATTGCTTGACCCAGCGCCCTAAGGTATTTTCCCGGGCGGAAATATAGGTTTTAAGCTGAAAATCGTATTGAAAGAGCGACTGGGTTAATTCGTGGAACTGCTGCATGGCCTCCGTATCTAGCTGAGGACGTAAATACCGATACCAAATATTATTGGCCGTAAACCCACATTGAGGGTTAAACGGTTCATGCACGTAATCTACTTCCCGAGGTAAGCTCAAAATCTTGCCTACAAATGTCGTGCCACTTCTCGGAACTCCCGTGACATAAATCCAATTTTTAATTTGATCGACAGCAATTTTCATACACTCAGGGGATGGCCAGAGAGAAACGACCTAGCATCACTGCGGCCTCAGAGGGGATTGCTCACTAGGGCTAAGGCACGTGTAGGAGGGAAAAACATCTTATGCGGCTTTGTGTTTTTTGCGCTGCAGCGCCTGCTCATAGGTTTTTAAGCGAGCGTCAGCAATCGCTTTCCAACTATAACCTTGAGCTGTCGCATAAGCATTGTGGCGAAGACGATGGAGTAAGTCTCGATCCAGGATCAGGCGTTCTAGGGCCTGTTCTAGGGCTTCACTATCTCGGGGGGGAACCACTAACGCATCATGATCAGGGGTCACAACTTCCATCGGGCCAGCAACAGCAGTTGTCACAGGTGCTAAACCACAGGCCATGCCCTCAATTAGGGCTTTACCAAAGGCTTCAGAAATCGTTGGGAATAATTTAATGTGATGCCCTGCTAACAGTTTGGGTAACTCCTCCAGGTCGTATTTGGGGATGACCGTGATGCGATCGCAAACCTGATCATCGAAATCATCATAAACATCATCTACCGTAGGGCATTCGCGACAATTGGTTCCCAAAAATGTAACTCGCAATTGTGGATAACGAGACAAAAGCCGATTCAAGGCTGGAGAACCATATTGAATCCCTTTTCGAGGGATGTAGGTCCCCACCTGAGCAATTTGGATACAGCCATCTGCCTTGGGAGTCGGCATCAAGGGGAGACCCAAAAACACATCTGGCATACCATTTGGAAAAACATGCACTTGATCTGTAGACAGACCAAAATTCTGAATCACGTACTCCGCCTCTTGACGATTGAGTAAGAATGCTAAGTCCGCCATTTGAAAGGACTTCGCAACCTCCCAGAGATGAAAACCACCGCGATACAGTCGGTACTTCCAACTCAACGCCTGGTTACCTCGTTTGACCTCTTCGAGAATAGACTCAGATTCTAGATGCTCTAAACCATGGCTTCGCGTGACACATAAAGGTTGATCAGACCGTTGCAAGTGGCTAACAGTACCCCATATCCAGCCATCTCCCGTAGACATGTCCAAAACGTCAATTTTCAGTTTGTAGCAATGTCGCAGCAAATAAGCAGCAGCCAACTCAGGAAAAACCAAATCTTTCATGCCTGGCGGCATGTTAGAAGCAAAATCATCAAAAGAGTAGAAATGGACTTGGTGCCCCTGCGCTCGGTAGCATTGCCCCAGCTTTAAAGTACTGCCAGCCGATCCAGAGTTTGGATTTAAATGTTCATGAATAGTCAGCAATATATTCATGCACGCATCTGTTGTTCTGAAAGTATCAATAGGTTGCGAAAGGGAAAAACCACAGTATTATCCAATAACTTCGCCTAGCAGATGATTCAGTCTATATCCCATTTTTGCAATGCCTGTTCCTGGTAATACTGGCTCGCAGCCAACCCCATACCCATAAAGCCCCAAAAAACCATGCCAGCCGCTGAAGGAAACATTTGTCCCGTCAAACTCATAGGTAATAATCCTAAGCACAAAGCTTTGGCCGCGAGGAAAAAGGAATCTTGTTTAGCGGTCTGTTCAGCTAAGAGCTTCAATAAACACATCGCCACGCCAAAACAGTAGATTAGCGTACCCAATAAGCCAAACCACAGCAGCATGGATAAGAAAGATGTATCCCCATCACTCAACAGCACAAGATCACGAATAGAAATACCAAACCCACTGCCAATTAAATTAAAGAGCAACGAATCCAAAACCTTTTCATAAGCTTCTGCTCTCAATCCCAACGCTTGATCCTCACCGAGGGAGCCTAATGACTCAAAACGCCGCCCAATCACCTCGCTAAACTCATCGACCGATAAAAAAGCCAAAATCAGCATAATCGTAATAACAATACCAAATACAATTTTGGCTTGATGTTTAGGCTTAAGCGAAATTACATAGATGAATAGACACAGCAACAAGCAAAACCAAGCGGATCTCACCCTTGTTAACAACAAAGTAACGGTTGAAAAGGCAACCAAAATAAAACGAGGTAGTTGAATCGGAGGTTTAAATAGCAACACCGTGCCAGCAATCATTGGAAAAGCAAATTGGTGAGCCGCAGACATCGTACTCCATACGCGAATACCAAACGGTTCCGGTTTACCTCTAGAGTGCAAGCTCGTAATTTCCAACCAATATCGATCCCATCCTGGCGCAACAATAAACTGGTAAATGCCATAAAGGCTCATGACGAGCAAGCCAAAGAAAAAGGTTCGCTGGATGACTTGTTTATAGGCAGGATAGTCACGCCAGTTGGAAAACACATGAAAACTAAATAAAACAGGGGAAATCCAATTCAAGATATCCGTAATGATAAGTAAATTTCCAAGGGTCTGCTGAGCCAATCCACTTAAAGCTGCAAAGCTTATTACCCCTGCACATAGAACGAAAGGCAAACCACTTCTCTTGTATGAATAAGGTATTTTTTTAATAAAAGAAATAACCGCAATAAAAGCAACAAACTGTGCCGTTGTATATAATCCACCTGGCGTATAATATCCACTTTGGTAATCAATCAAACGGCGAACCAATGGATTTAAAAACCACATCCATAAAGTGTATCCAATATAAAGTTCAGGCGCATTAAAATAGAGACATAATCCAACTAGTATTGCGCCAGCAGGAAATAACAGGATCAGCAGTTTTCCTAAGCCCAAGAGAAATAGAAGAGATACAAATAGCCCAAAAGCAGAAATAATTTTCCATTCATTCTTATGACTATCAAATGATGAGTTTTTCCTGAACAGCCAAGATTCCATTATAAAAAACCATTTAAAAGGCGATGTGCGACTTAATTGAGAGGCCGTGAAGATAAGGAGGCCCCAGCATCATAAGCTTCTGAGATAAAGCAATTCAGAAACTGATGTAGGGCAAT
>JANQPU010000162.1 GCA_028285315.1 Acaryochloris sp. IP29b_bin.176
AGTCGGATTCGCCACCAATTAGACTATTGTGGGTCTCTCAGAGAAGCGATGGAACATGTCCTGCATCTAGTGTCCTAAATAGTATGGCGGCTGCTATAGAATCCCGGTCGAGGCCGCCACATTACTCTGGACCCTCAGTTCTGGAACAGTCTCGATCCGCTCAGCGACCTGCTGCAATGTTTGGGCCTTGTCAGAAGTATTGGTGAGGACTGCAAAGGGCAGCAACCCTGCTGAGTTTAAGAAGGGCTGAGTTGGCTGCTCCCACAGACGGATCACTTCAAATTCGTGACGCATTCCCGGAATATCAAAGGTTGTCTGGTAAACAAGCTCTGAGTTAGAGGGCGTTATATAAATCACCACCTGTTTCATCTCCTTCTGAGGGAAGCGGCGATAGACCCGGAGACGGTAGCCATCCTGTAGGCCATGTTCGAGTCGGATTCCGTCTGAAACTCAAGGTGCAGAATATAATCTTCAGATGCCAGCATAATCAGGGCATCGGCGCGGATGGGTTCAAGGGACAGTTCTGAGGGACTCAGTTGAGTGAGTGCAATGGATTCACCAAGCAGCCAAGAGGCAAAATCACTAGAAAAGCTCTCTGCGAGAAATTTACAGGTAGAGTCAAACATGCTCAGAAATTCCGTCTAGGCATCAAAAAAATCCGCCTGGGTATCAAATACCAGCGAGCTTTACCGTACACTACCTGAGTAGCTCTGGATCATCATGCCCTGATCTGTCTCAAGATGCATCTTACGCTGTCAAAGGCTGTGCTCAGTGATCGAATCTATGCAAATCCCACTGAAACAGTATAGACACCTCCTGGCAACCTATCTCACGCCGCAACGGGGGCACATGATTTGGCTCAGCATAACGCTATTGAGCAGCATCGTCTTCCAAATCATCAATCCCCAAATCATTGGCTACTTTATTGATGCTGCCACTTCAGGAGCAACTCAGCCAAGATTGATAGGAGCTGCTGTTGCGTTCATGGCGATCGCACTTCTGATCCAAGTCCTATCGATCATTGCCACCTATCTCAGCGAAACCATCGCCTGGTCCGCCACCAATGCCCTGCGGCTCGATTTAGCCCGCCACTGCCTGCAACTCGATCTGACCTTTCACAAGGCCCATACCCCCGGCGAACTCCTGGAGCGGATCGACGGAGACGTGAATATCCTCTCCCGGTTTTTTTCTCAGTTAGTTATCCATGTTTTCGGCAATATCCTTCTGCTGGGCGGCATTCTAGTAATTCTCTGGTTTGAAAATCCACTCGCAGGGCTCAGCTTCACACTGTTTGCCCTCGGTGCGCTGGCCATCCTGCTCAGTCTGCATCGCTTTGCAATTTTGCCCTGGGCCAGATATCGCCAGATAAGCGCGGAGCTGTTTGGCTTCCTGGGAGAAGTGATTGTCGGACGCGAAGATTTACGTGCCAATGGAGCCGTGGGCTACGTGATGGATCGCTTCTACCGCATCCTGCGCCGCTGGCTACCGCTGTATCAAAAAGCGCGGTTCACCAGTACTGTGCTCTGGGCTAGCTCGGTAGGACTGTTTACGACGGGGAATGCGATCGCACTAGCCATCTCCACCTATCTCTGGAACCAAGACCGCATTTCTATTGGCACAGCCTACCTAATTTTTCACTATACCAACCTACTTAACGAACCCATTGAACGCATCCGCGAAGAACTAGAAGGACTCCAACAAGCTGCCGCCAGTATTCACCGTATTCAAGACCTGCTCCAAGCCACTACTCCGCCTCCGATAATGAGTGCTCACTTGCTACCGCCAGGTGCCCTAGAGGTTGTATTTGACCATGTTTGGTTTCGCTACCCTCCAGAGCAGTCTACCTTCCAGTGGACGCTGCAAGATCTTTCATTTCATCTCCCTGCAGGTCAAGTTTTGGGGCTGATGGGGCATACCGGCAGCGGTAAAACCACGATTGCGGCCCTCCTATTGCAGCTCTATCGTCATCAGCGAGGCGAGATTCGCTTAGGGAATCTCTCTATGTCAGACCTTTCATTAGCTGAACTGCGTCAGCGAGTGGGACTGGTAACACAGGATGTTCAGCTTTTTCAAGCCAGTATCCGCGATAATCTCACTTTCTTTGATCTTAAAATTCTCGACGCTGACATCACAGCGGCTCTAGAGTATTTGGGACTAATGGATTGGTTGCGATCGCAGCCCACAGGCTTAGATACTGTTTTAGGAGCCAACGGTGACGGACTTTCGGCTGGAGAGGCGCAACTGCTTGCCTTTGCTCGAATTTTTCTCAAAGATCCGGGGCTTGTCATTTTGGATGAAGCGTCTTCGCGACTGGATCCAGTCACAGAACGGTGGACTGAGCGGGCCATAGCACTTTTGTTAGAGGGGCGGACGGGTATTATTATTGCTCATCGGCTACAGACCTTGCAGCGAGCCGATCAGATCTTGGTTCTCAAGGAGGGGAAAATGCTGGAATATGGCGATCGCCAACTACTAAGCTAGAAAACCATAGTTACTAGGCAGATAGCACCCAGAACCTACCCATGCAGGCTGACAACAGATAGCACGAAATCGGCTGGAGAATATTTCCCCATCTTTACCAATAAACGATGAAACTCTTCACCTGAGCGTCGCTGCAGAAAACTGATGTGATCAGTGTCAAGCAGGTATCTCACCCTTACTTGTTAACTTCTTAACTTCCTCTGTCGATTTATCTGTCTGACGGGAAGTCCGCCCATATTCCAGAGCTTCCATAAAAGCCGCTTCATCAGAAATTGAGCCAATCAGTTTCTGCAGCCAGTTTTCAGATGTAGGCTGATTGTTAATCTTTTGTTGAAGGTCAGAAACCGCCTGTTCAAGCGTTAACAAACGTCGCTCAAGAGTTTTATCTGATATTTTATGGACATTAAGAAACTTCACAAGTGTCCAATACATTGCTATACGCATTTTTGTACAAAATTAATGCTCAGCCTATAAATCGCCGAATCTATCGCTGTTAGATAGCTTTCGGTAATTGTTCTGCTGATTTTATTCTCAACAGATGTAAATAATTAGATGCATCGAAGTCATTTTTTGAGGTAATTAATGTACAGAGTTACTTTCATCACTTTCTATGCCTCAATTTAGATCCTTGACTTTAGAACAGATTAAATGAATCTCAAATCAAACTGAAGAGTCGCATATTCTCAGTGATTTCCCCAGATAATTAACTGATATCTGCCATAAATATAGCCATGTCTGAACCTGTAACCCTGACAGCCACAGTAATTGCTAATCTTGCCTTTCAAGAATTTCTAAAATCTAGTGCTGGTGAAGCAGCTAAACATTTCACTGCTGATGCCCTTACCTTAATGGGAAAGCTCCGTCAGAAAATTTGGGATAGGCTACGCGGTAAATATGGCGCAGCAGAACAGGCATTAACCCAGGCAGAGACGGGTGATCAGAAAGCAATTGAAATCGTCGCTACTCTGCTAGGCGTGGAAATGTTAGATGAAACTTTTGCTGGAGAACTACGACAGATAGCCCAAGAAATCAATATTCATATCAGCAAGGACAACAACACCCAAGTTCAAAATAACTACGGTGGAACCAACTTCCAAAACAGTATTTCAGGTGGAGAGGTTATTCAAGGTGAAAACATCATCATCAATAAGACCGTTTGACTAGAGTCGCCTGACCAGGATCGGGCAAAGTTAAATCCTCCTACTGGCATTCCCTCTAACCTTCCCCGAAGTGGGGTAAAGGGGTTTGTTGGCCGTAATCAAAAACTTCAAGACCTGCACGAGCAATTACAAAACAGCCAGCGGATTGCGATTACAGCCATCGCTGGGATGGGGGGCATTGGTAAAACAGAGCTGGCATTGCAATACGCCATAGCTCAATTAGGACAGGAGCAATACCCCGGTGGATTTTGCTGGCTAAGAGCCAGGGACCAAGAGATTGCCACTCAAATTGTGTCGTTTGCTCAGACCAAGCTGGGTATTACTCTCCCGGATGGATTAGATGAAAAAGGCCAGGTTGACTATTGCTGGGGGCATTGGCGAGAGGGAGATGTACTTATTGTTCTCGATGATGTAACTGAGTTTGATGCAGTTGAGCATTTTCTGCCTCCCTCAGATCCTAAGTTCAAAGTGTTGCTTACAACACGTTTGAACTTAGGCAGCACTGTGCAGTCTCTGTCCATTGCAGAACTCGATGATGAGAGCACATTAGCACTCCTTGAAACCTTAGTTGGACAAGATCGAATTCAATCCCAACTGGAAGATGCAAAAAATTTATGTGGTTGGGTTGGGAACTTACCATTAGGACTTGAACTGTTGGGACGTTATCTTGCATACGACCTGGATCTATCCATCCACGATTTGCTTCAAGAACTTCAATCAATGCGGTTGGATACTGAAGCCTTGCTTGGGAAAGAAGACGGAATGACAGCTCAACTAGGAATTGCCGCAGCATTAGAGTTGAGTTGGACTAAACTCAAGGATTCTGAGAAAGAGCTGGCCTATTTATTAGGGATGTTTGCAATTGCTCCCATCCCATGGAAATACGTTGAATCTTGTCTACCAGATACCCCTGCAAAGGAATTAGTCAGAGCTAGAAATAAAGGTTTACGGAAACGAAATCTTCTGAAGAGAGTCGAACAGGGCACCTATCAGCTTCATCAAATCATACAGGAATTCTTTCGGGTCAAGCTGAATGAGCGTTCAGATGATGGGCAGCCGCTTAAGAAAGCATTTTGTAAAGTCATGGTTGGTGTTGCTCAGAGATTAGAAGAACGTCCAACGATTGATGTGATTGAAGAAGTTAGAGCAACTATCCCCCATTTTGAAGAAGTGATTACTAAGTGGGCTGACTGCCTTGATGACGATGATTTGATTGAGCCTTTTATAGGTATAGGTCGATTTTATGAGGGGCAAGGTAACTATGGATTAGCTTTACCTTGGAGACAAAAATGCCTGGAACAAACTCAACAGAGATTCGGCAACGAACACCCCTCTGTCGCGAGTAGCCTCAATAACCTGGCTGGACTCTACTACAACAAAGGACGGTACCCAGAAGCCGAACCCCTCTATGTGCAAGCCTTGGAGATGAGACAAAAGCTCTTGGGCAACGAACACCCCGATGTTGCAAATAGCCTCAATAACCTGGCTGGACTCTACGAGGACCAAGGACGGTACCCAGAAGCCGAACCCCTCTATGTGCAAGCCTTGGAGATGAGACAAAAGCTCTTGGGCAACGAACACCCCTCTGTCGCGAGTAGCC
>JANQPU010000167.1 GCA_028285315.1 Acaryochloris sp. IP29b_bin.176
ACTTCTCCTTTCCCTTCAAAGAAAACCCCTTTGGCCGTTTTATACCGCACCTTCTGGGAATAGACCTCGAACGCCTTCACAGATCGCTGCCGCATCAAAGTCATTGCCAGGTACGCATCCATGCCATTCTCGATCAGTTGGCTGGCATAGGTATGCCGTCCTTTGTGAGGATGGATATCAGGCCAGCCTGCATCCTTTGCCAAAGCTTTGATCAGTTTATAGATGCCCTCATATCCCAGCCGCTGCCCCTTATTTCGATGACTTGTGGAGACAAACATCGGATCTTCAGCCGTTATTTCCCCCTCACAGTCCGTCATCCGAACTCGGAGATTAGCCCGCAGTGCTGCATCCGTCTGTTCATCCACAGGCACCCGACCCACGGACCCATGCTTAGCCTGCCGAATCGTGATTTCGACTCCGTTGTAGTCCCCGGCATTAAGCAGAGAGATTTCCTCCGCCCGCAACCCGGCATAGACCATCAAACACAGAATCGCCCGATCGCGTCTCTGGGTCTTCCGCCCTTCCAATGCTTCAAACAATGCCTTTACCTGGAACAGCTCCAGGTTTTTCCCCTCTGTCTCCGGTGTCACCGGAATACTAATGGCCGCACCGGGATTGTCCTCGATATATCCTGCTTTTTCGAGCCAGGTAAAGAAGCTTTTAAGTGCCGTCAACACTGCCCCTACAGAGCCTTGCTTCAACTGCCGACCTGACTCCAGATAAGTCTTGTAGCGCTTCAAATCGTTCATGGTAATCTGATGCCAGTCCTTGTTCACCCACAAGCTGAACTGTCGTAAATGTTGTTCATAATTACGACGGGTGTTGGTCGCTAGATTTTTCAGGGTGAGGAACTGCTCGATTCGTTGCGATCGCAGATTCACCACTGCTGGTTTTTCAGGGACGGTGCTCTCTTCTGATTTCTCCTTGCCAAACTCAATGAGACGGACGGGCGGGATGTCGGAAATTTGAGAGACATGCGACATAAATTGCACCACTGCATCAGCACTTGCGGATCACTATATAAGATCGGGGGGGTTAATTCCAGATTTGTCGCCAAAATCTGTATTACATTATTTCTTATACTAAAAAACGATCCTCCCAGGCCCGACTCTAGAACTTTTTCCAGCATTGACTTTGGTGATTCCGGTGTTCGCTGGTGGTCTAGGAGCAGTCTGCACATCGCTCTGATCCATCAACTTTTTTGCTTGGATTCGTTGCTATGAATCTCAGTGATAGATACAAGCAGCGAATCGAATGGGATGGATGGAGAAACGAGTGACACAGCAGGAGTCCATTGACCATGATGGTCTATTCAAGGAGCTGGTCGAGACATTCTTTTGGGAATTTCTGGAACTGTTTTTGTCTCCAGTGCTGGACTATATAGAGCGTGGGTCTGTTTCGTTTTTGCATCAGGAAGTCTACAGCAGTATCGGCGCGGAAGAGAAGCGCATCATTGACTTACTAGCTCAAGTCCAGTTTCGGGGGCAGGACAGCTATTTTCTATTTCACATAGAACCCCAATCGTCATCTCAAGCGGACTTTGAGAAACGCATGTTCTGCTACTTTGGGCGGTTGCATGAGAAATATGATCTGCCCATTTATCCTGTGGTGATTTTTTCCTATGACAGTCCCCAAAAGGAAGCAGAGAGCAACTATAAAATTGAGTTTCCCGATTTCCAAGTCTTGCTGTTCAATTTCCGAGCCATTCAACTCAATCGCTTGAACTGGCGAGACTATCTGCGGCAACATAATCCAGTGGCATCGGCTCTGATGGCAAAAATGAAGATTGCTAGGGAGGATCGGCCTCAAGTGAAGGTGGAGTGTTTGCGGATGCTGGCTACTTTGCAGCTTGATCCGGCTAGAACTGAGTTTATCTCCAAGTTTGTTGACACTTATCTGAGGCTGGAAGTGGATGAGGAACAACGTTTTCAGGCAGAAGTTGATAGATTGGAGTCAGGTGAACGGGAAGCCATTATGCAAGCATTGACCAGTTGGGAAGAGAAAGGGTGGCAAAAAGGAGAGGCAACCCTAGCTCTTCGTATTCTCAACCGTAAATTAGGCAAACTATCGCTAGAGGTTGAAGAGCAGATTCAATCTCTAAAAGTTGATCAGATTGAAGCACTTGGCGAAGCGCTTTTGGATTTTGAAGAAATTGAAGATTTAATCTCTTGGCTAGAAAATTTGGAGAATTCCTAAATCAGGAATGGCATTTTTTTTGAGAGCTAGCTCTGTCTCTTTGGTAGCCCTTGGCAAAGCCAGTGGATGAGGCTGTAGAGGGGTAAATTTCTAACTCTACAGCAATAAATAGTATCAACGTACTATCTCTCAAGGCTAGAAGTATTTCCTGCGATTAATCAGCAAAAATCTCTGCTGATCCGGTCTCCCGTTTTAAAACTCTGGGTAATGTCTTGGCATCTACCGAGATTCTGTCGGCAGATCTACCCAGCACATCTTGGGTAGCCAGGTCCATTGTGCAATGATCAGGTCGATCATTTTACAGGTACATACCCATGACTGATTCTAAGAACCTACCCTACTGGGCCAGTGAATATGTCGAGCACATGAAGCAGTATCGACCAAAAACCTACGCGCAATGCATTAAGGATGGGGATCTAGAACGAATCGCCCTGTCTGTACAAAATAGCGCTGAAGCAGCCTATCAACAGCTTGTCCAGCACTACATGAGTACTGGTTCAAATGAGACTTCAGCCAAAGCATTTGCCAATAGTGAGGTGATGCGTCAGTACATTTGTATCGAACCAGTACCGGATGAGGATGACGACGACGAGGGAGAAGTTGAAGACTGGGACGAAATGTATGGCGGTGATTATGACGAAGATTATGACCCAAACGACATTTATATAAAGGGAGATTAGAAATATGGTTGATAACTTCCGCTTCCCGGAGGACGGTTTCGACTATGCAAAGGGTGGTCCCAAAACCAAAGCCAGGAAAAACATCGAGGCAATCACACTCCTGAAAAACCTCGATCAAGAAAATCGTCAGGCAACCCCAGAGGAACAGCAAACCCTGGTGCAGTATGTGGGGTGGGGTGGCATCCCTCAGATCTTCAATCCAAATCCTGATCCTGATTGGGCAGATCTTGCTCACCAGCTCCTAGGCTTGCTTGAACCAGAGGAGTGGAACCATGCCTTTGAAAGTACCTTGAATGCTCATTACACTTCTCCCCAGGTGATTCGAGACATTTACAACGGTTTGGATCATCTAGGTTTTACAGGTGGCCGCATCCTTGAGCCGTCAATGGGAACCGGAAATTTCTTGGGCTTGATGCCCCAGCAGATGAGTGAGAACAGTGTACTCACAGGGGTAGAGCTAGATAGTATCACGGGCCGCATTGCCCGACAGCTCTACCCTGACGCTGAAATTTTTGTCCAGGGGTTTCAAGACACTCCTTTACCCAAAGACTATTTTGATTTGGCGATATCGAATGTTCCGTTCGGAGACTACAAAGTTCACGACCCGGAATACAATCACCTAAATCTACGAATCCATAACTATTTCATTGCCAGATCCTTA
>JANQPU010000186.1 GCA_028285315.1 Acaryochloris sp. IP29b_bin.176
GGTTTAGTCTTGGCCAGAACCTGAAGGGCTAACTCCTGACGCTCAGAAGGAGAAAGAGTAGTGGCGACACAGGAGGATGAATTCATATTGGACAATCTGCAGAGTAATAAGTTGGTATTGATTGAGTATCCCTGATCGCCATACCCAAGATCTCAAAATGTCTGGATGCCGCTCAACAGTGGACTAGATCTGTAACCCTGAAATGAACAGTGTCGAAAACTCAGCTCCCTATAGGTTTAGCAAACCCTCACTTTATTGATGCGCGACCCAACCAATACCAAACCCGCATCAAGCTCCAGTACAATTTGGCACAATCCCACAATCAATAGGATTTGGACAATGTTATCAATCGCTAATCCGAAAAAACATCGATATCTCTGCGGATAAGCCAACTTAGCACTGCACTGGTTGGTCCTGCCATCTATTCACTCTCCCGACTAAGCATTGCTTTCATCATGGCATTCTGACTCACCCTTTGATAAATCGTTCGCAAACAATCATTGACCAGCGAATCGCTACTATCCTTACGTTCAGTAGGCAAGGGCAATGGACCCAATACATCCAATATCGTTTCACCTGTAGAAGGAGGTGCGATCACCACTAACGATGGATCCAGCTGTTGATCGTATCGCCAAAAGTTAGGACTATTTTTAATCGCTGATGTTTGAAGAATGTTTGCTCCCGATGCTTGAAGAATGTTTGCTCCCTTAGATTCACTTCCATCAGCCTCAGAGCCTGCACTTCGCATCTGTCGCAAATCTTCTAATATGCTTTGTTTTGTCCGTCCTCGCAACTGCAAGAGGATAAAAGGATCTTGGCTAAAATATTCAGCCAGCAAGTAATACACAGCCCCAATATGCTTGCAAGGATTGACGGGATCAGGACAGGTGCATCGACTATGGATATCAAACTTACTAAAGGGAAATAAGCTTAGACCACTTGCGATAAACGCTTCTTCAATATTCTGAGGCATCTCTCCAGCCAAAAGTTTCGCGGTAAAAATGGCTCGCTGAGACATCTCTTCGATGACAAATCCCCACTGCTCATCTGTAAACGTGTCAAGCGCCAGAGAAACTTTATAAGGTTGCGCTGCCGTCCCTTGCACCAGTGCTTTCACTTTAGGGCCATTAAACTCCAGCTTCAGTATTCGGCCCTCACGAACATAGTTACGAGCTCGCTCTAACCTTCGACGCCAGCCAAACGATTCTAAAACATCAACCCAGCGTTGAGCCCACCATTCCCGTTGCCCAGGCACATTCGCATCAACAGGCTGGCTTTCAACAGATTTGGACCTAAATGCAACTAATTGGGGCCTGGAAAGTGACTCCTTTTTCATTTTTTGAGCGATACCTTGGGAAAAGTGTTCAGCCATGGAGTATATCCCCTTTTACGTTATTCTTGCGTTTGAGTTCAAATACCCTCTCTGCGAACAACTGAGCAAATAAAACTGACCTTTTTGAGGAATACATACAGAATTTATGGAAACTATTTAAGCAATATAGATAGAACTTTTGGTCTCATTCATGATGAAATATTCTTGATGTAAGAAATGCTTTCCCCTTTTCTCCATTTTAAACGGAACCTATTCAGTTTTCTTTGTGTACGAAAAAAATCAAAGTTTTGCTTCCATAACAGTATGTGTTTCTGGCTTATCACTGATTGTTGTTACCAGCGTAAATTGCATGGGATTGGGTTATCGTAACTTTTTCTCAGCACCTGTACCAATAGGAGGGGTATTTCCTGCTTATCTACCAACTATTCCTTCTCTAAGATCAATCCCCAACAGACAGATCAGTTTTTCTGCGTATCAGAGAAGATTTCGAAGTCGTTTAGAACGCTTACATTCGGTAATGCAGGGGTTTTGTCATCCTCTTCGAGGCAAAGGTTATTTAAGTCAAGGGAACCGAGGCCCTACCCATCGAGGACGAATGGAATATGCCTATGATTTTAGTACCCCTATCGGTACTCCCGTCTATGCTATGCGGAGTGGACGGGTGATTGGTATTCAAGAACAATATGCGGATGTCGGTGGAACGAAAATCCAGGCTCAGAAAGCAAATTTTGTCTGGCTGGAGCATACACATGGCATCGGATCTGCTTATACCCATTTACAACGGAATTTTGGGAAGAAAATATCAATCCGACGCAATGATTGGGTAAAAGCAGGCCAATTAATTGGCTACAGCGGAAATTCAGGTTGGAGTTCAGCACCTCATTTACATGTCGAAGTACATCGCATCGCGAATCAGAGTTTTGGTCAAACGCTCCCGTTTTCAATCTCATCTGGTTGTGGTTCAGAGAAACCGACCTAACGTAAGGGGGCTACCAAGCTACCGTGTTCTTTCCCATGTGTTGTCAGTGTTCCAGTTTGTCGTGGCGCATGCCGAGTTTGTTGCTGATTCAGTGCCGATGCCAGCGGACGGCTCCATCCGGTTGATCAACCACTGTAATCCCCACTGCGGCTAGTTGAGCGCGAATATCATCTGCAGTTATAAAGTCTCGTTGTTGTCGGGCCGTTTGTCGCTTCTGAATTAGATCAGTTATTACAGCCTCATCTAATTTGCCAGTTGCTTCATCCGTATCACTGTCGGCTTTAGCTTCTAATCCCAATACCTGGGCCAGATACAATAAAGTTTGCCACTGCTGCCAGAGTAACTCCGGACTGGACTGGGACTTTCCTTCATGTACCAGACGGTTCCCCTCTCTCTGCAGCGCTTTGGCAAGTTCAAACAGCACTGCCAGAGCCCCCGATGTGTTCAGATCATCGTCCATTGCGGATTGAAACCGTTTGGTCCACGAGTCTTCTGAACTGGGTTCCTGAGGTGAAGACTGGATGCTAGCAAATGGCCATGACAATGCTTCTCGGTGATGGTTGCCAAAGAGAATTCCGGCTTTCAGCGTCTGCCAACCATTGATCGAAGCTACGATCGCATCTTTTGTAAAATCAAGCGGTTTCCTATAGTGCCCCTGCAACACAAACAGTCGCACCGCCATTGGATCTACCAGCTCCGGATAGTCTGCCCAACCTCCATCCAGCAGGTCACGAATCGTGGTGAAATTGCCCAGGGATTTCGACATTTTTTCCCCATTCACCGTTACCATCCCATTGTGCAGCCAGTATCGAGCGAGCGGCTGTCCAGTCAGCACTTCTGATTGAGCAATCTCGTTTTCATGGTGAGGAAACACTAGATCACCACCACCTCCATGAATGTCAATGGTTTCGCCCAATCGCGCCCGGATCATTGCCGAGCATTCAATGTGCCAACCGGGCCTTCCCAGGCCCCAAGGCGATTCCCAGGCGGGTTCACCAGGTTTTGCGGATTTCCACAGGGCAAAATCAAACGGATCGCGCTTCTTCTGATCTTGAGCATCGAAAGCAACTCGTCCTCCTGCACCCGCCTGCAATTGCTCAAGCCTACGTCCAGAGAGCTTGCCATACTCCGAAAACTGCCGCACGCTATAGTAAACATCGCCATCGATCGCATAAGCGTAGCCTTGCTGTTCTAGCGCCTGGATCAATTGATGAATTGCAGGAATGTGCTCTGTCACACGGGGATATTCATCAGCATCTAGAATGTTGAGTCGGCGAATATCTCGAAAATAGGCATTAATGTAGCGTTCGCTAACCTCCTGCATCGTTACGCCCTCTACTATGGCACGATGGAGAATCTTGTCGTCAATATCTGTAAAATTCTGCACATAGCGCACTGTGTATCCACACCA
>JANQPU010000257.1 GCA_028285315.1 Acaryochloris sp. IP29b_bin.176
TTGAATTTGTGCATAATGCCAGAAAAAGGGGGAAAGCCTTGATGAGTAGCCTATTAGGCAACTTGCTGGGCTAGCTCCCTGAAACACCGATTGAGCCAAAATTAAAAGCTAAACGACGTCAGCAAAGACAGCAAAAAAGGCAGAGAAAGCGATCGCTTCGCCAAAAATCGATAAATAATCCTCGCCGTATTTCTGGACTCGGCACTCATTCTCAACACCCAGGTGCTGAACCCGTGGAGGCGTTAGTTGTCCCTACTCAGCTAGAGAAAGTACCGGTCCGTCAGCCCCAAAAGAGAGTTGACTGTCCCAAAAACTCATACCGATGGCGTCCTCTCAGACGATGGGCTCTTGTGCTAGGGCTCACAGGTGTGGTCTGTGGAAGTGGATGGATTGCACTGGAGATGAATTTGCCTGATACGACCCATCTGGTGACAGAAACCCAGATGCGTGCTGGAACACTGACCTTGAAATCTGCAGATGGCGCAATTCTCTTTCAAAGGGGGCCTGCGAGTCGACGGACTGTCAGCATTGATCAAATTCCCCGACCGCTGCAGCAGGCATTTATTGCTACGGAAGATCGACGTTTTTTCGCGCATGATGGGATTGATGGCCAAGGGATTTTGCGGGCCGTGGTCACAAATGTGAGATCGGGAGAACTACGGGAAGGAGGCAGCACCATTACCCAGCAATTGGCGCGGATGACCTACTTAAACCAAGAGCGCTCGATTTTGCGAAAATTAAAAGAAGCCCGCTTATCCCAAAAGATTGAGGATAAGCTCTCTAAAACCCAGATTTTAGAGCGATACCTGAATCAGGTGTATCTAGGGAGTGGTGCTTATGGGGTAGCAGATGCGGCTTGGGTTTATTTTGGTAAGTCGTTGGATCAGCTCAATTTACAAGAAAGTGCGACCCTAGCAGGATTGCCTGCGGCTCCTAGCTTGTACTCTCCGTTGCGGAATCCAAACCTGGCGCGGGAACGGCGCAATTTAGTCTTGGAGCGGATGGTTCGGGCTGACGCGATTACGCCCGAGATGGCGGCAAAAGCGAAAAGTAGTTCGATCGCTTTAAATCCTAAAGCGCCCCCGAATGCCCAAGACCAGAGTCCGTACTTTACAGCTTATCTACAGCAGCAGTTGCCGGAACTTTTACCCGGCGAAGTGTTGAAACAGAGTGGGTTAGAAATTGAAACGACACTGAATCTCAAGTGGCAAAAAGCGGCTGCCTCAACCCTCAAAGAGGTGGTGTATTACGAGGGGTACGCCCAACGCTTTGATCAGGCTGCTTTGGTGTCCCTTGATCCCCGCAATGGTGAAATCAAGACGATGATGGGTGGCAATGAATTTGAGCAGTCCCAGTTTAACCGGGTGACTCAAGCCCAACGGCAGCCCGGATCCACCTTTAAAGCGTTTGTATATACGGCTGCGATCGCATCAGGATTTTCCCCTCATGATGGTTTTCTCGATGCCCCCTTTATTGTGGATGGCTATCAACCCAATAATTATGGACATACCTATAAAGGCTGGCTGTCGATGAACCAGGCGCTCACCAAGTCAGCTAATATCCCTGCGGTTCGGGTGTTTATGGAGGTGGGTTTTGAGCCTACAATTAAGCTGGCTCGCGAGTTGGGAATTCAGTCCCCTTTGCAGCCCTATTACTCCACAGCTTTGGGGGCAAATGAAGTCAGCTTACTGGAATTGACGCGGGCCTATGGCACCCTTGCTGCCCAAGGCTATCGGACCCAGCCCTACGGTATCCGTTCGATTCGCAACCGACAGGGGAAGGTTCTGTTTCAACATAAACCTGCCAAACAACGGGTGCTTGATGCATCTTCGGCTGCCATTATGACTTGGATGCTGCAGCAGGTGGTGACGTCTGGCACTGGGCAGCCGGCCCAGATCGGTCGTCCCGTCGCTGGTAAAACTGGCACCTCTGAATATAATCGAGACTTATGGTTTGTGGGCTATATTCCACAACTGGTGACCGGGGTTTGGTTGGGAAATGACGATAACTACCCCACAACGGGTAGCAGTGCGACTGCCGCAGCCACTTGGGGGTAATTTATGAAGCAAACAGTTAAGGATATTCCCTCTCAAAACTTCCCCGCCTTGCCGAAATTGACGGGGCGGAAGGGGAGTATTGTGGCCAAACCGGTTAAACCAAAACGGCTAAAAAATTTGCCCATGCCCAGGCAAGAGGGACCCGCAGCAGAACCTGCCGAAGATGAAACTTTGGGCTAAGCTAAGTTCTGCAATGGGGTGTGAGGTTTGAACTACACCCCATTGCTCTAAGTGGATGCGGAGATCTCAGAACGGTTGGGACTCCGACGCTTATTAAGAATTGGCTTCGCTTTCCGACTGCAACCTCCATGCTTAGCAGACCAATCATCGAGGTTGGCCGTAATTGCAGGATAGCGGTCAAAAGCCATTTGCAGGGCAGCAGCAGCGATGGTTTGAGTGTCGTAGTCTTCGCTGAGTTGAGAAACGATGGGTAAGAAAGAGGCCAAGCGTTCCCCAGTTAAAATGCTGTGCAGCTCTTCTGTCAGTTTTTCTAATCGTCGTCCTTCAATGGCTGAGCGGGTCGGGGTTGGTAGGGTCGGAATCTCTTGCCGAATATGCTGCTCAATTTCATGCAGTTTCCAGCGATCGAGAGCATGAACCAGAGAAATAGCTGTGCCTTCATTGCCAGCACGTCCGGTGCGACCGATCCGGTGTACGTAACTTTCCACACTATCGGGTGGTTCGTAGTTGATCACATGACTCAGGTCGTCAACGTGTAATCCTCGGGCGGCAATATCGGTTGCAACTACCCAACGGATGCGACGCTGGCGGAAGCGATCTAATAACCGCTCCCGTTGGCTTTGGCTGAGGTCACCATGATATTCATCAGCACTATAGCCTGCAGTTTGCAACTGCTGGGTTAAGGTTGCGGCTTCCCGACGGGTACGGACGAAAATAATCGCTGATTCAGGATCTTCTAGTTCCAGCACAGCCTGTAACACCGTAGACCGGGCCCATACCCGAGGAACCCGGTAGGCCACTTGGTTAATCCGGGTCGGAGCAGCTTTAGGCTGCTCTACGGTCACAGTCACTGGGTCATTCAGAAACTGCTTCGATAGCTTGTAGATTTCGGGGGCCATCGTTGCTGAGAAGAAGGCCGTTTTGCGGTTGCTAGGAACCTGCTCCAGGATTTTCCTAACATCGGGGATAAAGCCCATATTAAGCATTTCATCGGCTTCGTCGAGGACGAACCAACTCAATTGGTCCAGAATAATCTCACCCCGGCTGAGCAGGTCTAAAACGCGACCTGGAGTGCCGACAATAATCTGGGCACCTCGACGCAATTGAGAAATTTGTCGATCAATGGATTGCCCACCATAAATGGCGACGACTCGCAATCCACTGTTGGCCTTGAATTGGTAAACAGACTCGCTGACTTGAACGGCTAACTCACGGGTAGGAGTCAAGATCAGGGCCTGAGGAGCTTTGGTAGAGGGATCTAACTGCTCTAGGATCGGGAGAGAGAAGGCAGCCGTTTTACCCGTTCCAGTTTGGGCTTGACCAATAATATCTCGACCGGCCAGTAGGTGGGGAATAGCTTCTGCTTGAATTTGGGTAGGTGTAGTGAAACCAAGCGCTTCTAAACAATCAACACGAGTTTGTGAAAGACCAAGTTGACTAAACGTAAGGGTCATGAACTCTCCTAGAGGGTTAATACGGGCTACTGCCGCTCGTGCAGATAAACATCCACCGAGCAATCACCGCAGCATCTGAATCATGACTATCAGTGTCTGCTCGTCAAAAGTTATGAATTTAAGCGGTCTAACACCACTCTGCTGGAGTGGTTGAACAAGAGAGGGCAGTAGGGGCCAACAGATATAAGTTGGCGAGGATAAACAGAACTATGCTCACCCTATTGTTTCTATTCTGCAACAAAGTGTAACAAAATGCATTATAGGTCAAGTAATCATGACATTTGATTAGATGAGATACCTAGCTAAATGTCTCCTACGAGAACCTAAAATCCCAATTGCGGCGAATTCAAAAGATGAGCTGCCCGTGTAAGTCATAAGCATCCGCATGGGTGATTTGGACGGTAGTTAAGGTTCCTAGTCGAGGAGCTGGAGCCTCACCAGGGTGGATATAGACCAGGCCATCCACATCGGCGGAGAATCGGGCAGAACGACCGATGAGTTGACCAGAGCCAGGATGTTCTTGCTCAATTAAGACTTGCACAGTCTTGCCCACTTCTTGTTGGTTGTGTTGCCAGGAGATGGGTTGCTGTAATGCCATTAAGCGATCGCGCCGTGCATCCATCACGCCTTGGGGCAATTGATTGGGTAAGTCAAAAGCGGGAGTGCCTTCTTCTGGCGAGAACGTGAACACGCCCACATGATCAAATTCATGCCGCTGGACAAACTCACAAAGATGCTCAAAGTGTTCGTCTGTTTCTCCTGGGAAGCCCACGATAAATGTGGTGCGGAGGACGGCATCAGGCAAGGTAGTTTTGATTTTTTCAATAATCTGATCATTGACTTGACCCTGCCAGGGACGATTCATGGCTCTCAGAACTTCTGAGTGGGAATGTTGCAAAGGCAAATCTAAATAGGGCAAAACGTTATCGGTTTCTTGAATCGCCGCTATAACGTCTGGGGTTAGACCCGTTGGATAGGCATAGTGCATGCGAATCCAAGGCACATCAACTTCACCCAGGGCTTTAAGGAGTTCGGCGAGCTGGGGTTTACCATAGATATCGATGCCATAGTTGGTGGTGATTTGAGAAATTAAAATCAGCTCCTGGACCCCCTCGGCTGCCAGTTGTTGAGCTTCAGCCACGATGGACTCAATGGCGCGCGATCGCTGTTTGCCCCGCAAATGGGGAATGATGCAGAAGGCGCAGCCATAGTCACAGCCTTCTGCGATCCGTACATAGGCGGTCCCTTCGGTGGTGGTGCGATACCGAGGCACGGTCTCATCGGCAATATAGGTGGGTTCTGGAGACACTTCTTTGACCCGCTCTCCCGCTTCGGCTCGCTGAATCACATCCACAATTTTGTGGTAGTCACCAGTACCTACGAGGGCCACGGTCTCAGGTAACTCTTCTAGCAATTCCTCTTGGAAATGCTGGGCCATACAGCCCGTAATCACAATTTTCTTGTCGGCTTCGGCCAGTTCGACCAGGGTGCGGACGGATTCTTCCCTCGCGGCCTGAATAAAGCTACAGGTGTTGACGATCACGTAGTCGGCAAAGGCTTCATCACTGCCGACGGGATAACCCGCTTCTACCAGCAGCCCCAACATATGTTCAGTATCAACACGATTTTTTTCACAGCCGAGATGAGTAACGGCGACGGAGGGCTGATTGGCCATGCAGAATCGATCAATTTTGAAAAAGAATACTCCGTGATCCTATCTCATGATTTGAAATTCAGTCAGTCTGAGTCAAGATGGCATCCGAGTCTTGCAGAATGGTTTCCACCTCGGGCAGGTCTACATGTTGGTAAATAGTCCGAATTTTGGCTTGCTGGTCCGAAATAATCAATACCCCATAGTTTTGCGATTGTTGCCGAAAGGCGTCGTTGTCAGCGGGGAAAATGCCAAAGACCTGATCGGCAAACTTCAAGTCAGATCCGCCATAGAGATCAGCTCCTTTTAAGTTGGCAACAGGGCCAAAGGCCCCACATTCTTCATTGACACAAATGGGCGGTAAGTCTGAATGTAACAGGTGAATCAGATACTTGCGATTTCTGGGTTTATTACCAACTGTTTGACCTGATTCAGAGCTACCTGAATAGCGTGGCAACGTTTTCCCTACGGATAATTTTCCTAAGGTTGAGACCGATTGAAAGGCTGGTGGAGAGTCTCCTGAGTCAGCGTTGCAACTGATCACAAAGAGGATTGTACTCAACATGAGCCCAGTGCCGATTTTGTTCAGAGTGTTTTTCACAAGAATTATTTTTGCCAAATCATGCAGTATTGGTTTGGTGTTCCTGAAACAGTAATCCTGGTAATTTAAGACAAGAAATGATCAACACCTAGCGTTTCTATGCCAGTACCGTTCAGCCTTTGCTTGACAGCATATTTAGACTTGTGTTTGCAACCATTGGTTGAACCAGCCTTCAGCGTCTGTTAGTGATACGTCTTGCGTGTCATTGTTCCACAAGTTGATGCCAAAGATGTCTTCTAGTACTGCTGCACTGTGATAACGCATATATTTCCTGGCATGCCAGAGATTACGGTAGGTCTGAACCACTGGAATAAAAGGCTTATTCTGTTCTTCCCACCATTTTTGAGCGAACGCCAGCCCTTGCCCTTGGGCGCAGGCTTCCTCGAATTTAGCAGCAATGCCATCCGTCATGTGACTGGCAAGCTGACGTTGTGCTGAATGTTGCACGGCTGAATTGTTGGTAGATATGTGGTTTAGTACTCTGTAAGTTAAGATTAGCGACACTACGAGGACTCATTCATGGGATTCATCTGTTGATAGTGGCGGGACAATTTCTGGCGAGCACTCTGG
>JANQPU010000285.1 GCA_028285315.1 Acaryochloris sp. IP29b_bin.176
GAAGCTACCGATATATCTGGGGCTCTTTGAATTTGTGCATAATGCCAGAAAAAGGGGGAAAGCCTTGATGAGTAGCCTATTAGGCACCTTGCTTAGCTAACTCCTTGAAACACCGATTGAGCCCAAATTAAAATGGCTCTAGCCTTTAGGCTGTGTCAACGGAATGCATGCAGAAAAAGGGTTTTAGATAATCTTAGTTATGGCTTAAAACCCGAAACAAGTTACTTACAACGAAACCTAAATTTTTATATCAGTTTGCATGTGAATTGCGAAAAATATTCCTCTCTAGATGATTGCTGAATAGTGGTGGTAGCATTCTAGTTTTTTAACCTTCTTTTGCACATCGCTATTCACATGTTTTCTATGGAGAAAGGCCATGCTAAATGCATTTAACCCTAAAGATCTTGTCCTTACAGATCGCCTACAATTTGATCAATTGCTTCCCTTTTTTCCCTCTCGCCCAACTGTAACAATCTTGATTGTTGTTGACACCTCTATCAGCTTCACTTCAAGTTTTGGTGTGGGTCAGGTTATTGATCTGATTCGCTCAAATGTAGATGGCTATGTGACTTTTGAAGTTGAACTTGCTCGACTTGGTACTGAGGGGTCTACGCTCATGGTTGATGCAACTCCTGCTCCCAAGCAACCTAAATACGATAATTTCCGTTTCTCAAGTCAGGTTGCTGGGCAGTATGTCATAGATGAGTACGACGAGATTTGGTGTTTTGGCTTTGCTCCTGGAAATGATGGCTCACCTAATGATGACAATATCTGGAATAATCCCTACGCAAGTACTGATGAGGATCTTGCTGTACTCACTCAATGGATGAATGCTGGTGGCGGGATGTTAGCAATGGGCGATCACCATTATCTTGGTGCATCAATGTGTGCAAAGATACCGCGCGTACGGTCAATGCGGCGCTGGACTAACGCACAAAATGTCCCCCCAATTGGAGAGCTGGAACGCTTCGATACCAATCGTCCGCAGAACAGCTTACAGGATCCCAATATCACACCAAACCCAGCTGTAATTCCTAATATGGCCGAGAGTGACGGTGTTCCGCAGCCGATTGAGTGGAAGAGATATCCTGTACCTTCAGGGTTTGTGTTTGAGCGCCGATACCGCCCCCACCCTATTTTGTGTGGGGGTGATCTTGGCGTAATTGATGTCTTTCCAGATCACCCACACGAAGGTTGGGTGTACGAGGATGCCGAGATCGACCTAAGCGCAACCTATTCTTTTGGTGATATATCGGGAGATGAGTATCCAACACTCGACTCAATGCAAGCTCAACCAGAGACGGTCGCATGGGCAAACACGCTCCCTGACCCACCATATAATTTTGCAAAGGGCGACTCACCAGCAAAGCGCTTTGCTGTACTCGGTACCTATGATGGTGATCAGTCAGGAGTCGGGCGAGTTGTTGTGGATTCAACCTGGCATCACTGGCTGGATTTAAACATTGTAGGCTTAGAGAGTGAAAGTCCTAATACTGAGTACCAAAAAATAGTTCGCTACTATCGAAACTGTGCAGTTTGGTTGGCACGCGAGGGTCAACGTCGTCGAATGCTTGTCTATGCAACTTTCTGGAGCACGCTATTTGCGCCAGCTTTTGAGGACTTTATGGAAGGTGAAACAATTCTGACACTTGGTAGTAAGGCAATTGATATTATTGGGCGTATGACTAGTGAATGTCTTGTGCGAGACTGGATCAATATTGTTATCCCAGATAGTTTAATTGCAGGACTCAATCCGCCCCTCCCGTTGCCAGATCCTTCACCGTTTCGAAGTGACTCCTCGGTTGAGATAGTCCAGCGATCTGTTCTCGGTGGCATGGTGAAGGAAATGATCCCCCTACGTGATGAATTAAGCCGTCTACATGTTGACCCGAAAGCTAAACTTAACAATTTATCAGGAGATGCCATATTCGATTCGGCTGGTCGTGGTGCCCAAAAAGGATTGGAACAGTTTCATATATCAATGAAGAAAAACCTGAAAATATTTGAAGAGCTAACGCGTTTTGAGAATCTACCTATTAAGGACGAGAAGCCTCGAGAAATGCTGAGCTAAGGCTCAATCGGTGTTTCAGGGAGTTAGCTAAGCAAGGTGCCTAATAGGCTACTCATCAAGGCTTTCCCCCTTTTTCTAGCATTATGCACAAATTCA
>JANQPU010000300.1 GCA_028285315.1 Acaryochloris sp. IP29b_bin.176
ATATTCGCTTCGCTATGTCAGTGGTCAGGTTACACTTTATCGCATATCCCAAACCTAACCATCACAATACTTTCAAGACTTGTGGGTAAGGCATAGTCCGTATAATTAATAGTTAGAACGTCTGAATTTCATATCTAGACCTTGATGTAATGTCAATTGATTATTCGGAAGATAAATATGATGCGTCTCAAATCATCATTAAAAATATTCCAAATCTTGTCTATCAGGGAAAGGTATGCTCTCGAACATACGTCTACAGATTTATTGATCCTTTGCCAAGCCAGAATAAGCTAGATCAACTAGCAAAGAATTTGTATAAAATATTCACCTTCAAAAAGGAAGAATACGGATTAGATGAAGATATGACAATTCACATGTCTGTTGTAATTCAACGGTTAAGTGAATATGAAGCGAATCTCTCAGTCATGACAATCACCCCTGAACACAGTTGGGTTTATATCCATGGTATTCGTGTCATTCCAAAACTAATTGAAAAAGAGCTTGGCACTATTGTAAGTATCCAAAATCAGCGGCGTGAAGATTGGCTATAATAAATTTTGTTTAATCTCTAACCAGCCCATGCAAGGGACGCTCGATTTAAGCTCCTTGGTTGATCTTTAAATATTTTAGCTCGCGCCCCTGATGGCCGAGCCGTTAGACCTCTCTACATGAAGGGATAGTTCGTTGCATTTTGCTTGTTTCACTTGTCGAAAATCGTTTAAGTGACTACAGATGAGTGGTGCGACTGATCGTTTTATGACTAGTAAGCAGCAGGTAGCACAATGGCAAGAGGCAGGGCAAATAAATTCCCGTATTCACAGGTGCCCTGATTGTGGAGGCCAGACCCACTTTATGGGCATTGATTTCAAGGCTCCGAAAAAATCTGATATAAAAGGTTGGCGCAAAGTAGAGAAGTTCATTTTATCTGGAAAAATATACTATCGAGGCATGCAATAGGATAAAGGCTAAATTCACCGGAGAACAAAGGTTGTTAACTTCTATTTTGATCAGCAGCCCATAACAGCAAATCAGATATTCTACTGTGTTCTCTAACAAAAAAATGCAAAGGACGCTCGAAACACTTTACTGGCAAACGTTTAAATTAATTCTCGCGCCCCTGATTTTCAACCGTTATGCCTCGATACTTATCTTAGGTGAGTCATGGCTTATCATCACAGAATGAGAGCATCCAAGAACAGTGAGCGATAATGAAACAAGTGAGTTTGATCTGGCATACCCTAATCATTCATGCAATTTGAGTGGGATGAAGCGAAAAATCTTGAGAATATCCGTAAACATGAGATTGATTTTGCTGATGTCCCTTCAATGTTTGATGGTGAAATGCTGATTGAGCTAGATGACCGTTTTGATTACGGCGAAGATCGCTGGTTAGGGATCGGTTTTCTCGGTTTTGGCATAGCGGTAGTAGTCTGGACAGAACGTCGAAAAGATGTAATCCGAATCATTTCAGCACGAAGAGCTAACCGTTATGAGCAAAAAAGATTTGAACAGTACCTCTCGTACTAACTGGGCAGCTTTAGAGTCAAGGTCGGAAGAGGATATTGACTACTCAGACATTCCACCACTGACAGATGAGTTTTTTGAGCGAGCAACTTTACGTATTCCTGCAAACAAAGCCCAAGACCTGGTTCAGCTTGATCCAGATGTGAAGCAGTGGTTTCAAGCTCAGGGCGAACAGTATAAAACTCTAATTAATAACGTTTTACGCCAATACATAGAGAGCAATAAAACTCAGCACCAAGCATAACGTCCGCGTTAACTAGGTGCGAACGGAAAAGTATGTGTACAAAATCCGGTTGTTTGAGCATTCCGGTTCAACGCGTTTTTACCCTTCTCTCTGCTACCTTTTTATTTCAGATTACCGAAAGTAGGCAAGAGCCTGAGGGGGTGTCCATATTGACCAACAAACTAACGCTCAGGTTTCGGCCAAGGGCTGATATTGACTGGGATCATCAAATCCGGCAATCCAAGCAGCAGCTTGATGGCATGTCATCATATCTGGAGGAACGCGAATAATATACTGATCCGACGTTGAAGGACAGCGCACTGATAGGCAAACCAAGTCCTCATCCCCTTCGAGGGGAACCCGCAGTAAGCGACGCTCGCCACCCGGATCCTGATCCACATCTAAAACATCGGCCTGGGCCTGGGAGATAAAGCGATCATAGCCAAAGCGCTCCAATAAAACTCTTCGAATTTCAGCATTACGTTCGCTGAAAATCTCATCCACGGTGATGGTGTCTGGACGTAAGACAATCCGCTCATCCACAAATACGTCCCGCCACCGCATTTGGACGCCCCGGAGAGATGGGGGCAACGCGGTAATCCCCGTGTCGGCAATGTCAATCCATGAGCTGACTTGCAAGTCCTCTGGTAGTTGCTGTAAACGGTTACAACCACTGACATCTAACTGGGCTAAAGGTCCGATGTTTCTAGGCAATTGGGTTAACCCAATACAGCCCCGAGCATATAAGCCGCCCATGCCCATTCTGATTTGCTGCGGCCAAGCCTGAAGTTGGGGACAACCGGAAATATCTAGAAAGTGAATCGCTAAGCCTTCGGGTAAGTGCTGAAGCGATCGACAATTGCGCAGAATCAGGGATCCTACTTTGAAGTGGACGGGGAGCGTGGTTAAGGCTTGGCAATCCGATAAGTCCAGCTTGTAGGCAATCTGTAAATCATCCGGCAAGGACGAGATAGCAGTCCCGGAGAGATCCAGTTGGTAGCACTTCAGGTTTTTGGGCAAGTGGGTCAGTCCTGAGCAACCTCGAAGATTGAGATTGCGGACTTGTAACTGGGGGGGCAAGGTGGTGAGTTGAGGACAATCATGCAGATCCAGCGTGCTCACAGCTAGGGTCTCGGGTAGCTGTTCAGGACGGAGTTTGGGGTTGCCCGCAAAGCTTAATGGACCGTCCACTGTCATGACTCTGGGGGCTTTGCCCTCCAGAATCAAATTGGCGGCTTCCTTGGGGGTGAAGGCAGGGAAAGTCAGCTCAGGGGTAGGCATAAGCGGCTAGCAAAGATAAGATTAATTCGGGAGATAAAGGAGGCGCTTAATCGACGATGCGGCGAATGGCATCTGGCGTATATTCTCGCTGCTGCCAGACCCGGTAAGTGCCCTGAGGTAAGGTGATGGGTTGGTGCTCTTCGTGAATGACTCTAGCCTCTTTGCTCAAGATGCGTAAGAGCAGTTGACCATCAGATTCATAGAGTTCGGCATCGCCCATGCGCTCAATTCGGTGGCTATGGCCTGTGACTTCGCCATGCGCCAGGGTACAGTGGTGCTTTTTGTGGGCTCCAGGGGGAATGGCTGAGATCGCACCGATCAATACATCTCCATGACGCCACAACATCGACAAACCCTCGTATAATTACAGTTCAATTGTACTATCATATTTTCTTCAACCGCCACCCTAACTGAATGTCCCCCGCTTTCATCAGGATGCTTGTACACTGCATGTAGAGTGCGTCATTCAGCCCTGAAAATTTTATGGTTCACACATTTATCTTGCTGGTCTTAGTGGGTTTACTATCGTTAGGCAACGGTGGTCTAGCTCTGGCCGGGTCTAGTCCATCCTTGGGTGCTTTGCCTGGGGCAGCCAGTCTTTTTGCAGGTACACCGCCCAGTGATTTGGGGATTCAAGATGGACAGCTCGCGCCTTGTCCTGATTCTCCTAATTGCGTGGTTAGTCAAAACGCGGATGAGGAACATGCGATCGTACCGCTGACCTACAACAGCGATCGCAACACTGCCCGCGAAGCTGTCTTAAAGGTACTGAGCGTTGTACCTCGAACCCAAGTGATAGAGCAGACGGAAGATTACATTCGGTTTGAATCCAGTAGTCGGCTGTTAGGGTTTGTGGATGACGGCGAGTTTTATTTCCCTGCTGAAGACAATACCATTCAGGTACGTTCTGCCTCGCGGTTGGGAGAATCTGATTTGAGTGTTAACCGCCGACGGATTGAGCAAATTCGATTGGCCCTCCAGGACTTAGGTGTATAGGCGTGACCAAATTATTTCGGTATATTCTGCCGCTGATTTGTTGTGTGCTGCTGCTGACGGGCTGCGATCTGCCCCAAGTGACAGCGGAGGCCCGGATTTTTTTGAATCTGTCTTTGGATTATCTGGGGGACTATCAGCTGGATCAAACGGAGTTTGACGGTACCCAAGTGGGTGGAATTTCGGCGATTACCTATGATCGAAAGCGCGATCGCATCTATGCGTTGTCTGATGATCGCGCTCAACCTCGGTTCTACACCCTTAGCCTACAGCTCAATCAATCCAACCCAGCTCGTCCTCAGATTGAGGCTCTCAACCTAGACAGCGTCACGTTGCTCAAGGATGAACAAGCGCAACCCTATACCGTTGATCAGCTTGATCCAGAAGGCTTAGCCCTGACGCCCCAAGGAACCCTGTGGATCAGTAGTGAAGGCGTGTCTCGGCGACAAAGCCCCCCCGCACTGATCGAGTTTGATCTCCAGGGTCAGTGGCAACAACAGCTAACCCTACCTAAACAATTTTTGCCAATCCTCGCAACCGAAGACAACCCAGACCCCCTCCCCCACGGCGTTGACGATAATCGGGGCTTTGAAGCCTTAACCTTGAATCCAGAGGGCGATCGCATCTTCACTGCCATTGAAGCCCCCTTACAGCAAGATTATCCTGAAACCCAATCTGAGAAAGAGACTCAGCTCTATAATCGCCTCCTCCACTATTGGATTGGAGAACCCCAACCTGAATTCTTAGCCAACTATCTGTATCCCCTACAACCCGCAGATCTGCTCAAGGGGATTAACGGCTTAACAGAACTCCTAACCGTGGACAGTGGTGGACATTTTCTCAGTCTTGAACGTTCCTACAGTCCTTTAGGGGGTTTCAGTGCTGAAATCTTTCAAATCACGACCGCCCTGGCAAGGGATACCTCCAAAATAGATCCGCTGCCTAACGACTTAACAGGAATTACCCCTATCCAGAAACAGCTCCTACTTGATTTGAAGCAGCTTAAAATTCCTGGCAGCAATTTAGAAGGCATGACGTGGGGTCCCCTCTTAGCCGACGGCAGTCCGTCTCTTATCCTCGTCAGTGACAATAATTTTGAGTCTGATCAACCGACTCAGTTTTTACTATTTCGCCTGCGCCAAGATCGTCAGCTCGTGTCCTAAACCCTATTCACCCACCGTCACTTCAGCAGCGGGTAAGGTACCAATGCGGTTAAAGGGCAAAAAGCGGAAAACAGCCCGCCCTACTAAATCATCATGGGCAACTAATCCCCAGCAGCGGCCATCATAGCTATTGCCGCGATTATCACCTAAAACGAGGTAATGCTTGTCAGGAATGGTTTGAGGCTTTTCTAAAAAGATGGGAACTGGCGGTTCTATCGGCTCGTTATCCACATCTGAAGTGACATAATTATTGCGACAGTGATCTGAACTGGGACTGCTGGTGATCCCTTCCGCCGTGTAATTTTCTTTAATCGGCTGATTGTTGACCCAAACAACCCCATTTTTAATCTCAACCCGATCGCTAGGGACGCCAATCACCCGTTTAATAAAGGCTTCTTTAAAGTTGGCTCGTTTTAAGGATTCTGTCGGATTAAACACCACAATATCGCCCCGTTCTGGATTGCGAAAGCGGTAGGTGACTTTATCAATAATTAGGCGATCGTGAATCTGCAAGGTTGGCTCCATCGATCCCGACGGAATAAAGCGAGCTTCCGCCACAAAGGTACGAATCCCAAACGCTAACAGCAAACTTAATCCAACGGTCTTGGCTGCTTCTACCCACCAAGCTTCTTCTGGTTGTTCCGTTTGCTTTAGATCAGGAGGTTGGGGTTGCTTCATATAGATTGAGCGATGCAGGCCTTGAACGAGAGGGATTAAGAGGGGCTGTGTCTTACAAATCAGTTTTCCCAGTAAATTGATTTATAGCACAATCCTGTCGAGTCAACTCTTGTGACTGATCACAGCCTTCCTACTGCAAACTTCCTATCCGATGGACAGGCCAATAGCGAAAGATCGCCCGTCCCAATAAATCAGTTCGAGGCACCAAGCCCCAACAGCGGCTGTCGTGACTGTTGAGGCGATTATCACCCAAAACGAGGTAGTGATTCACAGGCACGACTTGGGGTAAGGCTAGGAACGATTGCGATCGAGATTGAGGACAAATCTGAACGGATGTTTTGGCTTTGTGAGCAACGTAATATTCTTGAATCCTGACATTGTTGCGATAAACCGCACCATCTTTGAGTTCCACTCGATCTCCAGGTATGCCGATGACTCGTTTGATCAGCGTCTTTTTGGAGAGCGAGTCACCCTGTTGATTGATTTGCTGTTGTAGGGTTTGTGGGGGGCGGAAAACGATGATGTCTCCTCGTCGCGGATGATCAAATTGATAGGTGAGTTTGTCGATGATTAATCGATCGTTGATCTGCAGCGTGGGCTCCATCGATCCCGACGGAATAAAGCGGGCTTCCGCCACAAAGGTCTGAATCCCAAAAGCGAGCAATACACTCAGGCCCACGGTTTTGGCCGCATTGCGCCACCAAACATTGGCAGTCAAAGGTAACGATTGATGAGACATCGCAGACATCAGGATGAGTTATTCCTAGCCCCAGGATTGGCATCTTGTGCAATCGCATTTAGGAAGGACACATCTGGAGAGAGGTGCTAAGAGTAGGGGCAAAGGTATAACACCAGTTTATCGATTGGATTAAGGTTTCAGCTTTCCACGTATCGTTGATTCTGAGACAATAGACAGTTGAGAAAGATCGATTGTTCCACCCCTAGCTCTGTCACTCGCTAGGTGTCATCGTTCCCTTCTCTTGTTTTTGCATCCCCAAAAGAAGAGACCCTATGTCTGACAATCGCAATAGTCAAGTCGTTACCCAAGGCGTTCAACGAGCACCCAACCGAGCCATGCTGCGGGCCGTTGGCTTTGAAGATGACGATTTCACCAAGCCAATTGTCGGATTAGCGAATGGCTTCAGTACGATCACCCCCTGCAATATGGGCATTGATGCCTTAGCCACATGGGCAGAAACCAGTCTAAGAACAGCAGGAGCTATGCCTCAAAAGTTCGGCACCATCACCATTAGTGACGGCATTTCGATGGGAACTGAAGGAATGAAATATTCCTTGGTGTCCCGCGAAGTGATCGCAGACTCCATTGAGACCGTTTGTATGGGCCAGAGTATGGATGGGGTTTTGGCGATTGGGGGCTGCGATAAAAATATGCCGGGTGCCATGCTAGCCATGGCTCGGATAAATATTCCCGCGATCTTTGTCTACGGCGGCACGATCAAGCCCGGTCATTTGGATGGTAAAGATCTAACCGTCGTCAGCGCGTTTGAAGCGGTTGGAGAATATAGTGCTGGACGAATTAGTGAAGCTGAATTAACGGCAGTTGAGAAACATGCCTGTCCTGGTGCTGGATCCTGTGGTGGCATGTATACGGCCAATACAATGTCGTCTGCCTTCGAAGCCATGGGCATGAGCCTGATGTATTCCTCCACAATGGCAGCGGAAGATGAGGAAAAAGCCGAAAGTGCGGCACAGTCTGCGGCGGTTTTAGTGGAAGCGATTCGCAAGCAAATCTTGCCCCGCGATATTCTGACTCGAAAAGCCTTTGAAAATGCGATCGCTGTGATTATGGCTGTGGGCGGTTCCACCAATGCGGTTCTCCACCTGTTGGCTATTTCCCGCGCTGCTGGTACCCCCCTTACCCTGGATGACTTTGAAACCATCCGAGCCAAAGTCCCGGTAATTTGCGATCTCAAACCCTCAGGTCGCTACGTTGCCACGGATCTTCACAAGGCGGGTGGTATTCCTTTGGTGATGAAAATGCTGTTGGAGCATGGCCTTCTCCACGGTGATGCCCTAACCATCACAGGTAAAACGATTGCTGAACAGTTGGCTGATGTGCCCTCTGAACCGTCCCCCGATCAAGATGTAATCCGGCCTTGGGACAATCCTATGTACAAACAAGGCCATCTCGCTATTCTCCGAGGCAATCTGGCAACGGAAGGAGCCGTTGCCAAAATTACAGGAATTAAAAATCCCCAAATTACGGGTCCAGCCCGCGTGTTTGAATCGGAAGAGGATTGTCTAAAAGCGATTTTAGCGGGTCAGATTCAGCCCAATGATGTGATTGTGGTGCGGTATGAAGGGCCGAAGGGTGGGCCTGGAATGCGAGAGATGTTAGCGCCCACGTCTGCGATTATTGGGGCGGGTTTGGGTGACTCTGTGGGATTAATTACGGATGGTCGGTTTTCTGGCGGAACTTATGGCATGGTGGTGGGGCATGTAGCCCCAGAAGCTGCGGTGGGCGGTACAATTGCCCTTGTGCACGAAGGAGATCAAATTACGATTGATGCTCATGCCCGGAAGTTGGAGGTGCATGTGTCTGATCAGGAGTTGGAGGAGCGGAAGACGAAGTGGAAGAAACCTCAGCCTCGATATACCAAAGGGGTTTTGGCGAAGTATGCCAAGCTAGTTTCTTCCAGCAGCGTCGGCGCGGTGACTGATCTAGATATTGTCTAATGATGGGGGTTAGTACTCCATTAGGGGTTAAACGGGCTAGCAGCTTGCTGATGCTGTCTTTACGGACTGACCTGTGGAGCACTAACCCGTAATCTTGGCCTCTCCTTAGAGAGGGGCTACTGATAGACACTGACAAAGAGTGTGACGCCGGGCTGATCATATAAGGGCACCACTTTGTCCCGTAGATCTTGGTTATGCATTCTGATGCAGCCTAGGGTAGAGAAAAGAGATTGCTTGGGTTCCCAGGCACCTGGCCACCCGCAACCGCTGCCGCCGCCGTGGATCATAATGCCTGCCCGACCCAGATTCGCTTCTTGGCTTTCTAATTCAACCAGGTCGATACTATACCAGCCATAGGACATGCGATCGCGGGTATAGGCAGAACTTTCACCCGCTTGCTCATAGTCACGATAGATTTGCCCGCATTTGTAAAGACCTGCGGGGGTATCCCCATTGCGGCCAAAGTAATTGTCCTCGAATTGACCGCGACAGAGACAGGGCAATTCCCACATTAAAGTGCCGCTATAGTCGTAGCACTTGATCTTGCCAACGGCATCATTGGCCACGAGATGATAGTCTCCGGGTTTGAAGCCATGAGCATCTGGATGGGACTGTGGACCTTTCATTCCCGCTATAACCTGGGGCTGCCGAGGACCAGCAGGTTGGGCGGGCTTTGGGGGAGGCATCGTAGACTCAAACCCTGCCACTGTCGGCGGGTTGGTTTTGAGCCGTTGTTCCACTCGTTCGCAATCCTGGGCAGTCTGAATTTCTTGGGCAGCGGCGGCACAAGCAGTCGTCGGTGCTTCGCCACACCAGACTTTAGCTTCGGCATATCGACGGCGACCGAGTCCCACTTCCACATTGTCGCCGGGATTACGGTACATCATCAGGGTGCCGGGTACCGCCTGCCAATCTTTTTCCTTTAAGTTGCGGGTGATGGTTCTATGGTGAGGTGATCCATAAAAACCAGCGCCATTGTTATACGCAAAGCTGGTTAATGCAGCCCGCTGCTGATCGGTCATGTTGGCCCAGTAAGGGATGGTCGATTGCAACTTGACCCAAAAATCCTTGTGGCAAATGTAATCGTATAAATCATCGGCTTCAGCTTGGGTGATGATATCGCCCATTTGGATAGCGGCACCATTTTTATAGTAGGTACTGCCCCAACCGATGGTGACGGGTAGGCCGCCACTACCGGCCCTTGGATCAGGATAAGCTTGAATCCGTCCATCCGGTAATTTCTTTTGGCAACCTTCGTAGAAATGATTGAGTTGGGCAACTTCCGGCGGTAATAAGGGAGTCGATGGAGTCTCTGGTTGAGAAGGAGTAGAGGCTGGAGCCGTTGGCAAGGCCGAAACTGACTGCTGTTCCCATGCATCTTCTGGAATATCCCATGAGATGGGATTGATATATCGTTTGACGCCTGTTTCAATGGTTGGGTAATGGTCATGCCAGGTATAAGGCCCCGCCAAGATAATCTCAGCCAACTGCGAATTCACAGTAGACACTTTAATGACACCTAAGATTCCCCCCTCATACACTTTTGCGAGTTGATTTAATTTTTGAAGGTGGGGTTGGTGTGGCAGGGGTGCCAGGAGTGTATTCTTTTTCGCTGTGATAAATGGCATTACCAGCCCTCCTGTAAAACGGCGGTTAATTCTTTTTCAGGGGTTTGAACCTTGATGACCTTGG
>JANQPU010000301.1 GCA_028285315.1 Acaryochloris sp. IP29b_bin.176
ATATTCGCTTCGCTATGTCAGTGGTCAGGTTACACTTTATCGCATATCCCAAACCTAACCATCACAATACTTTCAAGACTTGTGGGTAAGGCATAGTCCCATAAACATACTGACTGAAAATGGTTTTATTGGGCGTGGAAAATCTGAGAGCAACTTATCTACGAATTACAAATCTGAGTATGCAGATAGCCTCGAAGATAAATATGACTGATTGCAGCGATTATTTGGTTAGGGGATTCCAACCGTAGAAATAGCTATCATCACCAAGCGACTCAAGCCCTGCCTCAAGTTAAAGAGCCATCAATCACCACCTGGCCCGTCATTACTGAAACCTGTCATTTCCTGTTAAAACGATTGGGAAATAATGCTCAGGAAAAGTTCATTCTTAACCTATCTCGCGAGGCTTTTGCTGTTTTTGATCTTTCCTCAGTTCATAGCGTGCGACTGCAAGAGCTAATACACTAGGATCAGGACTTGCCGATGAGTTTGGCAGATGCATCTCTCGTCATCTTGGCAGAGGATCTGGGTCATGGGCGCATTCTTTTGGTTGATCAGCGTGATTTCAACCCCTACCGCTGGAAAAATACTCATCCTTTTGAGAACCTAATGTCCTTGAGTGATCCCTCTTGTATTGTGGAAGGTGTGGTAGGCCGTCTCCCACATCATTAGCCAGAAAAAAATTAGAACACTTTTTCCATGATGTGTACGCCTTATTTAATTACTCCTGTAGTCCTAGCTAACCCCAGTTCAGGTTAAGCCTATTTTTGAGATGCTTCTACGGAAGAATGGAAGTTTCAGCCTACGCAAGAATCAGGGTTGCAGCTTATCCACAACTTAGATTCGCTCGCTGTACCGAATAAATTGAGGTTGAGCCCAAAATTGCAATTCAACGCGCCATAGCGATGGCAATTAACTAGCATCATTTCTACTAGTGATTAATTCTTTATTCTCAATAAACTTTAGGCATGAGCACCAAGATTCTTCCTGAGAGATATTTGTAGCCATATCTCCTCAATACAAACCTTAAACTAATTAAGATTTATTATCAATTAACAAAATTAGTGCTATGGTGAAGTACGACAGCTTGTCATACTTCAGAAACTCAGCTTTGGAGAAAACCAATGCGCTTTATTCAATCTTTCCTTCTGGGGCTTACGACTACCCTGGCAGTGCTACTGGTTATGGGTGGATTTTGGTCAGGATCTTCAACGGCTCTCGCTGCAACAGTCACCGTGCAAATGGGGACCCCGGCTGGCATGCTAGTGTTTGAACCTGCCGAAATTGCGATCGCACCAGGAGATACTGTTCATTACGAAGTTGCCGGAGTTCCGCCCCATAACGTGGTGTTCGATCCGGGAAACTCTGCTGGAGATGTCAGTGGCTTGTCTCACCCAGCCTTTGCCATGTCCGGTGGGTTTGATATTTCCTTCCCTGCCGATGCAACACCAGGTTCCTATTCCTACTACTGTGAACCTCATCGAGGGGCAGGCATGATTGGCAAAATCACAGTTCAAGGTTAGCCTTGCAGACTGGATAAGTGAATCATTACACCAAGGTATTTTCTTCTCAATTCATAAACCTGTACCAGCAGAGTGGTCCTAAGATAGGCTCTATTCGGCTGGCACTTTTTTCTAGAGACGTCAGGAGGTCCGCTGATTTGTTTACTACCTTCTCTTCTTCAGTTTGAACGCCACCGAATAAGGCCGATTCTTGCCGTTGTTCAGTTGCCTCTGATTCTTGGCCAAATGGTATCGATCTTCGGATAACCTGGGCTCTTCGAAATCCACGACCTCAAACCCCGCTTCCAGAAATGCCTTCCAGTAATCGGAAAGTGGTCGGTGAAACCAGATAAATTCCGATGTGAAGTGACCCCAAGGTGGGTCAATACACTTTTGTTGCTGAAAATACGGAAAATGCCATCGGTAGGTAACGGCAACATCACTCTCTGTCGCCGTGGCGTACTCCTGAGGAAAGCAGGGATGGGAGAGAACGAGCACTCCATGCCCTCCGGGCTTCAGCACTCGGGAGAAGGCTTTCACGGTTTCGGTAAGGTCCGGGGTATCCATCAGTACGTAGTTCGAAATGACGATGTCAATCGATTCATCAGCTACCGTACGCAGTGTCGAACAGGAGTCAATGCGGAAGTCAATATGGGGCGCTTTCGAGCGGGCAATTCGAATCATCTCCTCTGAAAAGTCGATACCAATAACGCGAGCGCCACATTCGTGTAGTTTGCGTGAGAGATAACCAGTACCACACCCCGCGTCGAGGATAGTGGCATCAGACACATCGCCGGCAAACTGCCAGAGAACAGGGTCGGAATTAAGGATGCGATTGCTATCCCCGTCATCGCCGACTTGTCTATCCCAGTCGTCGGCGACGCGATTCCAAAACAACTGTGTTTCGTCAGGATTCTTATCCATACATTATTATTCGCAGTTATCCATTCTCTGGGCTGCGGTTAGCAGTCCCGGCCTTGCTAGAGGGACGCGCGGTTAAAGTTCTGAGCGATCTTGCCATCAGGATGGGCTGTTCCATCAGACATTTGTCGAAACGTTGACAGCGCGATCGCGCCTCTGAAGCACTATGAACGAACAGTCAACTCCTTACTTAGCGGTATTTAGACAAAAGGAAGGGACTATCCCTAGGCAAGTTCTCGATCAAACTTGATTTTGATGTTCTTCTGGGTAAATCTAGGGGGTTTATTGCCGATATAGTCGTATTCAGCTAGTTTATACTGGCTAAACTGAACATCCAATTCACTGTAAGCGATCTTTGGATCTCGCTTGGAAATTGAGCTGGCCAGCCCACCTTCCTCGCCCACACAGGACTTGAAATCTACTAGGTACAAGTTACCACCACTATCAAAGCTAAAAAACGGACCCTCCTGACCACCAATCGAATAATTTCCTGCTTGCCCATTGTCAAGGTCGTAAATATTCCGATTGCAGATAGTCTGTTCCGTATGCTTCACCCCAGTATGAGGAGAAGTATATTCAAAAGAAAATGTTGCATTTTTACCTAAATCGGCAAGGGTCAAGCTCCCCATCAACCCTTCTAGGTCTTGGCCACTATTCAACGCATCAACTACTACATCTTTATCGTAAGTAACCTTGCCAGAAATTACTCCTTCATCTCCAATATTGCCAGCACTTTTGAATGAGTAGGTAGTGGCCCAGGCAGAGTGGGTCATCATTAACAGTCCAAGACACACTCCTACAGTGCTGATCAGCAAACGCTTGAGACTATTGCGAATCATCAGTGATATTCCTTGTGACGATAAAATTATTGATATTTAATCTCAATAGTTGCATAAGGTTGCCAACAGATCAAAATCGATTTCTTCAAGGTTTTATGCAGATAGCCTCTTAATTAAGGATTCACAAGGGATCTTTTGACTATAGATATATCTAGTCTCGCCATAATTATTGAGTTTTATTACAAATGAACAAGTAAGCTATTGACACTTACTTTCAATAAAATTATTCTGACAATCATTGGTATCGCTCAAAAAATGTTCTCCTCTCAGAGACATGGCAAGGGGAGCTGTAAGTACTCAGTTCCCTATTTTTTTGGACTAGTTTGTTGTTGATTTGCGATCGCAACTTTGCCCCTCACCTCAAATCTTTCCGCAAAGTCTGGACTCCATAACTTGACCACCTGGATCGAGACCCAAGTCGTCAAATTCTATAGATTCCAGTGCCGATGGAGATTACCCGCACTGATGAAACGCATAGCTGTCCGTTTAATCACCCTATTTCTATCAGGACTAATTCTCTTGAGCGGTTCATCAGCAGTGATGGCCCTGCCAGCGCCTGATGGTGGCCCATCTCAAGACCAAGGTGGACTCACACAACAACCGTCCTTCAACAAAAAAGAATTTCTCTATTGGTTCAAGCAATGCGAACATCTTCAGGGGCAAGATGCCCTCACGGCCTGTGAGCAAGCCTTAAAAATCAATCCCCATGTTGCCGCAACTTGGATTAATCATGGTCAAAAGTTATTCGATTTTGGTCAATATGCGAAAGCTTTGATTTCCTTTGACAACGCCTTATTACTGAAACCTGACTATTCCCTGGGTCTAGCCAATCGATGCGGCCTTCTTAGTGTCTTAGGCCGATATACCGAAGCATTAGATTCCTGTGACATGGCTTTATTAGGCGATCAGCAATGGGGATTGAGTGGGCAAGTCCTCGCTTGGAATAATCGGGGCGATACTCTGCTCAGAATGAAGCGATATGAAGAAGCCTTGGCCTCCTTCCAGAAATCCTTAGCGATCGATCCTGATGATGCTGCGGCCCAGCAATATCGTTCTGTCGTCCTTAGGAAACTGCATCATCGAAATTCTGCACAACCCAAATTTCCAGATTTTATTCCGTCTCAGAAAGAACCACAAATCGCGCTTGTCACGCATTGACAAGACTGTAGCCGCGATATTCCAACCCTCGTTTTGTCCGACATGACCCTTTTTTTCTTATACCTAGATTTGGAAGATCACTATGGAATCCTCGATTGAAAACCAAGATTATCCCTGGTATGCAGGGAATAGTCGCTTAATTGAGCCCTCTGTTTCAGGCAGATGGTTAGCAGCCCACATTTTCCAAGCAGCCATCATTATGTTTTGGGTTGGACTCAACACTCTCTCTGAGCTACAGGTGTTCGACCCCGATGTTGCCATGTATGAACAGGGATTGGTTCTCATCCCCCACATGGCGGCTGAAGGCATTGGCGTTGGCCCAGGGGGAGTTGTTACCAGTACGTTCCCCTACTTAGCGATCGCATATGTGCATTGGGTCGCTAGCTTAGTTCTACTGTTCGGCGGCTACTACCATCTGGCCGTTGGCCCTGCTGATCTATCCAAAGGGGGCCGAGGAAACACGAAAAACTTTGCGTTTGACTGGGATGATCCCAAACAGTTGGGTTATATCTTAGGCAATCATCTACTCTTTATTGGGTTTGCTTCGCTCCTGTTTGCTGGCTGGATCATAAACCACGGTATTTATGACCCCACCATTGGGGACATCCAAACCGTAACTCCCACTGCTAAAAACTTCACCAACATTTACCAATACGGCTGGTCTACGCCTGGGTTTAATCCGTTTTTTATTGATAATTTGGGCGACTTAGCCGCTGGCCATATTTTGATTGGCATCATCGACATTCTTGGCGGGATTTGGCACATCAATGTGTCCCCCTTTAGTTGGGAACAACAGCTCGGAGCCAGAAGAGATATTTATAGCCCAGATGGTTTGATTGGTTTATCTCTCGGAGGCGTCGCCATCATGGGATTCATCTCTGCCTATTTCTGCGCGGTGAATACCTTTGTCTATCCCGTTGAATTTTACGGTGCTGCTTTAGAGGTGAAATTCAACGTTGCCCCCTATTTCAAAGACTCTGTTGAGTTAGGAGAGGGTATATACAGCTCCCGAGCATGGTTAGCAAACGTCACTTATTATCTAGGTTTCTATTGCTTGCAAGGGCATTTATTCCACAGTCTACGAGCCATGGGTGTCAAGTTCGAAAATATGCCCCAAGCCCTTTCAGAAGCATTTAGAGTCGAGTCTTCACAACCGATAGAGCCTCCACAGCCGACTGGAGAGTAATCCTTACAGTCCCAATGCAGAGAACGAGAGCGGCTCTGAATCTAGTTGCTGCTCCCGCTGATAAAAACGGCAGGGTGGTTCGCCTTCCAGGTAAGCCATCATGCCACCCCATATTTAGAAAGTTTATAAAGCTGGCAACTCAGACTTGTTTTTGGCCTCCTTTCAGTAAACAAACTCCAGGTAAAAACTCAAAGGCAATATTATGACAGAAGAGCAGACAGTTACTGCTAATACCCAAGTTTCCTCTGAACAAAAGGTTGACACTGAACAACAAGCCAATGATTCAGCCACAGTTCAGATAGAAGAACAGGCCGTAGCACCAGCCTCCTCACCCGAGCCAGCAATCCCTCCAGAACAAACAGTTGCTACAGAAGCTCAACCCCAATCTCCTCCTGAAAAACCACGATTTTTCTCAGGCGTGACGTTTTTTCTGTGGGTATTCTGTACGCTCGTTTTTCTATCAATAACCGCAGGCTATATCGCTATGCATTAGGAGCAATGTTAGGCGATGTGCAACTTTCCTGAAAGTACTGATACTACGTTGCTACTGATCACAACATTTAGCCAGAGGAAACGGGGAATCAACGGTTACAGGCATTTAG
>JANQPU010000305.1 GCA_028285315.1 Acaryochloris sp. IP29b_bin.176
GGCTAATACCAAAGGCTTCGCTGACTTCGGAAGGTGTCATACCATTGAGTTCGATGGCTTCGAAGACTTTGCAACGTAGGTCATAATCGTAGGCTCTAGGCATTGGGAGACTCGGGTAATGGATGAACTCATGGCATGACGTCCTAACCTACATGGCGGTTGCTATATGGGATCAGCAATGACTTCTGAGCCTGAGCTGAAGAAACTTGTTTGGGAAAGTTGGTTACAGGCAGTTGTGAATCAACAGTACTGGACAGCCATGGCTCGTCGTTATCGAAGGAAAGAACAGATAGCCAATATTTTTGTGGCCATCTGTTCGTCTTTCACTGTAATGACATGGCTTGTGGATCAGAAAATGGAATGGCTTCGGCAACTCCTGTCTATAGCATCAGCAATAGTAGCAGCGTCTCTTTCAATACTGAACTATTCCAATCAAGTTGCCACTATGGCTGAGTTAGCGACTAAATGGGCTTATTTAAGATTCGATTATGAGAGACTTTGGCTTAGCTTCCCAATCGAGACCACTGACCTGCCACTGGGTGAGTTTAGTAAACTAAGAAATAAAGAGTCAGAGTTGGTTGCTCAAGAAGCAAGATTGCCTAAAGATGACAAACTCTATGAGCAGATTAGGGATGATGTTAGCAGTAAACAAGGCAATGTGAATATTTTCCCGATAACATAATGCTAATTGTCTTAACCAGAGATAGCACTTAGTCCGACCTCTACCAAATGAAAAACAATGAGTCTTGCTGAAGTAAATCCTCTAAACCACTGGCCTGAGCCTCCCACTGATCATGACCTTCTGCTTAGAAAACAGAGAAATCGCTATTTAATTCTCAAGTTTTTCTATGATCAGATTGGAGATAATAAATTTGGTACGCTTGGCAGATATGACGTTATCAAAAGCGTGCGTGATGATGAAGCCATGACTACTGAGGAGGCAGAATCAGCCCTTGATTATTTGGAAAGTGAGAGGCTGATAAAAACGCTAGACTTCGAAGGTCATATGCTGCTTGAACATGCAGGGCGGATTGAAATCGAGGACTCTCTTCAGAAACCAGATCAATCAACCAAGCATTTTCCAGAAAAAGTTTTTCAGATCGTTGTACATCGTGATTTAAATTATGTTACTGGCAGCGATAATTCCGTGAGTAACAATAACTTACAGAATAATCAGTTCGGTGGAGGATTTGCGAATCGAGATCAGTCTGGCGGATTGCTACAGATCCAATCTCACACCCCTAATCTAGCTGAGGTCGCTAGTGAAATTAAACAGCTTTTAGAGAACTTATCAACTTCTCATGAGATAGAGAGTCCAGTAGAAAAATTATCAGTTGTTACAGAAACAGTTGATCAAATAAATAAGAATCCGCCTCTTAAGCATAGAGTTATCAACGTCATAAAATCAGCTGGTGCTGAAGCCCTTAAAGAAGCTATTGATCATCCGTTAGTCAGTGTATTTATTGCCGCAGTTGAGGGATGGCAAGAAACAAATGCCTAACACTCTTCATTTACATATGGTTGAGCACCGTTAATTTATCTCCTACGCTAACGCTGCCAGTTGATAATACTTTTGTGTAGAGACGACTCATTCCTGGGTAACGTTTTTGACTAATGCGACCATAGCGCCGCAGTTTAAAATAGTGGGCAATGGTGCGGCAAGGCTGAGCATAGTCAGTGATTTCTAAAAGAACGCTATTTCCTAGTTTGAGCTGAACACCAGGGATTAACTGCTGCCAATCCAAACCTGCACCTGCTACTGTGATGTTTTCACCCGCGGTACCAGGGGCAATCGGGTGACCCTCCTCTTGTAGCATTTGGATAATTTCTGCTGACCATAGACAAACTGCTCGATCAGGACCGCCGTGGTGCTTGAGATTCCTTTGGCGATCGCCGACTAAACCAGATGTTTCAACCTGGGCACTGGGCACCGACTGTTTCGGCACACCTCCGTCAGACAAGTTGATCTGAACAATCTGTCCCTGCATATTTGTAGATAAAGAATTAAGGAAGCATAAATCAGGCATTAGCGTGGCTATTATGGGCAGGGAAATTAATGGGTAACTCTTCAAGGCTGGGTAGCCTGTGCTGAGAGTTGGGCCAGCTCTGAGTTTGTCTTTACTTAGCTTAGACTAAGAGTTTTGAACTCGGCATCGTAAGGAAGGAAAGACCGTATGATCAGCTCAATATCAAAAAAACGATGACTTCAACTGCAGTACCTGCTTAAGTAACCATAAAAGAGGCACAGGAAAGCATCCCAATTTTGGGCAGTACTAAACTACTAACAGTCTTTCCTGAAACGGGCAACATCGAGTTGCAGATCAATTAGCGAGAGGACACTGTGGACAAGGTCTTCGTTACCTGATGCAGAACATCAATATATTGCTCACAGACCCTTGACCAGGCATATTGCTGCGTCACCCAGTCATAGGCAGCGTCGGCAAGAAAGGCCAATTTACTCTCCAGTACATCATCAATGGTCTGGGTAAACTGATGGGCATTGAGCGGGGTCACTTTAAACCCATTCCGACCGTTCTGTACCACATCCTGCAGCCCCTCTAAATCAGCCGCAACCACAGGTGTTCTCGCTTCATTGGCCTCCAGAACCACCACTCCAAAACCTTCCATATCGCCCTCAACGGGAATATTAGGCATAACGAGCAAATCCGCCGCATCGTAGGCATGCTGCAAAATTTCAGCAGTGGTTCGTCCAGCTACAATGATCTGCTCAGGGTAGGGAGATTGGGTGCGTAATTGTTGCAAGTATTGGGTTTCTGGCCCTTGCCCAATGAGCAGGTACACAATCGGTTGCTTGAGTTTCGGTAACACCTGTTGTATAAACCAGGCATGTCCCTTGCGTTGGACCTGCCGCCCCACACTTAGCAGTAAATGTTTCCCCTCTAAATTGATTTGAAAGATGGATTCAATCCACTCTCTGGAAACCTGCTGGTGGTATGGCCGCGGCTCAATGTTCATCGCATTCGGTAACACAAAGCTCTTCGTGGGACGTAGCCCGCGTTCCAGACTTGCAGCCTGGGTGGCAGCAGAAACAGAGATGACTCCTTGCAAATGGTGAAACACTTTCGGTACCCATTGCTGGTAGATGCGGATGGGTAAGGTCACATCTTGGCCATGATTAATAGCTACCATCGGTATGGACACTCTTGAGTGTAGGAGAGGAGCCAGGGCTGCCGTCACCATCGAGGAAAATAGGACAACATCCGCCTGCTGCTGCTGAATGATACGCGGTAAGGTGCCCAACAACTTGATCAAAAAGCCCAAGGTTCTGACTTCTGTCCCCTGCCAGGGCGATTCTACGACCAACGGAAATACGGATACATCTGATCGTTGCTGCAGATTGCCTAATAGCTGCAAGCTCACCGTTTGCATGCCGCCAATATTTTGCAGATTGGCATTTGCCGGAGGATGGAGATGGGAAATATAGATAATCTTGAGGGGTGTGTTTCCTGGTGCAGAAATAATGGCTGTCGGAGCAGGTCCCAAGGACTGTCTTTGGGTTTTAATCACACACATCGAAAGGCAGACTGAGTGTTAAGCGATACCATCCACGGATAATACTATGGATTGTCAACCCTGTTGAGAATGCTATTCTGTGGGCAAACAATGGCAGTTTGCTTGAAAATACCGCTGGGACAGCGATTGTAAGAATATTTTTAAGACTAGCCTAAGCAGAGCTTAACCTCAAGCCCTCCCTAACCTTAATCTTGATTTGGTATTAATTTTAGGTAGTTGCTGTTGCCCAAAGCTCCGCTGGTATGAAAGTTGCGATTATTACCTCTGGTTTCCTGCCTGTTGTCGACGGGGTTACGGTCAGTGGGTTTCATCGCTTGCAAAAACTGAGTGATTGGGGTCATCAGGTGAAATTGTTTTGCCCAGACTACAGCGCGTTGGCCAACGTGTATCCCAACTGGCAGGACTATACGGGCCATATTCTCCCCAACGTCGAAGTCATCAACCTCCCAAGCAGTTCCTTTATGGGGTTAGACTTCGAACGCAATGTCAACTGGCAGGCTCGTTGCTTTCTAAAAGAGACCCTAGGAAGCTTTCAGCCTGATATTGTCCATGTGGATGAGCCGGAGCGCTTATCGGTTGGATTATGGCAAATCCCTGGTATTCAGTATGCTCGGCAAGCCAACATTCCCTGTGTGGGCTTTTTCCGCACCAACTTTATTGAGTATGCAGAGGATTATTTCGATTGGCCACCGCGTGCGCTCTCTGTTCTCAAACACCTCTTCACTCTCCTGCTGCGCCGGGTCTATAATGCCTACGACTATACCTTAGTCACCAGTCCCATCACCTATCAAAAGATTGTCAATCTAGGCATTAAAAATACGCGTTACGCCAGTTTGGTGGGTTTTGATGCCGACCACTTTAGTCCTGAACTCCGACAACCCCATTATTTTGCCAACACCTATGATCTACCGCAGGTGGATCGACAAGTGAAGTTAGTGTTTGTGGGGCGACTGACTCCAGATAAGGGCTGGGGGTTTACCTTCAAAGCCATGCAGGATATTTTTGCACGGATTGATCCTAATCAGGTGGCCCTGTTAATCGCAGGTGATGGCTGCATGCGAGAGGACATTGCTCAATCCCTACAGCAATTCACACCCCATGTGCATTTGCTAGGGCGGGTTGCTCCTGAACAGGTGCCTGCGCTGCTGGCCAATAGCGATATTCACGTCACCACTTCCGAAAAAGAAGCTAGAGGGCTGACAGTGCTAGAGGCTTTCGCATCTGGTATTCCCGTGTTGGCCCCCAGGGCAGGCGGTGTAGTGGAAAACATTGTGGATGGCTGGAATGGATTCTTGTATACACCACAATCCATCGATGATTTTGCCGATAAGCTACAGCAATTGATTGCCAATCCTAGCCTCCGTCAGCATATGGGCGAACGGGCTCAGTCCAGTCTTGACCAGTACAGTTGGGAAAATACCGTCCACACCCTAGTCTTGCTCTGGCAGGACGCCATTCGCCAACGTCAGTCTATTCCTCAGACTACTCCTCCCCTCAGACCGCTGGTGAATTCCACCGTCGACGTTCAGCCCTAGGGCTACATGCTGGTCTTTTGCCCCATTTTGACGGCATCTCCCCACTTCATGGTCGATCAACGCTACCCTCAAAAGAGTGCATTGATTTCATGAGAGGAAGACTGTCTGAATGCCCCTCAACCGTATTGAACCGGGTCCTGGTCAAGAGTCTGTCTGGGATTACCCTCGCCCCCCTCGCTTAGAAGACTCACCTAAACATGTTCAGATCACCTTTAATGGGGTAATTTTAGCTGATACCCACCAGGCCAAGCGGGTCTTAGAAACTAGTCATCCCCCGGTGTACTATATTCCACCGACTGATATTCAGATGGAGTATTTGCGGCTAACGCGGCGATCTACGTTTTGTGAGTGGAAAGGTTCGGCAGGATACTACACAGTAACGGTGCGCGATCGCACCGAAGAGAACGTAGCCTGGTTTTATGCTAATCCCACCCCTCGCTTTGCCGATCTCAAAGATTATGTAGCGTTCTATCCCAGCCGCATGGACATTTGTACCCTTGATGGAGAAGTGGTTCAAGCCCAAGCCGGAGATTTTTACGGTGGCTGGATTACACCCGATATTGTTGGTCCCTTTAAAGGCGGTGCCGGAACTTGGGGATGGTAACAGCGATTGGAACGTTTCAGTAATCCTGCAGGATTACTGTCAACATTAATTTACTGGATCGCAACCTCATAAACCGCTTGGACAGAAGCCATCGGTTTTAAGGACTCACTATAATCCCACTGGACATGGGTGTAAGCTTCAGCAGGTGCAGGTTCCATCGCTACCGTACCATCCGGCTGGGTCACCTCAACCATGGGCTGTTTAGCATAGGTCTGACCACCGTCAATGCTATAAGCTAGCTGGGCACCGTTGGCCCGAGCAGAATCTAAAATGTAAACCGTTTGCTGAGGAATCGGCTGGGTAATTTTCAGCTCAGAGGCAGATTTATCCCCAGCATTCTTGCTCAGCAATGTGTAACGCAGCACATCACCAGGACGGACGGTCACATCCCCTTCCAGGGTTTCCCAGGTGATTTCTTGCTCCCCTTCAGCATTCTTGGAAATGACTTGCTTCTCTGCAGAGAGAACCAACTCCACCTGAGGCTGGAAGATTTTTCGAACCAGTTCTGCTCCAGCCTTGTGCAAATTAGCAAAGACAGGGGCACCACTAGCAAATGGAATCGCAACAGCAATTGCTAAAACACCTAGACCAATAGATAAACGACGTTCCATAACCACAAGACCTTGTAAATTCAACAGCAGGAAATCAAGAATGATTCGAAGACATCAGCACCAAATAGATATCTGTTGCCAGGATTCCCTTCCCATCTACTCCAGTTACTTGATCCGACGACGGAAGAGGAACTGCCCCCTCTGGCCAGGATCAACTTGTCCCACCTCGTTTTCATATTTTTGGACTTTGGTATTGTCTATCGGATCTGAGGTCGTTAAGGGATTAGGATCATCACTATTTGTAAAGTATCTCACCGTTCCTTGATCTGCACTCGTATTTTGCTGATGGTTTGAGAATCTGGCCCAATTATTGGCCGTTCCCCTAACTGTCGCAGTTCCATCTTCAACCAATGTTAGGTCGGAAACAGTTAGGCCAACATTGCCATTACCGGCCACCGGAGTGGAAATATTCTCATAAGAAATCCGATATTCAATCAAATAATCTTGCTGGATATTGATGCCATCTAGAAGAGTTTGGTCAGACGTCCAAGCTTGTACCACTTCTCCGTTTGCATCCAGAACTTGAACCTCTTTGGTAACCTGTAAGAAACCCGTATAGAGACGATCAATCGTGATGTTATTCGTGGTTTCACCCGTAAAGCCAGAACTATTGACTGGATCATCATCCGGGAAAGCCACTAACGGAATGGGAATCTCATCATTCAAGCCCACACCCTCAGGTAAATCCACAGTAACCCCATAGTTGATAGTAAGTCCTGCGGGCAAATCGCCAACATTCACATGCTTGGGTGTCCCGTCAGTGACGCCGCCTGTCGTACTAACCAGTAGGTCGAAAGTGTTGGTTGTGCTATTCCATCGATACGTAGCGGTAAGTTCATCACCATTGCTAGGATTGCCATCTGGATCGTAAGCAACAGTGACAACGGTACCATTGGGGATATCGCCATCCGTTCCATATTGGCCAGTCAACGTAGTGTCATCAGCGCCTTCGGCCTGCGTTGGCGAAATTGGCTGAATGGTCACATCAGCAATAAACCCTGTACTTGCTGGGTTCTGAATTGAATTGGTAAAGATAGATGGCGTTGGATCAAAGGTATCCGTAGGGCCAAGACCTGCAGGAACATTCGTAGATTGATTGGTGAAATCATCATCATCATCGGAAGGCCCCCCCGCTCCTGGCACACCATTTGGACCATTGAGAATATCATCACTACTGGCGACTGTGCCTAAGCGAATCACATTAGCTTCACCATTGGGGCCTGTCCCTGTATTACCATTGCTGGCATCAGTCCCCTGTATGACCGGATTGGCAACTCCCGTATCGTTGGTTGGATTGTAGTTAGTTCCAGTTGGACGGGGCGGCGTTTGATTATCGTTGAAATTATTGGGATGAGCATCCCCTGATTCATCGTACACAATCTGGTTAGACGAATCACCAACCGTTTCCCCAAAAATCTGGGCTAGGTTGTTAACTTGTCCCCCTAGAGGCGGCAAATCAGAAGTAATGACGGTAAATCGGAACGACGTTGTGGTAGTACCTCTAGCAAGAACAGGCCCCCCTGTAAAAATAAATCCAATTCGAGTGACTGAGGTGAGCGGTGGAGGAGTTGTGACCCAAGCAGCATCTGTTGCTGGTGTAGTGGTGGAGGTAGTGGTGTAAACAGCTTGCCAATTGGCAGGAATATTATCCACTGCAGATAGCTTTGTCCCCACAGGAATCGCATCAGAGACTAAGATTCGGGGTGTAGATGCACCATTCAAATTTATGGATGTTCCCTCTAAATTTGCAGGAGCGAAAGCAGCATTCGGTGAGGTATTCTCAACGGTCAGTCCTAAATCATAGGTAATCAGATCATCATTGGCTGCAGGCGTTGCTCCAGGGTTGAGATTAGATGCTACTTTAGTCACTGTTGCCAAAGCAATGGGTCTTAGGGCGCTACCAAAAGGAATACTATTCGTAGCACTGGCTTCCCGCTCCCCATTTTCAGGCGCACCATTGCTAGGATTAGCATCGATGGTACGAATTTCGTTGGCCCTTGAACCATCGGCATTATCAGGTTGGTTTTGAGTACTAGCGCTATTATTATTGGGGCCTGTATTACCCAGTGTGACCCCTACATCAGCCCCAGCAGGTGTGTTAGCCGCAGGAGTACCTGTCACTCGAACTTTTAAGATCTGATCTGGATCAAGATCAGCCAATCCCAATATCGATAATGCACTGAGAGTAGATCCACCTACTGGTACGGTTGCCAATACGGTGCCAGAGGTACTCATAATCTGAACGGTACTGGGCACAAAGTTCTCAGCGATCAGATTATTGGCACCGGGAATAAATACATCCGTGGAAGCGTTACCAATATTGGTGATATCAAACGTGAATGTCAACGTATCTCCAGAGGCAACGGAGCCTCCATTGAGATCAGTAAACCCTGAAGGAACTGCTGATAGACCCGCAACTTCCGCAACCGTGACGGTTATTGCATTTGACGTTGCATTAATTGTCGTTGGAGATGAGGGATCTTCCTTATAGGTCGCAGTTGCTGTATTGCTAATTTGTTCACCCGCAGCAGTTCCTAAAGCGAGCGCTGGCAAGAGAGGCTGAAAAAGACTACTGGCAAGAATTGTTGCAATGGTGAGAGGGCCAGCTTTGTGCGGAGCAGTGTAGGTCTCAGGTCTATCGTCATTCATGTCGTCTTGGCGTTCTTGGTAATGGGGAAAACGGAAGATCAGGATCTGCAAAAAGAATCACAGTGAACCCGCTGTAGACACTGTTTATAGCCTCAAGCCCAAGCTAGACTCTTACACTTAAGGTTTAAGACACCGTCTCTCCCAATCTCCTAACAGACCGAGAAAGCCAGTTTGTTCTCCCTCGCCCATCAAGCTTCAGGGACAATATGGTCTAGCAGAGTCAATGTTAGTGATGCAAATTCGCTTTCAGATCTGCTAAATCAAGGATTCCCATGTACAAAACTCAAAATGACACCTACATTCAGGCGAACCTGTCGTCTAGACAGTGGGCTTTCTCTGTTAATACCAATAGAATATTCAGGAACTTATGTTATCCATAAATATTTATCTCCATTGCAGACTAAGCGGTTCTTAAAATCAGCATAGAAGACGTAAAACTGGAGTCTTAATTCTTTTCAGATACCACCCCAATAGATATTAAAATCACCAGATGCTTTTCAATAAATCTGTCTAGCTGGATAATTATTATTGATTAAGGCGATGTGCAACTTTCCTGAAAGTACTGATACTACGTTGCTACTGATCACAACATTTAGCCAGAGGAAACGAGGAATCAACGGTTACAGGCAT
>JANQPU010000323.1 GCA_028285315.1 Acaryochloris sp. IP29b_bin.176
CAGTTTACAAATTACCGCTAATCTTAAGAGTGGGCGATTCTACTTTTTTCTTGACCCGATTATGGAGGTATTATGCTGCGCCGGACTTCAGTCGCAACCATTGGCTTAATTATTGGAACCATTCTTTCAGTTGTGGGAATGGCTGGATACATCAATAACGAAACCACCCTAAATGTGATCACATTCTTTGTGGGTGTGCCAGTGTTAGTAGGTGCTTTAGCCTTAAAGGCGGCTGAACTTGAGCCTGTTTACCTGAAAGAAGAGCCCTCGGAAGAAATGCTGGCCTTGCGAGAAGCTCAAGCCACCCCAACCTTAAATCAAGTGCGTCAGGATGTAACCCGCTATCGCTATGGACAAACGGTGCATCTAGATATTGCATTGGAACGCTTAGGACTTAAACCTAGTTTCGTCGATGAATGTCCCGTTTTGGTGGGGTTGCGCGAAACTACCACAGAAGGCACATATACCTTAGTGCTGGAATTTGAAACCCCCTACGTTCCGTTTGAGAACTGGAAAAAGAAAGAAGACCGATTTGCTAGCTTTTTCGGTCCTGGGATTCGTGCCTTAGTCGAGGAGCCCAGTCAAGATCGGGTGGATATTTCTTTGATCACGAAAGTGGATTGAGCATCCTCTGAACTAGGGTTATTTTAAATCGCTCGAGTCAATTCTTGAGGCAGGGACTGGTCGTTGCGATCGCACCTCTGCATCAACAGGCTCCTGATTGCTGTCAATTTGAAGGCGTTAGACTATCAACTCATAGCCGTCAAAACTAGCTGATGTCTCAGCACATTCCTTCATAGAATAAATATTCTCTTAGCCACAATCACATCCTCCACAGTCACCACAGCCATCTAAATCTCCCAATCCATCACAATCTAGATCGCAGAGTTCAAATACGTCACAAAAGTCTAGGGGAATGCAGCTAATATCACACCATCCTGCACCACAATCTCCCAGTACCTCTCGCTTTTTACGACGTTTTTGTGAGTGGGGCAAGCTCAGGACGCGGCTAGCTCCTTTGCAAGCTCGCAATCGCTTTTGGAAACGGGGCAATGCCTCAGCTAAACCATTATTCTGCACTGAACGCCGAAAGTATTCTGAGCAAGACACTCCTCCATAAATCCGTCTATGGGCGCAAGAGAATCCTTTATGGGGAGACAAGTAACGTTGATATCCCCGCACTCCCACTAAGACGGTCCATCGCAATACATGACTCAAGTGAAGGCGATCCGCCGCCTGGGCAACAGGAACAATCACAGCAGCAGAACGGGATAAGATTCCTCTATTCACAAATCCAGAACCTTCAGGCACGAGTACATCCCTAAGGATTCCCAGCAACCCCTTACAACAATAAAAAGAGCACCAATCATAACAAGGCTTCAAGTTCTAGACATAGCCTCACTCTCAGTCCCATGCTCAAGCTTTCTGAGACCAAGTCATCGTTGGTAGTGCTGGCGAATGGTTAGCTAGAGAAGACAAAATTGGAGCGTAGAATCCTTGTAAATGGATGAGGTCGTGATAAAAGCTGGTCCGCAGCCAGGCACAATAGCGAGCGGCTAACGAAGGTTGAAGTTGGTTTTCCAAAGAATTTTGCACAATTATAAGGTGGGCCGCCATCATGCCAGAAGTCATTGCTTTCAGTACCCCATGGGAGGAATCGGGATCTAAAACAGCCGCAGCATCACCAACCAAACAATATCCTGGACCCGCAGCAGGATTGACGAGTCGCTAGGTAACATCGACCGCACGGGCCTTCCCTTCAGGACTTAGATCCGCCAAATCTTCGGGTTGCCAATGAGAATTGGGCTGACTAGCAAAGGATAAGCGCGTCCACTGGTAGCGTTGGGGCTGTACCTTGGCAATCCAGGTCCATCCTTCAGCGTCAGAAGCAATTAAGGGGGCTGGGTCTCGTTCAGGACACTCTCCCATTGCATAGCCGTAATAGGCTCTCAATGGCGGAGAATAGGGCGTGATTTTAAGCTCAGTACAGGACAAAAGCTTGAATCATTTTTAGGGGTAGGGTTTCATGGAGCATACGACCTCTACCAATGAAACCCTATGGATCAGGTTACTCTGC
>JANQPU010000337.1 GCA_028285315.1 Acaryochloris sp. IP29b_bin.176
GTCGTTTTTAATCCAATTCAGAATGTCCTGGGGGGATTGGGCCATGAATTACTCCTTAACAGTAAATAGCAAGCTCAAGTGCATTCCCTGGGGCAGAAATGTTACCAAGCTCATAAAAAGCGGTCAAACAAAAACTGTCAGGGTGAGTCAAGCTAAGGATTTAGCCTAATATCGTAAGAGACTGGATCATAGGCTTTTTGTATCAGATAATACAGTTCAATTATCCCTGGATATTGGTCTGCGGATAAATCCCCAAAAACACTATTGGACAACAGATGTAAGTTTCTAAAGTCTTGCTTTAATTTTCTTGTGCTGCTCAAAATTAACGTTCTCTACAACGAACCAAGCCTCACTAAATTCGGCAAGGCTTGGTTGACAAAGATGTGTTTTAGAAAACGGATTAACAGTTACGGGTCAAAAAGGGAGTATCAAGTCTTCTCTCTAGAGAACTTCATGGGTATAGGCGTGCTGCTTAACATTATCTTCTGTGCTGACGACCCGATCAGCATTGAGCATGCGTTTCCGTTCTGTGGAAAAGTTAAAGTCTGTTTTAATCGCTCCTGGTGCTAAGTGTTCCATGGCGATGGGGCGTGACCGATAACTACGAGCGGTTGCTTGGAGACGAAAGAGAAACTCATCACAGAATTGGGCGCCAACCGGAAATTCTGAGGGAGCTTGAGGGGTTTCGTTAGACCAAACCGATCCCACTGTGGTTGCTATCGCCATTTCGTAGGACGTAGGAATTCCTTTTAGAATTGCTTCCAGGGCAGCGGAGGGAATCGGTTCCACAATTTTGACAGGATGCAGTTTATTATCTTTTTTTACAAAACAGGTTGCTAACCCGATGACAACATAATCATCGGCAGCAACCTCGTTGGCAGAGAAAGTTTCAGTAGCCATAGAAAATCTTAAACAATCGCAACAGAAATTTTACTAATGTAGTCTCATTCTATGGGCTTCTCAGCCTGAATCAATTGGATGTTATTGAACGTAATCAAGCCGATTGATTTAACTGGCGCTGTCGCTGCACCTCGTAGAGAAGGAGCGCGGCTGCGATCGCAGCATTTAATGACTCCACACCAGGATCAATGGGAATGTTGACCTGGTGGTCAGCTAGGTCCAAAACAGGCTTGGATAATCCTGCTCCCTCATTACCGATTAAGATCAGGGTCGGTTTCCAATACTCTACCTGCCAATAGGTTTGAGATGCATTGGGAACGGTGGCAATCAGCTGTATGCCCTGCATTTGATAGTCGTGCAATGTGGTGATGAAGGAATCAGTGGTCTGCTTGGGTAGCCGAAACCACGCCCCTGCTGAAGCTCTCAGTACTTTAGGGCTTTCGAGGTCCACACAATTCTGATTTAACAACAGACCTTCCACTTGGGTAGCCACGGCAGTCCGAATTAAGGTCCCCAAGTTTCCAGGATCTTGAATGGTTTCTAGGGCCAATCCTAAGGTCTGAATCGGTAAAGATGTAGTCGATTGGGCTTTCACCACTGCCACAACTCCATCTGGATGCATGGTAGTAGCAGTGGCTTGTAGAACGTCAGGGCTTATCTGCTCAAATCGGATGGTTTTATCTTGGAACTGCTGCCATAACTGAGGATATTTGGCTTGCCAAGCAGCGGTATAGCAAACTGTCTCAAAGGACCAGTTCTGCTCCCAAGCGGATTGGAGTAGATGCGTTCCTTCCAGTAGTAGCATCCCCTGCTGGCGGCGATATTTGACCTGCTGCAACTTCCGCATTTGCTTGATGAGCGGATTTTGCAAGCTCGTAATCATACTGGCTATCCAATGCGGAACCCGGGACTTGAACCCGGATGTCTTTGCAGACACTAGGACCTGAACCTAGCGCGTCTACCAATTCCGCCAGTTCCGCTGGCTGTGCATTATTAACTGCGATTCACTATCATTCAACACATTACGGCCATCCGTCAACTCCAAGCCGAGGGAAACCAAAGAGGCAAAGCTATAGCTTCAGATCCACTGCCACTCGATGGGCACAAGCAAATCCTGAAAAGGCAACGGCATTTAAGCCTTGACCTGGAAACGTACTATCGCCGACGCAATATAAGCTCGGAATAGACGTCCGGTTAAAGGGCATGCCCACTAAACCCCAGAGTTGACGGCTAGGGATGGGACCATAGGTGCCATCTTGGCGACCAAGAAAGCGACGGTGGGTGCGAGGCGTGCCCACTTCTATATGGTGAATATGCTGTCCCAGGTTGGGGATAATTTGCTGTAATCGCGTGATCAGTTTCTGAGCGGCCTGCTGTTTTTGGGTGTTGTATTGGGTTTGCGATGGTCTCCGACCGGCCTTCGGCCATCGCACCTGCCAGTCCTTCACCCAACTGGGCGTAAAGGCATGCACAATATGATGTCCTGGCGGGGCTAACGAGGGGTCGAGCAGTGTCGGGATGGACACAAACACCGTTGCTCCAGGCTCAGCCATCTTGTCCCAGTGGTTTAACAAAATATGATGACAGTCTAGGTCTGCGGGGATCGCCTCGGCCTTCACCCCTAAATGTAGACTTAAAAAACTTGGAGATTTGGTGTAGCGTTGTCGCCACTTAGCCTCAGCAGGGGGAATTTCATCTAATAGGTTGCCAAAGGTATCCCAGCGGGTGGCGTTAGAAATAATCCGTTTACTTCGATAGGTTTCTCCTGTGGCCAGTTGAACCCCAACGGCTTTCCCCTGCTCCAATATAATTTTGTTGACCCGCGCCCGATAGCGAATCTGGCTCCCGGCAGCCTCTAAACCCTCAACCAGCTTTACGGCAATTTGGCCGACCCCTCCCTTAGGATAATTCACCCCTCCATAGTGGCGATCGGAGAAGACCATGCCAGCATTGATCATCGGTGTTTGGGCGGCTGGCACCACCGACCAGCAATAGCACTCCATATCAATAAAATTAAGAAGCACAGGATCTTGGATATATCGCCGAGCGTAGTCCCCCACATTGCGCGGCAAATACTGCAATAGCCGAAAACAACTGCCAGGATGCTGCCAGAATGACCGGGCCAAATAGCCCAATTCTTCTAAAGACAGTAACTCCATACTGTTGAGACTATTAAATATTTGCCAGCAGGTGTCGTAAAACTTGCGAATGCCATGCCGCTCATGAGGGAAAAGTGAAATCAGCTCTTGCAAAAACTTCTCATAGCTACGGTGAACCTTTAGGTCCAAGCTTTGGGGCAGATGGTAGTGGATCTGAACTGGGTCAGGAATGGTCTCCAGTTTTTGATGAACGGCTGCCAGAGCCCGAGTGAGTAAGTTGGTCGTGCCGCGATCACCAAACCCAAAAATCATGGAAGCCCCAACATCAAACCGGTAGCCATTGCGCTCAAAGTACCCTGCACTCCCCCCTGGAATAACGTAGCGTTCCAGAACCAGCACGTTTGCCCCTTTATCCGCGAGTTGGGTAGCCGTCACCAATCCTCCGATTCCCGAGCCAATGATGATGGCATCATACTCAATGGCCTGATTAGGAACGTTAGGTAAGGAGGATGGCATAGGTCTAGCAGAGGAGATCGTCCTTATTATTATCCTGTCTAAAAGTTATTATCCTGTCTAAAAGGGAAACTAACGCCCAACTCCTCACCATTGCTGTAGAACTAACCCCACAAAAAAAATGGAACCAAGCTGCGCTAGCGCCTTGGCCCCACCTGCCGAATCCTCTGAGAGGAGAACACATAAGTAACTATAGACCAGTCGAGAATTAATTGCAATTAATTCTCAATAATTTCTGAGCCATGCTCTCCACTATCCGTTGCAATGGGTTAAAAGGCGTATGATGGGTCAGGTTCGAGAACGAACTGTCTTGCTCCCTTTCTATTTCAATGACCTATGGCGCTCCAACTTCGGGTATATGTTCCGCCCCATCCCCTGGTTAAACATTGGTTGGCCGTGGCTCGCGATCGCAATACGCCAGGGGTGATGTTTCGGACCGCAATGACAGAGCTGGGACGATGGCTCACCTATGAAGCTATGCGGGAATGGTTCCCTTCAGTCGAAACCACCGTTGAAACGCCTCTAGGCCCAGCCGCTGCCGCCATCATTAACCCTGAACTTCCGGTAGCCGTGGTTCCCATCCTGAGAGCAGGGTTGACGTTACTAGAAGGGGCACAAAGCGTCATTCCGAGAGCTTCCACCTACCATTTAGGTTTAGTGCGAGATGAGGAAACCTTACAGCCCCGTTGTTATTTGAATAAACTTCCAAACCAGTTCCGCCCCCAAACCCGCATCCTGATCACCGAACCCATGTTAGCGACAGGCGGTTCAATTATGGCAACCATGCAGGAACTGACCCAACGCCAAGCCGATCCAGAACTGATTCGCATCATCTCAGTCGTAGCCGCCCCTCCAGCCCTCAAGCAGTTAAGTGAAAATCATCCAAATTTACAAATCTATACCGCTACAATTGATGAGGGGCTGAATGAACAGGGTTTTATTGTTCCTGGGTTAGGCGATGCGGGTGATCGTGCCTTTGGAACTGACTAATTGGGGTTTGACACTCGATTTTTACTTCAGTGACGGAAGATGACTGGTAGAGCAGATCGGCAATCTCGCAACCTAACCGTATACTCTGGCTACAAGTCATCCGCTAAACTGATGAATATTGATTTACTTGTACGATTATCTTCAAAGACATCATCATGGCAGCAACCGAAGTTACGGCATTGATAGCTAGCAGTCTTGCTACATTTCTACAGATCTATTTTGCTCTGTTGATCATTCGGATTTTGCTAAGTTGGTTCCCTAATATTGATTGGAGTAGTGCACCTTTCTCAGTTTTGAGTCAGCTTACTGATCCCTATCTAAATATCTTCCGTTCCATCATTCCTCCTTTGGGAGGGATAGATTTTTCTCCAATCTTAGCAATCTTTCTTTTGCAATTCTTGCAGCAAGCCATCACTGGAATTGCTTTTTAAAGAAACTATCTTGGATACTTCTACCCCTTCAGCAAAGGATATAAACCTAAATCTAGAGTCTACAGATTTACTAGTTTCCAGATATCCAGATAATCAATATGGCTCAATCGGTGTTTCAGGGAGTTAGCTAAGCAAGGTGCCTAATAGGCTACTCATCAAGGCTTTCCCTCTTTTTCTAGCATTATGCACAAATTCAAAG
>JANQPU010000340.1 GCA_028285315.1 Acaryochloris sp. IP29b_bin.176
AGAGTGCTCGCCAGAAATTGTCCCGCCACTATCAACAGATGAATCCCATGAATGAGTCCTCGTAGTGTCGCTAATCTTAACTTACAGAGTAATTAATGCAAAAAATTCTGTTTCTCTGTACAGGTAATTACTACCGCAGTCGTTTTGCTGAGTTCCTGTTCAATCACTTGGCAAGCCAGCACACACTTAACTGGGTTGCAGAGTCTAGAGGATTAGCCCTAGAACGCGGTCGACATAATGTGGGACCAATCTCAAAATATGCACGGCAAGGATTATGCGATCGCAACATCCAATTTCCGGATGATCTTCGCTTCCCCCTATCACTGACATTGGCAGATCTTAATGAGGCCCATGAGGTGATTGCCGTTGACGAAACGGAACATCGCCCGCTGATGCAAGCGAGATTTCCAGACTGGGAAAACAAAATCGACTATTGGTGCGTGCATGATATCGATCGAGCAAGACCAAACGATGCCCTTAAACAATTAGAAAACCAAATCCAAGATCTAATTTCTAGACTGTAGGATTGATTATGAACAGATAGCTAATAACGGTTATGGCTTGGACTCGGAGAAATTTTCTACTGGCTGCAGGTCTGGGAACGGCTGCAGGTCCCCTGGTTAGTTTCCAATCAGCGACTAGCAGGCCAGCCGCTGATAACCGATCCAAACAGCAGAAATTCAACAACTGGCGAGAAGTCCGAGCCCACTTCAATCTAGATCCCAAATATATTCACATGGCTGGCTTACTATTAGCCTCCCATCCAGCTCCTGTTCAGGCCGCCATTGACGAGCATCGCAATGGCCTTGATCAAAACCCGACCCATTACCTCTATGACCATCGGCAAGATTTGGTGGCAGAGATTCGACGAAATGCGGCTGAATACTTGGGCGTTCAGTCCAATGATATTGCCCTCACAGACAGCACAACAATGGGTACAGCTCTAGTCATCAATGGGCTGAGCATTCGTCCTGACCAGGAAATGCTAACCACAACCTATGATTACTATTCAACTCACACGTCCCTGAAATATAAAGCTTCCAGAACTGGATCAAAGATAAAGGAAATTCCTCTATACCAGGACATCCAGACCGTAACTGAAGATGAAATGGTCGAAACGTTAATCAATGGCATTGGACCCAAAACGCGATTGGTGACCGCAACTTGGGTTCATTCCAGCACGGGTCTCAAAGTTCCAATTGCCAAAATTGCGGACCAATTGCAGCAATTGAACCAGAACCGATCAGAGGAAGATCGCGTTTTGTTCTTGGTAGATGGCGTGCATGGTTTGGGAGTAGAAGATGACTCTCTGACGTCTCTGGGATGTGATTTCTTTGTCGCCGGAACCCATAAATGGATGTTTGCCCCGCGTGGCTCCGGCTTTATTTGGGGAAAGCCCGAAACCCAAGATGATGTCACGCCAACTATTCCAACCTTCACTGGCGGAGCAGGTTGGGGAGGTTGGATGACACCTGGGGGATTTAAATCCTTTGAACATCAGTGGGCGATGGCTCAAGCCTTTGCATTTCATCAGCAGATAGGCAAGAAACGGGTGACTAAACGCCTTCATTCCCTTAGCCGTCAACTCAAACAAGGGCTATCCAGTATGCAGCACGTCAAGCTGTATACCCCCTTAGATGATGAGCTGTCTGCAGCAATTGTTTGTTTTGATGTCGAGGGGCTAACGCCAAAGGCTATCGTCGCCAAGCTGCGAGCTAGCAATATCATTGCCAGCACAACGCCTTATGAAACGTCTTACGCCCGCTTAACGCCTGGTGTCTACAATACGCCATACGAAATCGACCGCGTGTTGAAGCATCTTCATGATCTGGCTTAGGTCTTCATTAATCAGTCTTTATTGATCAATCGGTCAAGGCTGGTTCGTTTGTTGGTAACAGTGTCATGAACGATCAGGGGGATGGTTTGCCTAATGCTGGGAGTCCTCTCCGGACTTGGCTTCAAACCTACTTCTCTTAAATCATGAGCCTTCTTCCTCTGGGCAGAAAGAACTTCACACCTTGATGTCCAAACTACCTCAGATCTATCCGAGGTCTGATTCCACACAATCGCCACAACCGACTTCGCTGATGCTTTTTCTGAAGTTAAACACGATTATTATCATCATAGAATTGGAGTGTGCTGAGATTGGCATACCAGGAATAAGCCTGAGCCCCCTCTCAAGTCCTCATCTATTAACTCCCAATAGGTGCTGTGCCACCAGGCCGTACCTTATAAAAAAACAAAACTTCTCTTACTCTTCCTGTTCCAACCGGCCAGTCCCGTAATTAGAATCTTCCTGAGAGCGTTATGACGGGCACTCAAATCCAATCGCTCCCTCATACAGACAGTAGAACCAATTCTTCTTTTCCTAATGACTAATACTACTAAAATTTACAATCTAATGATTTCTAGTTTGATCATAGGCATAATACTTGAACTCTTTGATTCTCGCATATTTAAGCACTCTAGTCCGCAACTCGCTTTAGCCATTCCCATTACTTCAAATAGTCTTCGTAGCCCAAAGCTAGCTTCATCAGATTTACCTCCTGGATTTCGAGAAGTTCCAGGACCAATCAGTTCACTTATCCAAGGTGCAATATCTTCAACCATTAAGAGTCACTTTGGCAGTGATGAGATCAAGGTCAGAGATGTAACCACTTACATGAATCTTGATCAATGGACTCTCATCATTGGGTTTGTTACCCCTCTTCATAATCAAAAGGCAGTTCAAAGGTTTGATTTAGGATTAGAACAACCTGCCGCTCTAGAAAAGTTTGTTACAGGTATCAAGAAGAGTAACTATTTTTTGGGATCGGTCAATATTGTTGAGAAAAGGGTTGTCCCTTCCTTATCGAATAAGATTGGTCAGGTTTCCACTGGCATGGCAATTACCGCAAATGCGAAAACGACATCCTTGTTTTCTGAAATGGTTGCTTTCCGGAGAAACAATCTAGGCGCAATGCTAGTTGTCGGACGCCTTTATAACAAAATCCCCCCTATGACCACATCTAAACTGGCTCAAAAATTCGATAATAATATACTGAATTTTCATTCAAATTCAAATTCGTATAGGTATTAATGGCATTGACAATTTAACTGGCTTTGTCGCAAATAGAGAAGCGCCCACTGAACTGATCCAGTTCTGGATTAGCGGCGTCATCAGCATAGTTCCTGCATTCAATAAAGACATATGGTGCAGTGTAGTGTTGTCCAAGCCAGTGGAAGAACCCTGTTATTACAATGCTTGTGTACACTTAATCCTAGAGAACAGAGAATTTTCTACCTCTCGTATCGAATTCTCAAAAGAGTGCAAGAACCCAGTAATTCTAGATCTGACTAGAAGCATGGACCCGATCCATAACGGCTTGCGGCTGAGCCCAAATCACTTGCTCGTGCTTGTAGACCACCATCCCTGGTTTAGCTCCTTTGGGCTTATAGACATGTCTAGACTCGGTATAAATAACGGGGACTTGATGGCTCTGACGGGCTCGACTGTAGTAGGCCGCCATATTTGCGGCAAATTGCATATCTTCTAGTTCAGGAACAGCTCCCGCCTCTAAACGCAGGAGGACATGACTACCGGGAATTTTCTGGGTGTGGAACCAGAGATCGTAAGCTGTGGCTGTACGAAAAGTGAGCAGGTCATTTTGGCGATTATTGCGACCGATGAGTAACTCCCAACCCGAAGGCGACTGATATTGGTAAAACGGGATTTCAGTTGGAGATTCTTTGCGATATTCCAGCTTCGGAAAATAGTCTTGCAGAATCAGTTCATCCCGAATATCATGCAGCGTCAACAAATCCGCAGCATCTTTGTATTGCTCTAGCTGTTGGATACTGGCTTCAACCTGCTCCAAATAGGCAATTTCTTCCTGAACATCTTCAAGTAAAGGCTGCACTTGAGCACGGGAACGTTTCAGTTTTTGATGGCGTTTATACCAGGCTTGGGCATTTTGGACTGCATTCTTTTCTGGATTGAGCGTCAGGGTTCGGGGTTCACCAGACTCAAAATCCGTCAAGGTTAGGGTTTTCATCCCCAACTGCCATTCATGTAAATGGGCCATTAGCAAGTCAGCCTGCTCTCGATAGGTTTCGGCGGTATCCGATGTCCTCAACTGGTCCTCAAAGGTTTTGGCTTTGGTATTCAGCTTTTTGAGGTGGCCTTTAACCTTTTGCTGCAGCTGATGCCGGAGCTGTTTGAATATCTGTTCACCTAACTGTTGGCTGTAATACTCATCCAGCAAGGTTTGGGTATCTGTAGCGGGGTGCATTATTCCCCAACCCAACACCGTATAACTAAGAGTCCCCGATTGGCACCATCCCGGCATAAAGGATTGTTGGTCTAGAGCAGATAGCCAATCTTGCCAAGTTTGAAATAACCGTTTCCAATCCGCCTCTTGCAGCCGTTCGGTTGATAGATCGGGCGTCAGGTTTACGGTGGACAGCATGGACAACACCAAAGCCGAACTCAAGCCTCGATAATTTTTGAGTAAATTTCGTTTGAGTGGACCAGGAACTAAGGCCACCTGCCGCTGCCAATGCTCAAAAGATTCAGACAAGCTGGGTATGGGGTCGGTCAGGTGCGGCGGGGGTTGATACATATCTCCGGTTTGAATCGGACGGACACTGGATTGCTGAGCACTCACTTGATGGGCCGCAGTGACAATTCGATTCTCAGCATTCGTCAATATCACATTGCTATACTTGCCCATAATTTCTACATAGACATGCCAATCAATGGGGGCTTGGGGACGTTGACCAATTTGCAGGTCGATCACTCGTTCCCAATCGGCAATGGGCTCGATAGCAATCAGGGCGAGGCCATTGAGTTGATGGCGCAACTGCTGGCTAAAGGTAAATGTATCACCCCCTTTAGGAGGGGGAGAGCCTATACAAATCCGAGCAGCTTGGGGATGCCAACTGAGGGTGAGCCAGCCCCGATTGTTGAGAGTGCGCAGGGCGATACAGACCGCGAAGCGATCGCGCTGAATCACTTGTTCGATTCGTGCAGGAAGCCACTGCGATCGCAACTCGCAGCATGACGCCATTAATGTCGTAAAGTCAACTTGTTGCACGGGTAATTAAAAGTAAATGGACCTCTTGAGCTGGGATCCAAGGCTCTTATATCTATCATTCGAAAAATCATTCATATTTTAAGGATTAATCCTGATTTGCCTATTTAAGCCTTCAAATGCTGATTTTGCATTACTATTTTGTATAAATAGATACATTTTGGGCTAAATAATTCTGTAAATCCTGAAAAAGCTTTCTATGACTGGAAATAAATACTTAAAAGTAGGTTGTAGGTCTAGATCTTTTGTGGATAAGATGGAAAAAAGGTAGATATCGGAGCTTTTTTGGGTGATGCGCTCTGATACTACAAAGGGTTGGAATCTGCGTGAGGATTTGTATTTATGGATATCAAGTTAATCAACATAGGCTTTGGCAATATTGTCTCTGGGAATCGAGTGATTGCCATTGTCAGTCCAGAGTCTGCCCCTATCAAGCGTATCATCAGTGAGGCTCGGGATCGGGCTCAGTTGATTGATGCCACCTATGGACGGCGTACCCGTGCAGTGATTGTGACTGATTCAGGGCATGTTGTTCTATCTGCAATTCAGCCGGAAACGGTTGCCCATCGGTTTATGTCCAATAAGGACACTAAGGATTCAGATAAGTAGGACACGATCTCCTTCAGGATTGGTATAGAGCAAGTTTTTTCCTATATTTGGATACATCCTCGACCAGTCCTTGAAGGGAATGTTCGCAATAGAGTACTGTTTCACCTAGAAAAGCTATTTCTTCTACTATGGGACGCAGGGTCAATATGCTATGACGAGCACGGGTAAGCTGATCGTCCTAACAGGACCCAGCGGTGTTGGCAAAGGAACCCTACTTCAACGACTCTTGCATGAATGTCCCGATTTATTCCTCGCTGTTTCAGCCACGACTCGCTCTCCTCGTGCAGGAGAGATTGACGGTAAACATTACTATTTTTTGACACGTGAGCAGTTTCAAGAGCGTATTAAACAAAATCAGCTCTTAGAGTGGGCAGAATATGCAGGGAATTTTTATGGCACCTTGCATCAACCGGTTTCCCGAGCAATTGAACAAGGCCAAAAAGTTATTTTAGAAATTGAATTAGCCGGTGCCCGCCAAATCCGGGCCAAAGCTCCCAATGCCTTCCAAATCTTTGTGAGTCCTCCGTCTCTAGCCGACTTAGAAGCTCGAATTCGGGGTCGAGGGCAGGATTCAGAGGTTGCGATTGCCCGTCGTTTAGATCAAGCCAAAATCGAACTGGCAGCAGCCCATGAATTTGATTTTCAACTGGTCAATGATGACTTAGACTCTGCGTTGCAAACCCTTAAAGCTAAAGTGTTGTCGTTATGATGCTTCGCCGTCTATTCCCTGTATTGCTTTTGCTCATAAGTCTGACATTGTTTCCCCTCTCAGTACAGGCTGAAACACACCTATACCAAGAGAAGCCAGGACAAGTGACGCTGCGATCGCAACAGAATCTCCAAGATCAGGCCCAACGCAGTTGGCAAACTATCTTATTTAAGCGCTACATCGACAATCAGCTCGAAGGCATATTTTTGCGGCTCGTGGGCTTCCCTGGTCAAGTAGGAGTTGCTCAGGAGCAACCCTTGCAACTTAGCATCGCTGACCAATTTCTCTGGAAATCTCAGCCTGCAATGGATGCTTCAACCCTGATGCTACCCAATAACGTCGGTCAATATGACGTACAACCATTGCTTGAGAACTTAGATAGTGATACCCGTCTCGTCTTAGACATCCCTCTAGTGAGCGGTTTACCTGCCAAAATCGTAGCCTCTCCTGAGGTGATTCATGAATGGCGAGAGGTGACTCAGTTTTCTCCCCACAGTTAAATTAAGCATAAATTTAACGACGCGAGCCCTTAATTCAGGCCAGTACATCAGCCTATCAGCCTTATGCTGTAACGAATAGAAGGCTTTCTCACCCTGCTTCAGTAGCCTTGTTTTTCAGGATTTTACTCAGGCTACTACATTAAGAACTGTTTCTCGGTCGGGAAACCGGACATTATCCTAATTCGGTTATGGCATGATCTTCTGTGTAAGAACATACCGACCTTTCATGACAGGAGTTTCACCATGTCTTTGCGACTAGGGGACACCGTACCTAACTTTACTCAAGATTCCACTGCTGGCACGATTGACTTTTTTGAATGGGCTGGCGATAGCTGGGTTGTTCTCTTCTCGCATCCTGCGGACTACACCCCCGTTTGCACAACAGAACTTGGGTCCGTGGCCAAACTCAAGCCTGAGTTCGACAAGCGTAATGTCAAAACGATTGCCCTCAGCGTCGATGATGCTAATTCCCACAACGGCTGGATTGGGGATATCAATGAAACCCAAAATACAACGGTTAATTACCCTATCCTGGCTGATGCGGATAAGAAAGTGTCTGATCTCTATGACATGATTCACCCCAATGCCAACGCCAAAGTCACCGTGCGGACTGTATTTATCATTGACAACAATAAGAAACTCAGAGCATCCATTACCTACCCACCCAGTACAGGTCGCAATTTTGGTGAGATCTTGCGGGTGATTGACTCATTGCAATTGACCGATAACTATCAAGTTGCCACCCCTGTAGACTGGAAAGATGGTGATGATGTTGTCGTTGCTCCCACCATTCCCACCGAAGAAGCCAAGCAGAAGTTCCCGAAAGGGGTCACTGAAATTAAGCCTTATTTAAGGATGACACCTCAACCCAACAAGTAAACTCTGATATTTTGAGAGTGTAATTGCTAACCCCCTATTGGGGGTTTTTTGCTATCGAGGAAGATGATCGTGGCTAGGAAATCGAAGGGCTTCAACGAGTTACTCCAGCAAAAACAGCATGAGGAGAAAGTCGCAACTCAGTCATTCCGACGATTGCAGCAAAAAGCCAAGCAAGTTGGCAGGAATGATCCCCAAGAAATGGTTATGAATCCCAAGGGGGTTGCCAAAATGTCGGAGGTTTTAGAAAAATTTATCGAACCTTATAAAGACACAACCCAAGATTTTGCAGATTTGGAAGCTTTGATTGAGATTGCTATTTTGGCTTGGAATATATCTCTAATTCCCAAAGAAAACCGTAAGGATGCAATGGAGAGCATGCTATCGGAAATGAATTCTGGGGCAAATCAACCCGGCCAATCGGAGTTCCTTAGCATGCTTAATGAGCTGATTAATCGAAAAGATCGCCATTTCTCAAAAAACCAACGCTTTATTACTACTTTTGATTTGCAAGATACTGGGGACGGTTACCATCTTTCGATTGCATCTACACTTCAGGCCTAACAGCCTGTCCTGACATCAATGGCCTAGAGGAATAAACGGGAATAAACGGATGGCGGATTGAGAACTGTATCAAAATATACCGTAAGGAGCAGTTGGGGTGACAATGGTGATGTAAGTTTGGCGACAAAATGTATTTTCAGCATGTCTTCAATTTTTTAGCATGTCTTCAATGAAGACTATCACTGCATTAATCCGGCCTCATCAGTGGGATGCGGTCAAAATAGCGCTCTTACAGATCGGAATTGTTGATATTACCCTCTCAGATGTAAAAGGCTTTGGTAGACAAAGAGGATTATTGCAACAATATCGAGGTTCAGACACCAAGATTTGGTTTCATCGGAAGTTAAAAGTTGAGGTAAAGGTTGACCCAGGAATGGTAGCGTCTGTCGTTGAAAAGATAACCTTAGCTGCTCGAACTGGCCAAGTCGGGGATGGCAAGATATTTGTTTCCCCTCTGCAGAAAGTGGTTCAGGTCCGCACGGGCGAAGAACGGGTTCAGCTGTCATAGATATAGTGTGGCGGCCCTTCAAGCAGCGTAATGCTTACCCATCACGTTCAGAAATAGTTGCGATCGCAGCTATTAAACCCTCCAACATCACCTCATAGCTCTTATCGGTAGGGCGTTCTAACGTCATCAATCCTCCTTGTTCAAGGGCAATAAAACCATAAATTGCAGCATTGACCATACGCATCACGTCGATCAGTTGAAGGTCGGTGAGAGCATAATCACTCAGTGCTCGGCGCAGAAAAGCCAGAAGCTTATGGATGATGGCGGATGCTTCTGGATCGCTGGGCTGAAGTTGGACTTGCATCATCACTTGATACCGACTTGGATAGGTTTTGGCAAAGTTGCGGGTAAAGTGTCCTAACTGCTTCAGCAAATCCGTAGTGATTGGGCGGTTAGCCAGCGTCTGTTGGCATTCTGTCAGATATTGTTCCCAGAGTGTAATGGCTGTGGCCCGCTGTAACGCTGCGCCGCTCTCCAAGTGCTTATAGATAGCAGGGGGTTTAATGCCCAACCGTCGGGCCACTCGACTGACCCCCAGCGCTGCTGCACCTTCCTGATCAATACCAGCAATGGCTGCAGCAATAACGTCTTTCCGGGACAGAGAATGTTCTTTCTTAGGACGCCCCATAAGTCTTTAACAGGGTTGAACAATATGAAAAGCAGAAACATAGGACAGAGAAATCGTATCGGTGTTACGCTCTAAGATCTGTCGCAGACCATTGAATAAGTTCTGTCGCTGCTGAACCTCTAGTTTCAAATAGGGAGAATAGGTTGTCAGCAACAGGAGGTATTGATCGATGGAATAGTTCGCATTAACCTCCTGCCATCCAGACGTAATCTGCTTGAAATGCCCAGACTCAACTGCTATCTGTCCCAAATCATTCAGAATCGCGACTTGTGTTGCTTGGTCTTCATAGGAGCGGTTCAGTGAGGGTGCATACCGTTCATACACAGGGGAGAGCTGTTGGTAAACCCCGTATGGGGGCTGAAGTTCTTTGTTCCACAGCAAAATTAGATGTCCCTCTGGGCGTAACGCTGCAGCCGCTTTTGGATAACCAATGTCTGGAGTGATCCAATGAAATGAGCTGGCTGCCAGTATCGCATCAAATTGTCCCGGTTCTGGAATCCATTCTTCAAATAAGCATTTGTATAGCTCCACGTTGGCGTAAGGCTGACAGGTCTGTTGGGCCAGCCGAAAGAAATCTGGGTTAGGTTCTATGCCAGTGATGGAGCAGCCGATTTTGGCAAATGTAGGGGTTGCGATCGCAGGTCCACAACCAATTTCTAACAACCTTGATCGCGGTGAAAGCTGAGCAATGTTAATCACCTGATCAATTAATGCTTGCGGATATCGCGGCCTGAACTGCTGATACGCCTCTGCTGCGGGTGAGTACCAGTATCTCCGAGTTTCCCGATCTTGCCCGTAACACTCGTTGAGCAATATCTGCTGTAGATCTGTCATAATCGCAATTAGTTAATAGTATTAACTAAATATAAATCGTATTAGCTGTATTAACCCGAGCGTCCGTATGGAGATCCTATCCCCATGAGTGACTTAGTATTCTTACCCACTCATCAATTGGCTAGATTAATTCGAGAAGGCACTGTTTCTGCCACAGAGGCTGTGGAAGCGTATTTGGCACAAATTGCCAGACACAACGCTAACCTTAATGCCATTTGCACCCTGGATGAAGAAAATGCCCGTGCTCAAGCAAAACAGGCTGATGAGATCTTAGCCAAAGGCGGAAACTGGGGGCCGTTACATGGCGTTCCCATTACCATCAAAGACATTTTTGAAACGGCTGGGTTACGGACAACCGCAGGGTATATTCCCTTGAAAGACTATATCCCCCATCAAGATGCAACCGTTGTGGCTAGACTACGGGCTGCGGGGGCCATTCTACTAGGCAAAACCAATATGGCCGAACTGGCGGGAGATTACCAAAGTACGAATTCTCTCTTCCCTCGGGTAAATAATCCTTGGAACCTAGACTGTACGGCAGGGGGGAGTTCAGGGGGTAGTGCAGCGGCGGTTGCGGCTGGACTGTCAGCCTTGGATATAGGCAATGATTTTGCCGGGTCAGTCCGTCAGCCTGCACATTTTTGTGGCGTCTATGGGTTAAAGCCCACAGATCGTCGGATCTCTACTGCTGGTGCAATTCCTGAAGTGCCTGGGATGCCCTACTGTCTGCGGCAAATGATGACGATTGGCTGCTTTGGACGTTCGCTAGAGGATATTCGCCTGTGTTTCTCCCTAATTGTTGGGGCAGATCCACGGCGTCTGGATGTTCCTCCTATCCCCTTGGATTATCTACCTGTAAAGTCTACACAGAATTTTAAAGTTGCCTGGATTGATGAGTGGGCAGAAGTGCCTGTGGATCCTGAGATTAAAACTATGATGCATGCGATCGCACAACAACTCTCTCAAGTAGGCATACAACTAGAACAGTGGCGACCCCAGGCGTTTGATCTGTCATACATATGGACCCTCTATGGCCGAATGGCGGCCTATGTAAATAACTATGCTCAACCCAAAGACTGGTATACGATTCGCCGTAGCCTAACGCTACTCTCTCGCACCGCTACCCAGGGAGAGAAGCATTTGCGAGAACTGGGCAATTTTAGTCGCTTTTTGCCTGAACTGCTCAATCCCAGCTTGAAAGGATATTTCGAGACACTGACGGAGCGCGAGTGCTTTATGACCCAAATGGATCAAGAACTAGAACCGTGGGATGCATGGCTGATGCCTGTTGCTGCCACTCCTGCTTTCCCTCATTGCCCTGCTTGGAGCGCCATTGATGTTGCAGGTCGGTCATACCCTCATAGCATTGCTAATGGAGCCTACACCATTCCCTTTAATTTGAGTGGTCATCCTGCTGTGGTGATTCCAGTTGGGCAAACTCAGAATGGCTTGCCTATTGGCCTACAAATTATAGGTAAGAGATGGCGAGAAATGGAGCTATTTGCGATCGCCCAAGAAATTGACGATGTGGTTGGGGCATTTCAAAACCCAAAAGGCTATTAAAAGCTTGGCTCAATCCCTGTTTCAGGGAGGTCAGGCAGAACACAAGCCATCAAACTAACGTCAAAGAGAGGAAAGTTATGTCTGTCTTAGGTTAGAGCCATGCTGACACTCACCAAACTCATTGACAAGGCCAAGTGCTATAAAGTGGTGCGCCAATTCCGCTGGCCTGATGGTGTGGTCTGTCCTTGTTGTGGTTCAAAGTCCATCCTTAAGCGAGGCAAAGATGAGACGCAACAGGAGCGACAACGATACAGATGTCAAGATTGTCATCGCCATTTCAGAGCTGATTTCTAAACAGAAACTAAAGTTAGGCGATGTGCGACTAATCAATGACAAGCGTGTCAAAGTGCAGCAACTCCCGCCCCGCTTGGTGGTTGA
>JANQPU010000342.1 GCA_028285315.1 Acaryochloris sp. IP29b_bin.176
GAGCAACGCCTCAAAATTGACTGGCAGTTCTCTGTCCAGAGTGCTCGCCAGAAATTGTCCCGCCACTATCAACAGATGAATCCCATGAATGAGTCCTCATAGTGTCGCTAATCTTAACTTACAGAGTACTTATGCAAAACGGACAAATAACGCTGCAATGTACAACAAGTGTACATTGCAGAGCTAAATGACCATTTCTTGAAATTATCTCTAATTCCAAAGGTGCTCGCATACCCTTTCAAGCTATAGGCTTGAGTCGTTCAGACGGCAATAAAACTTCTGCCAAATTTGTACACTTAAGTAGCATTCCTTCAGAGAATAGATAGATTCTTGCAGAATTATCTGTCTTTTCATTATCCCTGTTACTTGAGTGATTAGGCTATGACTTTATGTTCTTGCTCAAATTCTCAGTGTGACAGCCTCTTCGTATATATCACGATTAATGGCTGAGGCTCATTTTGCGGAACGCTAGTCATGGCCGTTTGAGCCTTTTTTCCTTGAGCGGACTGCTGCTTTATGCAGTTTGAGCTTATATGGATCGACATCTTTGCGCCAAACTAACCGATGTCCCTTGAGTTCGGCACAATGCTCCTTCAAGCAGTCTTGAGAACTTCTCCAATTATTCAAGTGCTCTGGGTGAGCCAGCAATCCACAATTTGACTCCTGCTAGATTAATTTTGCAAATTTATCGCGTTGTGAGTAACCAATCGAGAACTATAGGGCCGTGAGGCTTAGCTTGAATTTATCAGAATCTTAACTAACTTGAGTCAGTTTGTAATGGTTGATCAGGCTGTGGTCTCAAGTACTTTAAATCTGGAAATTAAGGCTTTTGAAGGTGCTTTACAGTATTGGATAGCCGTTTGCAATAATTTAGGATGTGATAGTCACTCATAATCCTCTTCTAGATTTCTCGAATGAGCAGCTTGTGGTGTTGGCACCTGAGTAACTGATTTGGGAAATTGGGTTGTAGATTTAGCGTCTGGAAATCTTTGTTCTGAGTTTAACGCGAGCAAGGTTTCAATCATTTTGAGGTTTGGTTTTCCCGCTAGATAGCCTTTGCCTCGATAGCGATGAGGGCGAAACGAGACAAGAGTGTGGGAATAGTAATGTGATGAATTACAAAAACACAACCACATTTAAGGGTTAACACGAGGTGTTGGCAAAGCATGGCAAATGAGACAAATACCTGCCGACAATATGTTGAGCCAAAGCTTGCAACTGCAGGGTGGGATGGTCAACAGCATGACTACACTGAGCAGTATTATTTCACCGCTGGTAAGCTGCGTCCCAAGAATCGACGTAAATCTCGTGGGCACAGAAAATTTGCTGATTATCTATTGCTTTATAACGGTGAATTTCCGCTGGCAATTGTAGAAGCTAAGCGTAAACGGAAAACACCTGATGATGGCTTAGACCAAGCGAAAGAATATGCCCAGATCTTGGGTGTGAAGTTTGCCTACTCGACCAATGGTAAAGGGATTGTGGAGTATGACTTCACTACAGGTTTGCAGTCGGATGTGATGGAGTCTTTTCCAGGCCCTGATGAACTGTGGCAACGATTGAGAGCAAGCCAAGGGTTAAATGCAGAGGCGATCGCAGAACGACTTTCTAGCTCATTTGATGATGTTGCCGAAAAACTACTGATTCCATTCAATCCCAATAATGGGAAAACGCCCCGATACTATCAGCGGATTGCTATCAATCGAACTGTAGAAGCCATCCTCAGAGAACGCAAACGTTTACTGATTACAATGGCAACGGGAACTGGCAAAACTAGTGTTGCATTTCAGATTTGCTGGAAATTGGCAGAAATTGGCTGGAATGCCGCCAGAGAGCATCGACCTCCTCGGATTTTATTTTTGGCAGATCGCAACTTCTTGGTTGATGATCCCATGACCAAGGATTTTGCCTCATTTAAGGAGGATAAAATTCACAAGATTCAGGGCGATGCAGTCAAAGGTAGAGAACTTTACTTTGCTATCTATCAGGCGATCGCACAGGACAAAATGCGCCCTGGTTTGTATCGCGAGTTCAGCTCTGAGTACTTTGATCTGATTATTGTGGATGAGTGCCACCGGGGTAGTGCCAGGGATGAAAGTAACTGGCGGTCCATTTTGGAATATTTCAAACCCACTTATCAGCTAGGTTTAACAGCGACACCAAAACGTCATGACAACATAGACACTTACGCTTATTTTGGTAATCCCATCTACACCTATAGCCTTAAGCAAGGCATTGAAGATGGTTTCTTGGCTCCCTACAGGGTGTATCGCATCACGACTCGCTCCGACAAGGATGGTTGGCAACCTACTGAAGGGCAACTTGACCGTTATGGGCGCACAATTCCGCCTGAGATGTATCAGACACCAGATTTCGAGCGCAAGTTAGTTAGGAAGGTGCGCACCTGGGCGATCGCAACCCATATCACTGACTTCCTAAAGCGAACGGACCGCAACGCTAAAACCATTGTTTTCTGTGTCGATGAGGAACACGTCAAGGAAATGGTAAAGGCGCTGAATAACCTGAATACTGACATTACCAAAGATAACCCGGACTACATTAGCCGGATCACCTCCGATGCTGGAGCAATTGGTAAATCTAAGCTCTATAAGTTCAAAGATGTGCAGAATACCAGCCACGTTATTGCTGTTACATCCAAGCTCCTAACCACGGGGGTGGATGTGCCCATGTGTCAAAACGTGATTTTGGTCAGGGTGATCCGGTCCATGACTGACTTTAAGCAAATCATTGGACGCGGCACCCGAGTTAAAGAAGAAAAGGGCAAAACTTATTTCAATATTCTGGACTACACCAACAGCACGGTCTTGTTTGAAGATAGGGACTTTGATGGAGAGCCCGCCCTGATTCAAGAATCCGAGATAGACGATGAGGGGCAAACTATTCCGAATAGTACACAGACTCAGGAACTAGAACAAGAAGAGGATGACGAATCGGCTTATCCGCTTGCAGATGGCATTACTAGGGAAGCTAGCGAAGGCGAGGAAGATCCCAACTATGGCTGGCACGGGTTGCCTGATGATAAGGAAGACGAACCACCCCGTAAATATTATGTGGACGGTGGCATCGAAGAAATCATTGACGAGCGACGCTATGACCTGAACGAAGATCAGGCACTGCAACTATCGCGGCTGGTGGACTTTACCCGAGAACAAGTACGCACGCTGTATCGATCAGCGTTAGACATGCAGGAACGCTGGGTTGATCCAGAGCAGCGTTCTGAAATCATAGACCTGCTGGCAGAGCGGGGCATCGACTTTGAGGAGTTGAAAGAAGTCGCTGACCTACCAAATGTGGACCCCTTTGATTTGCTATGCCACATCGCCTTTGATGAACCTGCCCTGACCTATAAGCAACGGGCCGAAAAACTGCGGCGGCGTAATCCTGACATTTTTATCCAGTATGGTGGGGACGCCAGGGCGATTTTGGAAACCTTGCTAAATAAATACGCTGAGCATGGAGCCAGTGAACTAGACTTACAATCGACCCTGAAGGCCAACTTCCCGGAATACAACGTTTTGGAAATTGCCGAAAAGTTTGGTGGCGTGGAGCAGCTTCGATCCGCCATGCTGGAACTGCAAAATCTCCTGTATTCTGCATAGGCCGAAGCCGTATACGATTTGGGCTATGAGGTCTCTACTTCGTCCAAAAACAAGGAATTTGGATGTGGTAGATATAACCTATATGAGCGAGTTACATAGTGAAACGAGGAAAAAAGACCAGCAATAAACCCGTCACTACCGAGCAAAAGCTAGCCAGCATCATTAAGTCAGCGCGGGACAAGATGCGCACGGATAAGGGGTTAAATGGAGAACTGGATCGTCTGCCACAGCTCACCTGGATTTTATTCCTAAAACTGCTGGACGACTCGGAAAAGCTTCGGGAAGCTGAAGTTGCACTGCACGGTACCAAATATAAGCCGACGATTGTAAAGCCTTATCGCTGGCGTGACTGGGCTGCAGATGATGAAGGCATCAGTGGCGACCAGCTACGGAATTTTATTAATAACGATGAGGTCACGTTACCCGACGGGAAAAAGGTAAAGGGGTTACTGGCTTATCTAAAATCGCTCCGGTCTAAATCAGGACGCCAACGGGCCGATGTGATTTCTAAGGTGTTTCGGGATGTGACCAACCGCATGACCAGCGGCGCGTTGCTGCGGGATGTGCTTAACAAGGTCAACGAGATTAACTTTGACAAAACCGAAGAGGTCCATATCCTCAGTCGTTTCTATGAGGGGATGCTGAAAGAAATGCGGGACGCTGCCGGGGATTCTGGGGAGTTTTATACCCCTCGTCCGGTGGTGAAGTTTATGGTGGAAATGACGGAACCGCAGCTGGGGGATATGATTATGGACCCGGCTTGTGGGACGGGGGGCTTTTTGGTGGAGTCCTACGAGTATCTGAAGCCCAAGTGTAATGCCAAGGACTGGAAGGTATTGCAAAACAGCATCGTGGGTGGGGAGGCTAAGTCGCTACCGCTGTTGTTGGCGAATATGCACCTGTTGTTACACGGGTTTGAATATCCCGATATTGATGATAAAAACAGTTTGCGCTTTGCCATTGCTGAAATGGATGAGAGTGATTGGGTGGATGTGATTTTGACCAATCCTCCCTTTGGTGGTGAAGAAGAAGACAGGATTCAGAAGAACTTTCCCCCAGAGCGTAAAACGAAGGAAACGGCGTTGCTGTTTTTGCAGTTGATTATGCGGCGGTTGCGGCAGGATGGTCGCAAGCCAGGGCGGGCAGCGGTGGTGTTTCCGAATGGAGTGCTGTTTGGCGATGGTGTGTGCGGCAGAATTAAGGAGGATTTGCTACAGGAGCATAACCTGCATACGATTGTGCGGTTGCCCAATGGAGTGTTTGAACCCTACACAAAAATTCCAAGCAATCTTCTATTTTTTGACCGATCTGGGCCTACAGAAGATATTTGGTATTACGAGATTCCATTACCGGAAGGCCGTAAGAACTTTACTAAAACCAAGCCGATTCAGGATAGTGATTTTGATGGATGTCGTGCTTGGTGGAAAAATCGAAAAGAGAATGAGCAGGCATGGAAATATGCGTTTCGAGATGCGTATCATAAAGCCTTAAAAGAGGCTCAACCTCATTGGGAGGCGGCAAAAGCAGCTGAGACATTGGCAAAACAATGTGTGGAATCAGTTCATGATCTAGAGAATAAAATCAAAAACCTGGAAGCTTTAATCTTAGACTTTACTCCAGTTAAGGAGAAGAAAGAGATTAGACAGAAAATCAAGGGAGTAAAAGCTGGAATCAAGGCACTGCAAGCTCAGGAAAAGGAACAGCGAGAACTCGCTAAAGATGAACAAGGTAAGGGAGATGTGATTTATTGGGCAGTGTATAACCTGGATCAGAAAAATCCCAATAGTCAGAATGAGTTTGAGCATTTACCGCCAGAGCAATTGTTGGCAGATATTGCCGAGAAAGATCAGCGCGTAGCAGAGTTGATGACAGAAATCGAAGCAGTCTTAATTAAGGGGTAGCCATGAAAGATTGGATCTCAGTTCCCCTCAGTCAAACCCTGATTAAATCTAATGAGTGGATTGAAATTGATCCATCTCAGACCTATCGGCAAGTCACCGTCAAAATGTGGGGCAAAGGGGTTGAACTTCGCAATGAAGTTCTAGGCACTAAGATCGCTACTTCTAAACGGTTTCAAGTTCACCCTGAGCAATTTATTCTTTCTCGAATTGATGCCCGTCATGGTGCATTTGGCTTAATTCCACAATCATTAGATGGAGCTGTTGTCACAAATGATTTCCCTGTTTTTAACTTGAATCGAGAATTACTTTTACCTGCTTTCCTAAACTGGCTTAGTAAAACAGCTAGCTTTGTAGATATTTGTAGGATGGCAAGTGAAGGTACAACTAATCGTGTTCGTCTTAAAGAGAACAAGTTCTTGGCAACTGAGATACGTTTACCTTCAATCGCGGAGCAACAGAGAATTGTAGCCCGCATAGAGGAACTAGCCGTCAAAATTGAAGAGGCACGAGGGTTAAGGGAAAGTGCGATCATCGAAACGACTGCTCTTGCAAAAGTTGCGATGGGACAGTTCTTTAATCCTGACTCTAGATATGAATCCATCAATCTAGAAGATGCTTGTATTGCAATTATTGATAACTTGCACTCTAATCCAGTCTACTCAGATGAGGGAATTCCATGCATCCGTTCATCTGATGTTGGTTGGGGCACTCTCCACTTAGATACAGCTCGTACAACCAGTGAGGAAGAATATCAACGTCGAACTGTAAGAGGGGAACCTACTGCTGATGATCTTGTTTTTGTCCGTGAAGGTGGTGGGACGGGCAAAACAGCACTCGTTGAACAAGACCAAAAATTTAGCCTAGGACAACGGGTCATGATGTTACGTCCCAACAAAGATAAAGTTCTACCTCGGTTCTTTTTGTACCAGCTCCTTTCTCCATTTCTTCAGGAAGAACACATTCAGCCTAGATGTACTGGCTCAGCATCTCCTCATCTAAACATCGGAGACTTGCGCAAATTTCCATTCTTACTTCCACCAATTCATGAGCAGATGCAAGTGGTTAATTATCTCGATAGTATCCAGGAGGAGGTAAATCAAGCCAAGCAAATTCGAGAGAACGCCTTAAAAGAATTCGATGCTCTCTTACCCGCCATCCTCGACAAAGCCTTCAAAGGTGAACTGTAAGGGAGCTAGCCATCATGCGTACCATTCCCCACCAAGAATCCCTCACCATTGAATTCAAAAGCGATCTCAATTGCCTGCCCGACTCAGATCTGATCGCTGCAGTAGTATGCCTCGCCAATACCGATGGCGGTATGGACTATATCGGTGTAGAAGACGATGGCACCATTACCGGCCTACATTCCAAACACCAAAGCATTACCAGCCTATCCGCCCTAATTGCCAACCGCACCAATCCCCCCATCAGCGTACGCATCACCCTAATACAAGAAGACGGCCATAAAGCCGCCGCCATTCAAGTACCCAAATCCCCCCGATTGGTCGCTACCTCCGAAGGACTCCTGCAACGTCGCCACTTGCAAGCCGATGGCACTCCCCAGTGCGTCCCCTTCTATCCCCACGAATTTATCAGTCGCCAATGCCCTGGGCCTGCTCGACCTTTTCGCCAACCCCGTCATCGGTGCCACCCTAGATAGCCTCGATCCCCACGAACGACAACACCTCCACCAAATAACTGAACACTTCTACTTAAGCTTGCCTTTATCATCAACCCTAAGCCCCTCCATGGGAAAGTGACGGAGGGTCTATGCCCTCACATCATCTCTACATCGCACAGTTCGTTTTAGGTCTAGCCAGCATTCCCCCTCCAAAGATAAGATCCACATTGCAAAGTGAGATAATTAATGTTGTAAACACTGTCTCTGTTCAGACAGATGCAACAGTCAATCACTTCAGAATCAACATCTCCTGATATTGCTGAAAAATCGAATCTAGCCGATCAACTAGGACACCCAAGGTTACTTGCTGATCTCATTAATGATGCCGAGGGCAAGCGAGAAGTCCTCTTGAAAATTGATGCGATCCAAGACATCAGCCAGGCAGAGAAAAAGGTAAGGCGAGAACGGATTAAGCACTGGGCCAAGAAACTTGGTAAATCTCCCCGGACTGTAGATCGATGGTTCCAAACCTTTAGGAAGCAAGGATGGTCAGCCATCATTCATGCTACCCGCTCAGATAAAGGAATGGTCCAAGGCCAGAAGTCTTGGAAACCTAATACCGAATATTGGGTGAAATTCATCAAGAAAACCTACAAAGACGGCAACCGACATAGTCGTCGGATGAACCGTAATCAGGTGTACAACCAGGTCAAAGGCCACGCCACTATTCAACTGGGCCTCCAAGATCATGAATATCCCTCAAATAGGTTTGTTTATAAAGTATTAGAGCCACTTGCGAATAAACAAAAAGTTCGGCATCCGGGTCAAGGGCCTGGGCTTTGGATTCAGACCACCGAAGGAACGATATCAGTTGAACGAAGCAACCAGGTTTGGCAAATTGACCATACCTGTCTAGATACACTACTCACAAATGAGCAATATGAAATTGCTGGGAGCCCCTTTCTCACTTCAATTATCGACACCTATTCCGGCTGTGCACTCGGATTCTATCTAGGTTTTTCTTCTGCGGGTTCCCATGAAGTTGGTATTACGCTCCGACACGCTATCCTTCAAAAGCGTTATGGCCCAGAATACCAACTGAATAAAGCTTGGGAACCCTATGGTCTTCCTGATTACATCGTCACAGACCGTGCCAAGGAATTTAAATCAACCCATCTCAAACAGATAGCAGTGGAATTGGGTATCAAGCTGCAGTACCGTGCCTATCCTGAGCAAGGTGGGATGATTGAGAGTCTCTTCGATAAGAACAACAAAGAGGTACTTTCGCAACTTCCAGGTTACACAGGATCCAATGTACAAAAGCGTCCTGAAAATGCTGAAAAGTATGCCTGTGTATTCTATGAAGAGCTGGAGCAAATTCTTACCCGCTATTTTGTGGATCACTATAATCACCACAGCCATCCCAAAGCAATTCATCAAACTCGGAACCAGCGTTGGTGGGCAGGGTTACTGGGCCATGAGCCTCGAACGATTGATGAACACCGTCTCGATATCTGTCTGAGGAAGACAATTCCTCGTAAAGTGCAAAAGCGAGGAACCGTCTTGTTTGAATGCCTGGTGTATCAGGGTGATTGGCTAGAGGCATACCAGGGCCAGTATGTACTGCTTCGTTACGATCCCAGAAATATTGCAACACTCATGGTCTACAGCCCAGAAACAGAAAGGGAACCCTCACATTTTTTAGGGACGGTGAAAGCCAGAGATCATGAAGGCGATCACCTAGTTCTAGCGGACTGGAAAGAAACGAAAAAGCGTTTTCGGGAAGCAGGCAAAGCCATAGACCAGTCATCCATCCTTGCAGAGCGCATCAAGATCAAAAAGTTTGCCCAGGAGAAAATTAAAACGCTTAAGCAGCGACGAAAGGCAGAGCAGAAGCGCATCAACCGTAAATCAAACCCAACCAATGTTATTGAGCTAGTACCCAAGACAAAAGCGCTTCCAGCAAAGGATGAACAGAATGCCACTGCAACGAAAACCAGTCATGACAGACCAATTCCAGTCTCTAGCACTGGGCGGCTGCAAGCTCAAGCTTCTGAGATAATTGCTTTTGACTGGAATGCGTTATGGAACAACGAAGAATAAATTCGATGAGTCAGCAGAACCCAGCGCTTGAGCAAAATGACCGTGCCCCTAAAGTACCATTGCCAATCTTGCTTGGGGCTGAACCAAAACGCACACCAGAACTAGAAGCTGAGGTCCATCGAATTAGTCAAAGTGACATTTTTGATGTTGCCCAACGAGATCGTGACCTGTTTGCTTGGTTATCCTCCCAACGTGATGCTCGGTTGAATGGATACGTCAATTCAAAA
>JANQPU010000351.1 GCA_028285315.1 Acaryochloris sp. IP29b_bin.176
CTAAAGGTTCTTTGGGCATGGGAAAGCTCCTCGCTAAAACCATAGCTTACAGGCAAGGAGGCCCACAGATGAATGTCTTAGTATTTAATTTACGATGTAATCAGTACTTTCAGGAAAGTTGCACATCGCCTTTATTAACTCTCCTCTATCCCTTTTGAGTAAAGTAACTTGCTTGGATGGTCTACAGTGCGACTTCGGCACACTCTTAGAAGGACATGGACGCCTTTGTCCCTCGGCAGGGCTATCAGGTCATAGATATCTGAGTCTCGGTCTGCCACGGTCACTAGTGCAACACCCTCGGGTAAATCCAGCTCACTTGCCACTTGGGCTTAGAGTCAACGTAGGCTCTCTTTGTCTTTTAAGCTTTTGGCTTTCGATGTTTTCTGATTCTTCTTGCCTGACTGTGCCCAGGCTGGATCTCTCGACTAAACTTGTTGGTCCAGCACACCCAGAGGGACTCCCTCACCACTCATACTAAAGGTGGTATGCACCTTCAAGCTCCACACATAGGACTGGCTACTGGTCAGGCCAAAACCAGATTCAAACTCTTTGATTTGTGCTGCGATGGTGAGTGAAGGTCACGTCTGCTGTATCTTGAATCGCTAGAACAACACTTGAGTCTTGCCTCCGCTCTTGAACTCATACCCAATGGACTTCTAATATCTCCTCTGCACTCACTTTGGGGGTGTCCCAAAATCGGTAGGTTGCTTTAGTTTGAGACCAGCTTTCGCTCGCTTGTGGAATACTCGCATTAGGCTGCTCAGCCTAACACAAGAAAGCTCTAGGTTGGCTCCAAAGATATCGGACTGTTGTGCTGTAGTAGCCATTAAATTACTAAATAGATATATAATTATATAATATAGATCAGGGATTGTATCGTACTCAATCCCCATTCGCCCCATCACTCGTTATGTCCCAGTTATCTGCTGCTGATCCATCTCTCGAAACGGGCATTGTTGGTCGAATCACTACCTATTTCATCAATTCCCAGGTGACGATTTTGCTCATTGCCGCCCTGGTTTTGTTTGGAGTCGGGGCAGCCGTCTTCACCCCGCAAGAAGAAAATCCCCAAATTGTCGTCCCGGCTGCTGAGGTCATCCTGCCCTATTCGGGTGCGCCAGCTGAGGTGGTCGAGAATATCGTTACCAACCCGATAGAGGCCAAGCTCCGTGAACTCACAGGAGTGGAACATCTTTATTCCGTCTCCCAAAATTCAGGGGCCAAAATTACCGTGCAGTATTTTGTAGGAGAAAACTGGGAGGATTCTCTCTTCAAACTGCAGAATCATCTCTACAATCACCAAGATTTACTACCCCCAGGGGCGTCCTATCTCGTCAAACCTGTGATTATCGATGATGTTCCCATCGTGACACTGACGTTGACAGGGCAAGGCTATGCCGATAACCAACTTCGACGGGTAGGGGAACGACTCCTCAATGATTTGCGTAGTATTCCAGACACCGCCAATCTGACAATGGTGGGTGGGCAACCCCGAGCCATTCGAGTCGATTTGGACCCCGATAAACTGGCGAGCTATCGGCTGTCCCCCGCTCAGATTAGTCAGCAACTCCAGGTGGAAAATGTGCAATTGCCCACGGGAGATGTGTCTGTCGGAGAGACCCGTCTATTTTTAGAAGGTGGCAATCTGTTCCAGTCAGCCACGGAGGTCGGGGAGATTATGGTGGGCTTTGGCACTGCTACAGACCAGGGTAATCTCCGGCCCATCTACCTGAAAGATGTGGCAACGGTTGTGGATGATTTTGGCGATCGCACCACGGTATCGCGCATTCATTATCGACAAGATTGGGACATTGCCAATCCCTACCCTGACCCTAGCAGCCAGTCCCAGGGAGAATTCGTGATTCAACCCGCAATGACCATTGGTATCGCCAAGAAAAAAGGCACCAATGCGGTTACCGTAGCCCAGCAGATTTTTGACCGGGTGGATGCGCTCCAATCCCAACTGCCTCCGGGGGTGCAAATTGCTGTCACCCGCAATGATGGTCAAACTGCGGCCAGAGCCGTTGGCGACCTCTATCAAAGTTTGCTGATTGCGATTGCCACTGTGGTCGGGCTGCTCGTCATGTTTTTGGGATGGCGGGAGGCGGCCATTGTTGCCTTTGTCATTCCCCTGACCTTAGCAGGGACATTGGCCGTGGGCTGGATGGCGGGACAGACGATTAATCGCATTACCCTGTTTGCCCTGATCTTAGCCTTGGGGACGTTGGTTGATGATGCGATCGCAGTTACCGAGAATATTCATCGCCACTTTGAATCTGTGCCGCCATCTGACCGACGACAGAAAACGGCTGCCGCCATCAGTGCGGTTAATGAACTCGGTACCCCGGTGATTTTATCGACGATCACCGTCATCTTGGCGTTCTTACCCATGCGGTTTGTGACGGGAATGATGGGACCGTATATGGGACCGATTCCCTTCAATGTGCCCGTGGCGATGCTGATTAGCACAACCCTGGCCGTAACGGTAACGCCTTTTCTGGCGCTGCGTTTGATCAAGCTGCAGCCTCACTCAGAAGAGCTGCCCAGTATTCACCAGACCCGTATCTATCGCGGCTATCGGTGGGTGATGGCTCCTCTCCTGGACTCCGCGTCTCGACGACGATTTGTGCTGCTGGGGGTGACGGGATTACTCTTAGCAACGATGATCTTGCCCCTCACTCAGGCCGTGCGGTTTCGGATGCTGCCGAAAGCGGATAAGGATACCTTCCTGGTGCAAGTAGATGCCCCCTTGGGCACGGAGTTGGCGACCACCAATCGCGTTGTCGAGGATTTGGAAGCTGTTCTCCAGCAAGATACTGACATTACTCACTTTGAAACCTATGTCGGTACGGGGTCACCCCTTGATTTTAACGGTATGTTGCGAGGAGCTACGGATCGCCAGGCAGAGCATTTTGCCGATATCCGGGTCCATCTCACCAATAAAGACGCTCGATCTCGGCAATCAGAAGCCATTGTCTTTGCCCTGCGTCCCCAGTTGGAGCAGGTGGCGACACGCCATAATGCTCTAGTAAAACTTGTCGAAGATCCCCCCGGTCCCCCAGTCCGTTCGACGATGTTGGCGGAAGTGTATGGTCCTGATTATGGACAACTGCGGGCGTTAGTCAAGCAAGTGCGGCAGGTCTTTGCCCAAACTGATGCCGTGGTGGATATTGACGATTCAGTGAAAAATCAAATGCCCCAGATGCGGCTGGTGGTGGATCGAGAGAAAGCCCAGCGCGCAGGCTTGGCGACCCAAGACATTGCCCAGACGCTACGGGTTGCGATCGCAGGTGCCCAAGTTTCCACCCTTAAAGTTGCGGGTGAACTCAGTCCTGTCGGCATCCAAGTGCGGTTTGCGGATGCTAATCGCCAGAGTATCGATGACCTCAGCCGCATTCAACTGCCTACCCCCAGCGGCTCCTTAGTGCCGCTATCGGAACTAGTGGAGTTTCAACCCACTACCGTCGATCAACCCATTTTCCATAAGGATCAGAGGTCCGTGGCCTATGTCATGGGTGAAATGGGCGATCGCTCTTCTGTTTATGCCGTCCTTGATCAGTTAGTCTACTTTTGGCGGCATCCTTTACCCCAGGGCTATTGGATCCAGTGGGATGGTGAATGGAAGCTGACCCTGGATGTGTTCCGAGATTTAGGCTTAGCCATGCTGGTGGCGGTCCTGCTGATTTATTTGATTCTTGTCGGTCAGTTTCGCAGCTTTAAGGTGCCGTTAATTATCCTGGGCAGCATTCCTTTGGCCTTGATCGGTATCTTGATTGGGTTCTCACTAAATGGGGTCTATTTCAGTGCTACGGCCATGATTGGCGTGATTGCTTTAGCAGGAATTGTGGTTCGCAATGCCATTGTGTTGTTAGAGTTCGTGGGCGCCAAATTGCAAGAAGGAGCTGACTTGAAGCTGGCAATTCTCGCAGCAGGTGCGACTCGGTTTCGCCCCATCCTCCTCACTAGCGTCACCACAATGTTAGGTACCCTCTCCATCCTCAGCGACCCGGTCTGGTCGGGGTTAGCCTGGACGCTGCTCAGCGGCATGTTAGCATCATCTCTGCTGACCTTAGTCGTAATTCCACTCCTGTATTACGGTGAGTGTCGGAGTCCTGATGCATCGTGCAATCCTCAATCAGCCGAAGTCAAGCTGCTACAGGAGCAGGCACTGCACTAACTTTATCTCCAGCGTAATTGGCTTAGCCTCCTATGGATAAGGGCGACATGCTATTCGCCAAATATCAAAATATGTCCCGTTCGTATCACAAGCGCTAGATGAGGCCGAATAAACCAATACAGTTATCATTGCTGCGATTAAAAAAATCCAGAAAATCAAGATACCGATTACTGTAAAAACAGATGAGTAGCTTTCATCACCTTGATTAACTATCGAGAAATTTGATTGTCGGCTATTCATAATTTAGGTTTCATAGAGTGTGGACAGCGCATCAATTCTGATGCAATGAATGAGAAAATGGTTGTCCCTTAGCAAGGGTTTTTGGAATAAAAGTGGATCTTTTGCCTAAACTAATCGCCAATTTTTAGAAGGATCGTTTGGATGGAAAATAATAGATCAATAAGATCTTGGCAATGGGGAAAGTCTAAGCTAGTGGCATAGAGCGATTAATGGTTTGAACAAGAATCCAGTCTAAATAGCGTAAAGTAAAGCCATTGGGTGGAGAGATATCAACGACTTTCGCTGAATGCAATTGATCACCTTGTTGTAATTGAGCTAATACGTCTTGCCCTGAAACCACGTACCCAAAAACAGCGTAGCGACCATCTAGTAGGTTTAACCCCGCAGGCGTCAAATCGGGCTCAAATAGGTGAAAGAAAAATTGAGATGATCCACCATTGGGGTCACCAGCAGGATGTCCCATCGCCACAGTCCCATAAGCAGAAAAAGGAAGGACAGGCTCTGACAAAGCCAAGCCTAGCTCTTCTAGAGTGGAGCCATAAATAGGCTCAGAACTACCTTTAACTGTCACCTCTAACGGAATAGAGCGATATTGACCCGTATCAGGATCAGTAAATCCCGCTTGGGCTCCCTCTGGATTCCCTGCCTGCACTACATAAGCCTGATCTTCACGAGTAAAGGTTAGGTCGTCATAGAACTCTCGCTGGACGAGATCCAGAAAATTGCCAGCGGTGATGGGGGCGTTATAGCCATCCACCATAATGGTGATTAGTCCCTTACTAGTATCGAGAGCAACGACTGCTCGCCCTTTGAGTTGGGGCAGGGTTTGGTACTCCTCCGGGATGTTGACAGAAAAATCTGGCACCATTGAGGCCGCAAGCAAATCGACTGAGTTCCAGGCTTGAGTTCGTTTAGTCGCAAATTGTTCTTTATTTTTCTGGTCAGACAGTATCTTTAGATCGGCTAGAGCCGCATTAATTTGATTCATACGAACTAAAGCTTGAGGTCGAGAGGGGGTAGGTATAGCAGCTAATAGGTCTGAAGCCTCTCTATTGAACGTTTTAATCGCTTTTGATACCTGATTGTCCACCTCAGACCATTGTTTGGGTTGCAACCGTGCTGTTGGATCATCTAGTTGGGAGGGCATCTCTTCTAGATATTGATGCAGGGTTTGAATAGCTGGGTTATCAACAGGTAAAGCGAGTCTCAATATACTCCAGGGATTGGTGATCGCATCCCCAGAAGGTAGAGCAGCCCAACAGAGTCCTAAATCGCTATTCAGACAGCCAATCGACATCATGCCCCAAGCAAAAATGATACCGACAACTAATAAGGTGAGTCGATGGAAGATTGATCGCCAAATTTGGCCAATACAAATAACTTTCATGACGGATGGACCCAATTGCTAAACACAAATGGTTAGTTTTGATCTTTACAAGTCTGTGCTTGACCGTCTTATAAACTACGTTCTATTTTTTTCATAAAATCTCCTGAGGTGCGGATCGCGGATGGGATATGCTGCTATCCCATCCGTGCAGGAAAACTATGAACGACGGACTGGGTAATAAGCACCTGTGTTGTAGCGATCCTGACCACCGACTAAAGCAGGATCTGGATCAGTAACCGTAAAGCTGCCCAGATGCTGTTGCAACATTTTCTTTTGGGGTTCAGTTAAACCATCAATTTGTAAAACATCTTCTACACTGCTATACGGTGCATTCTGAACTACTTTACCCGCAATGGTAGGGTAAAGTCCCTTAAATTGGCTAAAAGCAATGACATTCGTATTATTCAAGTCAATTTTTTGACCATAGTCCGTTTCAAGCTTTGCATCTACAGGATTACGATACGTAGCAGCCAGAAGATCGGTTGAGGTGAATGGCCCATTAATATTGAGTGCACTGGCAGGTTGTTGCAAACCCATCAAACCTAAACAGCTTGCTACAACTAAAGTTAACAAAGCAAGACGGCGGATAAATAGTCGCATATTATTGATTTCCTTCCTGTTAATAAAATGAAAAAGAAACTGAATAACTCAGTTGAGAACTGCAAAAAAATAGTGTTTAATCATCCAATTCTTGAATAAGAAGAGCTAAGCTATCTCAAGAATAAACCCAATGAAAGACTTTACCTATTAGAAATATCCTACAAAGCAACATCCATCCAAGAAAACTTTCAAAGAATATTAAATCCTTGAAAATAAATCACTCAGCTAGATAGTTTATTCTTGCAAAATCCCATTACAAGAAAACCAAGAAGCGAAAGTTCTACTTAACTCTATTCAGATGAATTATGGAATCCTGATTAACTGTAAATACTGCCAATTGATAAAGATCCTATCTAGATCAAAGTATTTAAGAAATACTGAACTGATCGTCCTAAGGATAATTATTTTGCATAGCTAAACACTATAAATCTAGCTATGCAAAGCACATAAAATCCGCCTAACTATCATTTAATAGTTAATAGTTGTAATAGAATCGCAATAGTCCAGGCAATTTTCCGGGGAAACGCTGCAACCATTGGTTTCTCATTCAACTAAATGATATTAGAGGCGGTTGAAGCCCGCATTCTCTCTTTAATCGCCAAAAACTGCCCAGAGTGCTGATCCTAAAAGGATTGAAACTTGAGTTATATTGACACTTTAGAGAAACAAGAAAGCATGAAATAGAGAGCTTCCTCTACTTAGGTTTTTCCATATTTTTTGATTAAGCAGTTTTCTATTTTGGCTAGACAACGATTTTGATAAACTTTTTCAAAGATATTACCAGATACCTTGATTTTTTATATCAGAAATTATCAAAATTAAAACAACATAATAGTTTTCACTCGAATTTTAATTTACATTCCAGATAACTTCAATCCCTTTTGAGATATGGCTTTTAAAATATAAGTTTGGTAGGGCCTTAATTTATTCTCGTATATAATTTAAATTCATCACATTAGATTACACCTGATCGATGATATGTCGAGGTCGATTACCGCCCGGTGTACCTAAGCTGCAATTGATTATTGAATTGCGGAGTTGAGATCTCAAGCTTGGGACCTAGATGTAATGGCAGTTTTGAAGAGTTTAATGTTCTCCAGCGATATTGCGATCTCGGCTAGAATCAGCAAAATACCCAGTCCTGAGGGTATGCATTGCCCACAGGTAGATCAGCAATTCCAGCCCTAAAATACTGAGTTTGATCAATAGATATGTTGTCCCTGCGGTATAGGGAAGAGATAGAAACATAATGGTCTCCTCAGCAACACCAAACTGTACGATAGGGCTCAAATCTGCAGTGAACGCAGCTTAGAAAGGGGAATCCATGAGTTATGAGTTCTGATGTTTTGAGGTTGGAAGCGTTTGGGAGCCAAGATTGCTTTGACGGAGATGCGTCGCGTTGGCGTAGGTTACTCTCAGAACTAACGAAACCCATAACTCCCAACACTTTGATTGTAGAAACACCTTTTGAGTAATTTGTGAGGGTTGCCTACCCTGCTCAGTGCTTGTAATGGGCAATTTACGCCATGAGAGTCTTCTCATCAAAGCTTCACACAGACTTCATTACCAGCCGTAATCCTAAAGGTTGAGATGCAGGTGGGGTGTGACTAGCATAAATCCGTAACGGGATACCCCTGCCTGTCGTCGGTAACCCTATGGGCTGGGCCAACACATTCAGCCAATGTATTCCATTAGAACCAGAAAAAAGCGGGTGATGATGATGAATCAAACCGTCCCACAACAACCGGATAAAAAGGACTGTACGAAAGCTGGTTTCGCCATTGTCGATGAACTGTTGAAGGCGTATAACGGCGGCGAAACCTATGTAAAACGCTTTTTAACCTTCGTCGGCATTGGCGGTGTAATTACCGGGACGGCCTTGGGCTATAGACCTATGGTGAATCCTGGATCTCCAGCTCCCCAAACTCAGCCCCAACCTATTATTATCCATACGGCTCCTCCAGAATCGTTGCCTGCGTCTTCACCAACGCCGCAAGCCAAGCCAGCGTCTCCTCCAGCTAAGCCAGAATTACAGCCCAAGGCACAGCCTGCGACTGAAAGCCAACCTCAACCCCTGCAAACTCGACCCGCTCCGCCGCCCACGGCACAGCCCAAGGGCCAGCCTACACAGCCTGCGCGACCTCGCGGACCTGTTATTGCCGTACAGTCGGCTCCGTCTGCTGCCCCTGTTCAGAAATCTCAGAAGCCCAGCATCGAGATTTCTCCACCCACCCTCAAACGAGAGATACCAACTCTCCCCTTTGAAATCGATGAATCTGACGAGGATGATTGAATGGAGAGGCGAAGGTAGTGAATAATGAGAGTACGGTGGGCATCAGGCAAACGCCGAAGATCCTAAATCAGGAGGAACATCTTGCCAGCGGCCAGGGCCGACGGCTCGTAGTGCCTCAGATAAGGAAATATCTTCTGTATATAAGGCTTTGCCCACAATTGCTCCCGTTACCCCGATAGTCTCCAGAGCTAGTAAATTCAGCAGGTCTGTAATTGAGCTGACGCCACCGGAGGCAATCACAGGAATCGTAATGGCCTCAGCTATTTCTCTAAGCATGGGGATATTGGGACCTTGCAAGGTCCCATCTCGCTGAATATCCGTGTAAATAATCGCAGCAGCACCAGCCGTCACCATGCGTTTGGCTAAGTCTATCGCGAGGATCTCAGAAGTCTCTAGCCAACCTCGGGTAGCAACTTTGCCTTCCCTAGCATCAATCCCCACCACAATTTGCTCCGGGAATTCTTGGCATAACTCCTGCACAAGATCGGGGGTTTCAATGGCGACTGTACCTAAAATGCCCCGTCGTACACCCAGGTTTAGAAGTTGGGTAACGCGGTTGCGATCGCGTAAGCCTCCCCCTACTTGCACCGGAATCTCTAATGCCTCCACCACCGCTGCAATGGTGTCTAAATTTACGGGCTGTCCCGTTTTAGCTCCATCCAAATCCACTAAATGCAACCACTGGGCTCCTTGGGCTTCCCATGCTTTGGCAACCTCGACCGGGTTCTCAGAAAAAACTTGCGATTGGTCGTAGTCCCCTTGATAAAGACGGACACAACGACCTTCCAGCACATCAATAGCAGGGATCACATCCATAAACGGTTTACCTTGTAGTTGCCTAATTTCAAGTTAATCACGCTGAATCGATCCAATCAAAACACTCGACCTGAACCTCAAATTCCCACACCTCATTGGGTTCAATGCCAGATAACATAGAGCCCATCGACTGATTGGGTGTTTTTTCATTGCATTTAGGTTTGCAATCGTTTGCGATCGCTCCATGACATATCAACCTTAAACCAAGGCATTACTCTCATATTTTCTCCTAAACCCACATCAACCCACATCTCTTTAAGATGAAAGGAACCCCAAGATCACAAATCGGTCGTAGTAATTGGGTATTCTTAAGATTGAAAAGGTAAAGACCCTAGCGTTATGAGTTCAACGACATCACAGACTAACAACAATTGGTGGAACTGTTTATTCGGAAGTTGTGCGGCTGTGCTGTTGAGCGCATTACCTTCAGGGGCCGCAGAACAGGTTGTCTTTAAATATGGCCCCATTGCCCGATCGGTCCCGGTTAGTTCTCTCCGTGAATTAGCTGATACAGGCCGTGCCCCCGCAGATCTAAAAGTGTATTTAGACCTCGCAGAACAAGATCCCCAAGAAGTCAGTGAAATCCTAATTCGCCCCTTCGCCATTAGCTCCACTCAACTTGATCAGTTACTGAATAGCCCTTTCGGCGATGTCATGCTTGATGAAGCAGGGGAAATCATGTCTCCCCCCTCAAAACGAGCGAGTCGTCAGGCTATTCGCTCTGCCCTTGTTCTAGATGCTAGTCGAGATGGGGAAATTACAATCTTAGACACGCTTGAAAGTTACCCCACCAATACTGTTGAGATAGATGGTGAGCGGTTGTTGGAAGCCTACCAAAAATATGGGCCTATTATTGCCAAGGGCAAGCAATTTGCCCCTGCCATCGGTGCAGCTAGCCCCTTATTGAAGGAAGTCGCTCCTTTATTAGAAGATGCTGGCCCCATCTTAAAAGAAGCTCAACCCTATATTCAGCAGTCTGGGATCCTTAATATTCTCACAGATACGATTCGATCCCTCATGGAATAAGCTGAACCTGTAGCAGGAAAGCACTTCAATACAGTGTTTCTGGCTATTGCTATCTTCGTTTATGGCTCACATAAAGGCTTCTGCTGCATCGAAGACCAATGATAGTACGGTTTTCTACCCAACACCTGTACCGAAACATGTCAGAATATGAGCAACGATCTGTCAAGTGAGCGACATCATTGCTAGCAGTACACCTATTCATCGGTCACGTTTTGCCCACTGGTGTACGTCCAATCTTGGTTTGCCCTCATCAAAGTGACTCACTCTTTTTAAGGGTCTATTCAGATCTGCTTGATATCATCTGTTTGACAAGAGCGAGGGACATGCATGGTGCTTTCTAAAGGGTTTGAGGTAGAGCTGTATACTGGGCAGCCTACAGGTGAGATTGTGGGTCTCTCTGACCGTATTGTCGCCGACTTAGATGGATTTGTCCGGGAACCTGACAGTCGTAATGTGGAATATACAACTGCCCCAGCCCACCATTACGATCCACTCCTCTGTGATCTATTAAAGCCCCGCCTACAGCTCCGCCAGTATCTGCAAACCCTGGGAAACTACACTCTAATTCCTGGTAGCACTCTCGCGGCTGCGGATCATCAGCATTTTTATCGTTCTGATCCCAATAACCCCTATCATTCCTACATCGAAAAGACCTACGGTACCAGTGTTGTTACAGCCAGTATCCATATCAACATTGGTATTCCCAACACTGATCAGTTGTTTCGGGCTTGTCGGCTTGTGCGTATGGAAGCCCCCCTATTTTTGGCGCTTAGTGCATCTTCTCCCTTTCTGGGAAACCAAGTTACGGGGCATCACTCTACCCGCTGGTCAGTGTTCCCCAAAACCCCGACCCAGGTTCCTCTTTTTACCCATCACCAGCATTTCATTGATTGGACCGAATCACAGCTTTTACAAGGCACAATGCAAAATGTTCGCCATCTTTGGAGTTCGGTTCGTCCCAATGGCAATCGTCGTCCCTATGATCTTAATCGTCTTGAGTTGAGGATTTGTGATCTCGTCACCCATCCCATACATTTATTAGCTATTACGGCACTGCTAGAAGCCCGAATCCTTCAGCTTATCGATGATCCCGAGCTTGATCCCCTGCTTAGTAGCAACTTCAGCTCAGATCCTGACCACTTAGTTGCCCTCGCGGATGCCAATGAAATCGCTGCTGCCACCAACAGTTTGGATGCAGAATTGACTCATTGGCAAGATGGCCGTCAAATTCTTGCTCGTGACTGGATTGAAGAACTATATACAGAAGTTTGGCCTACAGCCAAACAAGAAGGGTTTAGTTGTTTTTTATCTCCAATTCATCAGATTTTAGCCCAAGGGAATGATGCTCAAAAGTGGTTAGTGCAGCATCAGCAGGGACAGCCGATTGCACAGATAATGCAGGATGCGATCGCAAGCATGGCCCAAACTGAGATTAATCTCCGCGACAAGCTATGTGAGCCTGTAGCAGTATAGAACATCCATCACTAGCCAAAATCCAGATCGATCATGCTTCGGGTTGTCCTTGTTTATCCTGAGATCCCTCCCAACACAGGCAATATTGCTCGTACCTGTGCCGCAACTCAAACCGAGCTACATTTAGTTGAACCCCTAGGATTTAAAATATCGGATCGGTACCTGAAACGAGCAGGCTTAGACTATTGGCCCTATGTGAACCTTAAAGTTCATTCCTCATGGGAGGCTTTTCAGAATGTTCAGCAGGGGCAAGGGGGCCGCTCCATTAGCTTCAGCACCTCAGGGACCCAGAGTTATTTGCAATTCCAGTTTTGTGATCATGATTGGCTCATATTTGGCAGTGAGTCTAGAGGCTTACCCTCAGACATTTTGCAAGCCAGTTCAGCTGTCCTTCGCATTCCCATGACCCATCAGCAGGTCAGAAGCTTGAATCTTTCTGTCAGTGCTGCAGTGGGATTATTTGAAGCCAGAAGGCAGTTAGCTTTGATATCTTAACGTTAGTTCCTGGGCAAATTCTGCCATTGAATTTAGGTATACTTCCCATAACTGATGCGCACAGTATGGGTTAGAGCGACCAATAAGCCTGACGGAGGAACAATGTATGATGGCTGACACCTTGCACTAGCCTCCCTAGCACTCCTTCTTGAGCGCTGAAGACTATATTCTGGGAGAAATTGATAGAATCCAGCTTTCTCCCCCAAACTTGGGAAGCGGGGAGCCAAATACAGAAACTGAGATTTTAGTGCAAGATCTCAGATGGATAAAATATTTTTCTTTTTAAATCAATAAGTTTGTTCAATACATTGATTTAGCTTTGACAATAATCCTAAACGCTTGATTCTAAGCTTTGAAACTAAACAAACTCATTCAAGGATATTAACTAGACCTCTGCGTGTTTTTACGGAAGCGTTGGTCTTTATTGAATGTTCCTAGGTAAGAATTCAGTAGTTTTACGCAGGATATATGTACAAGCTCCTGGGCAAATTAAATGAAAGCTCATTGCAATCCACATCGTTGATTGCAATAGATATTTAATCGTTATAGAGAAAATAAAGGTGAGGCACGTCTTAGGGCGCCTTCCCTAAATGTATCCATCAATACTGTTTGCTGTGCAGGAGCATGGTTCTAATTCAAGCATGGGCATCCCAACTGTCTAGGACTACTCCATCTTGAGACTTGTCTATTTCTAAGAAGCAAGGTATTTTTACCTGGTACACTTCTTTCACCTAGAATTTTCTTTTGGTATAACGGGTAAGAACAACAATGTTATGAGATAATTAAGGACTTATATTCCTACTCTCAAACCCAATTTCAAAGATCTATTTCTGCATCATCACAGGGAAACGTTAAGCATTTAGGAGGTCCTCATTGAAACGAGAAATTCCGCAGAAGATTGATACCATTTCGTCAAGGGTGTCAACTCTCCTTCGTCGAACTCGTTCTGTCAGTGTTCTAGGTTTTATGATCACGGTCAGTGCCCTCGGCGGACTAACAACTGAGCATGCAGCCATCGCTGCCAGTTCTTCGGCTCATCACAAAACATCTCCTCATAAGTCTTTGCAGTTGCCGGACCTGATCGGTTCTCCGCAGTATAAGGTATCAACATACTCAACTCAGAGCATCTCTCAACGTTCAAGGTTGCTTCAAAAAAGGGTCTTTCAGAGTTCATCCTCTGCACTTATTGCAGCCAATCCAAATCCAGATCCTCAGTCCTCTAGCTTGCTACCTACTCAGCCTATTGGTTCTCTAGCACTTAACTCGTCTGAGGCTTCTTCTAGATCACAGGCATCCAGTACTGGCATCTCTTTCACGCGAAGCAACTTGGTAGGATCTTCCCAGCGCTTAGCTGATGGGCTGATCGCTCCCTTAACCTCTAAGAATTTATTAGAAGCCATAGACATCCTAGATCTGGACAACCTTGAAAAGAACCTTGAGCTTGGCACATCAGATATCTTAAAGACTGTTACTACTCAAGTTGTAGAGCCTATTCTGTTAGCTGACTTACCCCAACAGTCCCTTCTTGAGTTGGAGGAACTCTTGCCTCAATCGGATATAGCAGGGTCTGATGTTGTTCTGAGTGCAGCATCCATTGGCAATCCGCTGGATTTGTCTGCAACCCTTGAAGACACTCCACAGGCAGCTGATTCCCTTAAACTTGAAGAGGACAGTAGTGAAGTCCCTGCGGTGGAATTAGTAGACTCAACTGAGTCTGTTGCAGTGCTACCTGATATTGACTTATCCCAAACCATCATTCCTAACGATCAAAATTCAGCTTTAATCGACTCTGGGGCCATTGTTCATCAAGTCAAACCGGGAGAAACCTTAGACGATATATCTCGCCTCTATCAAGTTTCTGCAAAGGAAATTACGAGAGCGAATCGTATTAGTGATCTTGACTCCATTGAGCCAAAAACAAAGCTTCGAATTCCAGCCCATCAATCACTCTCGTCTTCACTCAGTACGGTTCAGGATATCGTCGCTCTCAATGAAGCTGAAGCAAAGAATGAGCTTAGCGATCTTTTAAAGGTGCAACCAAAGGCCGACCAACCAAAATCTTCTAAGGCAGAAAAAAGTAATGACGAAGGGGTTCCGCCTCTCTCTCCTAAGGCAGCTAAGCCCGTAGCAATTTTGCCTATTCAATCTGCCCCAAGCACAAAGTTGAAGAGTGATACAACTACAATTGCAACTCGCAACCTGTTGCCACAAGTCCCTAGCTTAGAATTACCGCCTTTATCCTCGGTAGATCGGTATCTACCGAGCAAAATGCTACCTGGCCCGCAAAAATATCTGTGGCCAGCTAAAGGGGTTCTGACCTCTGGGTTCGGCTGGCGTTGGGGACGTCCGCATCGTGGGATCGACATTGCTGCTCCCGTTGGCACGCCAGTGATAGCCTCCGCTCCGGGTATTGTCACGACTGCGGGCTGGAATCGTTGGGGGTATGGTAACCTCGTCGAGATTCGCCATCCTGATGGCAGTTTAACGTTATACGCCCATAACCACCGCATTAAAACTCGCGTAGGCCAATCCGTTTATCAAGGCCAGCAAATTGCTGAGATGGGCAGCACGGGTTTGAGTACTGGACCCCATACTCATTTTGAACTACATCCTGCTGGTAAAGGTGCGATTAATCCCCTGCCTTTCCTTAGAAAACTATAGTTCAACCTATCCAACTAATCTTCATAAATAAAAAAGGGGTTGAGAGTGTGGCTTTGTTCAAATCTGGCCCAAAATAGGTAACACTCGCAAAACAAAGCAGGCCATTTTTAGAAATGACCCATCCAGGATTTATTCTTTTCCCTAAGCT
>JANQPU010000366.1 GCA_028285315.1 Acaryochloris sp. IP29b_bin.176
ATTCGCTTCGCTATGTCAGTGGTCAGGTTACACTTTATCGCATATCCCAAACCTAACCATCACAATACTTTCAAGACTTGTGGGTAAGGCATAGAACTAACAGAGCATTATTCTTGCACCACACAACAAACACTAGTGAATGCGCTTTGACTATATCGGGGCAATCTCAAATCCTATCAGCTACCAGCTCCAATGAGGAGTTCCATCGGCAGGGCTATGCTATTCTGCCTCAAATCTGTTCTGTCCAAACCTGCAATGAGATATCTGACCATTTAGCAGCAGTGACAAAAGCAAGACCCGGAACTCGACGTTTGTTAGCTTATGACTGGTGCCGAGTACTGGCAAAAAGCCTAAAATCTCATCCATTGATCTCTCTATTATTGGGACCTACACCCGTTATCAACCAATGCACCTACTTTGAGAAGTCCTCCGCTCGGAATTGGTTAGTGGCCTTGCATCAAGACGTTAGTATTGCCATTCAACCCAATGCCGCCGCCATCCAGTGGGGAATTACTCACAAAGAAGGGCTGTCATTCGTGCAGCCACCCGTCGAGATTTTGGAACAGTTGGTTGCCCTTCGTGTTCATTTAGATGACTGTACGTTAGATAATGGTCCCCTAAAAGTGGTACCAGGATCTCATCAACAGGGGCGACTCACTGACCCTATGATTGCAAAACTGCGGGACCACTCCGGTGAGATTGTCTGCTTAGTGCCCAAAGGGGGAGTGCTAGTGATGCGACCCTTACTTCTGCATGCTTCTAGTAAGATGGCCCTTCCCCATCGCCGACGTGTCTTACATTTTCTCTGTGGTCCTCGCCAGCTCCTGCATGGCCTGGTTTGGCATGAAGCGATTTAGATTCAGCATTGGCAAACAGCAGTCTTAGGCTAAGCACAATAAGTCGGTACAGGCGCTAAGAGGGAATATCTATGAGTTTAGGCAGGTAAAGTACGGTGAATTCAAGTTCCGGTTTGATGAGTGCGATCGCACTTTTGTCTGCTGTTTTAAGTTGGGGATGCGTATCGCCCAGCCAAGTAGCACAGCTACCGAAGAAGGATACTGCCAACACTCCTGCTATCGAATCTTCCACACTATCTGTTGCTGAACTAGTCCCTGAAGCACCAAAAATTGATGCCCGTCTCCAACAATTGCAGCCCTGTCTTGTCGATCTCGAAATGCCCCAGCTTTTTCCCTTGGCATTGTCTTTGTCACCTAATATATCTGATCCAGAGACAGAGTATTTTGTTGCCTTCTCTACGAAAACATTACCGGATCCACAAGACGTAGGTAAGGCGAAGGACCTGCGAACGATTACCTTGGCGGCGGAGCAATGCCAAACGCTTCCCCAGGTGCAAGCCCAAGCACTAGCAACCCGAGTATTGAATCGTATCTATAAGGATCAAATTGCCTTGTACAAGGGCGATCTGGACTCTGCTTGGAGCGATATCGTTAACCGCTGGGAACGCGATCACTCCGTTTCTGGCCCCGGTGATCACCCCTTGGTATTAGCGATTGAGGATATTTGGGTCGCAAAAACATTGAACTTACACTTGCCGGATTATGTGCCGATTCATATCAGCCAATAGAAGCAAGGCTATCATCTAATGTTAGGGATTAGGCTGCTTTCAGAGGTGTTTCTGCTGTAAGGGTGTTGGTTTCCAAGCGGCCATCTTCCATATGTACAATCCGATCCGCGACATCGAGGATGCGGTTATCGTGGGTGACCAGTAGAATGGTGCAGCCTTGTTCTTTGGCTAACTTTTGCATCAGGGTGACTACATCTCGACCGGACTTACTATCTAAGGCTGCTGTCGGTTCGTCGGCCAGGACAATGGCGGGGTGACTGACTAACGCCCGTGCGATCGCAACCCGTTGCTTTTGTCCACCGGACAAATCATCGGGATAGTAGTGAATATGATCGGCCAGTCCAACCTGATTGAGAATCGTGGTCGCTTGTTCAACCATCTCTTGTGGTGATCGAGTGCCCGTCACTTCAAGCCCCATCTTCACGTTTTGCAGAGCCGTTAAACTGCGGTGCAAATTATGGGCCTGAAAAATATAGCCATTATGTCGGCGAGCTTGCACAAGGTCCTTTTCTTTCGCTCCTGCTAATTCCTGACCCAAAATTTTGAGGCTTCCACTTTGGGCTGCCCTTAGCCCACCTACTAAGGTTAGCAGTGTCGTTTTCCCAGAACCTGATGGTCCTGTCATCAGCACAATTTCGCCGGATTCAATCTCTAGGTGAATATCAAACAAGACCTGTTTGCGGAGGCGACCGTGACCAAAGGAATGGTCCAAATTGTGGATGGCAATAACGGGGTCCTTCATCGTTTCAGTTCCTTGGGGAGCGTTAAAACATATCGGCGGGGTCAGCGGATTGGAGTTTCCGAGTTGCGATCGCACCGGAAAGAGAACACATCACCACCGTCAACAGAAACACTGTGATGGCGCGGGCAGTGGTCATAAATACAGGTAAAGCAGTGGCGGAGCGTGTCAGGCTGTAGAGGCCCACGGGCAGGATTGCTCCTGGAATAAACCCAAACACCGCCAGGATGATGGCTTCTTCAAACACCACACCCAATAAATAGCGGTTCTGATAGCCCATCGCCTTAAAAGTGGCGTACTCGCGGATATGGGCATTCACGTCCGTGGACAACACCTGATAGACAATCACGACCCCCACCACAAAGGCCATCACTGTCCCCAAGCCGAAAATAAATCCCACGGGACTGCGAACCTGCCAGTAAGCGGTTTCAAACTCGATAAACTGCTCCAACGTCAGAACGCGAACATCTTCAGGCAGGTGATCGTCAAGGGCGGCAACCACCTGTTCAGGGTTAGCATTCTCCTCCAGTTGAATCAGACCCAAATTAACGCTGCCCGCCTGCCGTCGAGGGAACTGCATTAAAAAGTTTTGATCGCTCGTAACTAACGTGCCATCTGCGCCAAAGGAGGCTCCCATCTGGAATAATCCGGCAATGGTAATGGTTCGTCGTTGCGCTTCTGTTTGTACAGGTTGGCCTTGATCGATTTGGGCAAAGGTCTCGGTATAGTCTCCCCGAGCACCGCGATCGAACAAAAATGTATCGGGTTGCTTTACCTGGGGCAGTTGCTGGTTTAGTCCCGGTAGTGTCAAAGCCGGGCGATCTGGATTGAATCCTAAGACCTGGACGACGGTCTCTCGCTTGGTTTGAGGATTCTTCCAGTTGAGCGTACTCACGTACAAGGGCTCCGCTGACTTCACACCTGGAATATCTTGAGCTTGAAAGAGTCGCCGCCGGGTAAACGTGGATAGGGCTTGCAAATTCCGAGCTTGGGGGCTTAGCAATACGACATCAGCATTCAGTGAGCGATGCAGTTGGGTATTGCTGACAAAGAGGGAGTCTTGAAACCCCATCTGCATGAACATCAGAATATCGGCAAATGCAATTCCCGCTATGGCTACAAGTAATCGCCCTTTTTCGTGACTGAGTTGCAACCACCCGAGAGGGGTTCGATGGGTGAGTGGCTGTAAGATGTTCATAATTGCACCGCCACATTTACTTGCAAATTGGTAAATTGAGCGGCCTGCTGGCTGGAAGCATCATCCAGCTTGACGTAGACCTCTACTACACGGGCGTCGATATTCTCACTGGGGTCAGTATTGATAATGTTCTGGCGACGAACTTTGGTACTGATCCGATCGACCGTTCCCGTTAGGGTTTGGGGTAAAGCGTCGCTACTGACTTTGACTTGCTGTCCTGTTTTGATTTTATGGACATCGCTCTGATAGACCTCAGCCACAGCATACATTTGCTGAGTGTGACCCAGTTCTACAATGCCGTCTGTGCCCACCACTTCACCAGGATGGGCATAGATATCTAGAATGGCCCCCGATCGAGGCGCTTTGATATAAGCCTGATCCAGTTTTGCCTGGGCCTGCTTGACGCTAGCGCGAGCTTGGTTGATATTGGCCTGGGCGACTTGCACATCCACAGGACGAATTTCAGCAATTTGATTGAGGCGAGCCCGAGCCGAAACCAGTTCCGGCGATTGGACAGCTCGTAAACGATTCGCTACTGCTTGGGCTTCTTGCAAATTGCGTTGGGCGGTTTGCAACACCAACTGCTTTTGATCCCGTTCCGACGCAGAGATGGCTCCCTGTTGATAGAGAGATTGATAGCGGTTGAATTCGGCCTGGGCATTATCCACTTCGGCGCGTCGACGGGCAATGGTCGCGGATTGGGCCGTCATTTCGCCTTGCCTTTGGGCTTCTAGGCGGGCAATCTCAGCCCGTTGGGCAGCAATTTCTCCCTGTTTTGCGCCAGCTTTAACCCGTGCCAGCTCTGCTTCAGCCACCCGCACCTGCTCCTGAGCGGTCAGTAAATCGGCTTGCAGGCGATCGCGGCTATCAAGAATGGCGATCACTTGACCCGCCGCAATAGTCTCACCTTCTTTGACTAGAAGCTGGGCAATTCGATTCCCTTCCGTACTACTGGGTGCCGAGAGCTGGACGATTTCCCCCTGTGGTTCCAGTCTGCCCAGCGCCGTGACAGTCTTGATGACGATGGATGCAGGGAGTTCGGATTTGCTGCCGGAACTAGCATACTGCCGTAGCACCCATACAGAGGTGCCCCCCAAGGCGAGGGTAGCTGCGATCGCAACCATTGTTGCTCGGGGCCATTTGAACCGGGATTGTTGGGTTGCACTGTTTGAGACCATCACTTGTCTCCGAAAGGAATAACTAAACTAAACAGTTTAGATCTGATATTATTAGACTAAACCGATTAGTTTAGCTCTGTCAAGTCAAACCTCACTTTGCCCTAGGATGGGAGAGAACCCATCGGTTTAAATTGCTGAAATTCTGGCGTTATATCGCCCTTTGTCCAAAATGGAAACCAAGACTTCCACCTCCGAACGCCAGCTCTCTACGACAAAGCGCAATGCCATTTTGTCGGGTGCTATGCAGGAGTTTCTAGCCCATGGCTATGCGGCCACCACGATGGATCGGGTTGCGGCGGCAGCCAAGGTGTCTAAAGCCACGGTTTATAGCCACTTCCAAGATAAGGAAGGGTTATTTACAGCATTGGTACAGCAATTACAAGAGAAAAAATTTCAGGCGGTGTATGGATCTCCTCAAGGGCTACGCTTGCAGGGTCCCCCTCGGGAAGTTCTTCATCACTTAGCCAGTACTATGTTGGAAAACATTATTGAAGATAAACCCTTTCAAGCCTTTATGCGGCTGATTATTGGTGAGTCGGGCCGTTTCCCGGAGTTGGCAAGGGCCTTCAGCCACCATACACCCCGATGCTTTCTATCGATCTTAAAAGAGTATCTAGGTTCTCAATCAGACCTCAAGCTTAAGGATCCAGAAGCCACCGCGCGAATCTTCATTGGTAGTCTAGTCCACTATGTGATTTTTCAAGAGCTGCTCTACGCTAAGGAAGTGGTGCCTTTTGAGCGAGAGCGCATGATCACGGGTTTGGTCGATCTAATCGTGAATAGTTCGGTATAACCCTTTTCGGCCTTTTAGCTAGCCCTTTTAGACAGAAGGAAGTTTGTGCGGAGTTTGTCTTCAGTCTGATGATCTCAGAGTATTTGGCCTACAGCAGGTTGAGCGTCTGCAAGCTCCAACGCGTCACTGTCACTGCTGTTCTGGCGGGTAGATCTTTCTCATTGCGAATATCAGAATTGGTGGTAAAAAAGACTGTGTATTGCGGACTGGATTGTGCTGATAGGTGCGATTTCGTTTGAGGTCATACCCTCTATAGCAATCGCCAGGTAATACCAATTCGGCATAATTTTGACCTATGTTAGGGGAAATCAATAGTCGATACTTGAATTCCCCTATGCCCAGTGTTTTGAAAATAGAGATTG
>JANQPU010000367.1 GCA_028285315.1 Acaryochloris sp. IP29b_bin.176
GATAGCTTGGGTGGTCTCATGGCCATTCATAATAGGCATCCGCCAATCCATCAAAATGACGTGAGGGTGCCAGGTTTGCCAGCAGGCAATCGCTGCTTCACCATTGTCTACAGACTGCACCTCAAACCCCACAGCCGTCATCAGTTTCAGCATCAGCTGGCGATTGTCTAAATTATCTTCAGCAATGAGCACTCGCACTGGGGATTGGTTCGGGGTAAGCCTCAAGACATTAGGAGTATCAATCGCATCAATCGCCTTCAATTCTGTGGCTACAACTGGAATTTGAATGTGTACTGTTGTCCCTTGCCCAAGTTGACTATTAATCTGAATATCACCTTGCATGAGATTGACAAAATGACGACTGATGGCAAGTCCTAACCCAGTTCCTTCATAGGATTGGTGACCTGATGAAGTTTGGGTGAAGGAGTCAAAGATGCTATCAAGTTCATGTTCAGCAATTCCCACCCCAGTATCTTCCACATCGAAGCATAGAGAGATGCTGGATTGAGATGGTTTGTCTCTCTTATGGGTGATTAATTCTCCAGTTAATGATTTGGGTTGGGTATAAACTCTCAAGGTAACGGCACCCAGTTCTGTAAATTTCAATGCATTGGTCAAAATATTGATTAGAACTTGCCTGAGTCGACTTTCATCAGTACGAATAGAGAGGGGTAAATTGCTCGATTTGTCGACATTCAGGGTTAATCCCTTTGACTCCGCTTTCAGGGTAAACATTTCTTGGAGGGAATCTAGTAAGTAGAGTAAATCACAGTTCTTGAGGTTGAGAGAGACTCTGCCTGCCTCAATTTTGGACATCTCTAATACATCATTAATTAAATTAAGGAGATGGGAACCACTACGATTTATCGTGCTAAGGGTACGCTTGTGCTCAGGGGTCAGATTCTCGTCTCGTGTGAGAAGTTGGCTGTATCCCAAAATGGCATTGAGAGGCGTGCGAAGCTCGTGGCTCATATTGGCAAGGAAAGCACTTTTTGCCTGATTAGCAGATTCTGCCTTGTCTTTAGCTCTCTCAAGCTGTTGTAACAATTCTGCTTGATTTAGAGCAACACCTAATTGTGCCCCTGCTTGTTTAAAAAGATTAATATCAAAGCTACTCCATTGACGCTGATGTCGTTGATAAGCCGCTAATAGTCCCCAAAGCGTTTCGCCTAGAAAGACTGGCACAATCATACATGCTCGAATTTGATACCGTTCAAGCTGTTTGAGATAACACTTGCAATAAGATGTCTTGTAAATATCATTTACGACAGTAATTTTATGGTCTGGGTAGGGGCCACCCTGAGTACTTTGCAGATAAGTATCAGCCCAAGTTGTCGGGACATCAGAATCTATGAAGGGAGTTATGTGAGGGTCAGTAGATTCGAAAATGAATTCTCCAGACCAATCAGGGAAAAAGTGATAGACAACAACGCGATCGCACCCTAGATAATAGCGAGCATCATGGGTTGTTGCCCTAAAAATATCTTCAATATCTAAACTTTGGTGAATATGTTGAACAATTTGGGTAATATTGCGCTCATATTGAGCTAGCCATGCTTCCTTTCTCTTCTGAGTCTCAACCTGTGTCAGGGTAATTTCTAACTGACGAGACTGTTCTAATGCTTGTTCATGTAATTCTGCTTGCTTTAAGGCAATACTGAGTTGATTTGCTAACTTTTGCACAAATTCAATTTCAGCATTTTGCCATCCTCGTGGTCCCGAACATTGATGAATACATAACAGTCCCCATAGCAATCCACTCTGGAGGAGAGGTATGACTAAAACCGCTCTCACCTGAAAGCGTTCATAAATCTGAATATGGCAGTCACTTAAACCTGCGGTATAAATATCAGCAACTGCAAATACTTTCCCCAACTGATATCTGGAAGAATAATTCTCTCCAAAACAATCATCTTGAACTCGCGCAGCAACCGCTGAACAAAAAACTGGCCGCACTTTTTCCGCTACAAATACACCATCTGTATAACCAGCCTCAGGATCAAGCTGGAAAATCGCGACTCGATCTGCTTTCAATAAAGTCTGAACTTTATCAACTGCTACCTGAAAGACTTTATCTGTATCTAGGGTTTGCCGAATTTCATCGGATACTTCCTGCAGCAGAATGCTTTTCTGTAATTGATTACTGAAGTCAACATCAGTGCCTGAAATATGCTCAACCCCCTCTAGATCCTCTGTGTAATGAGAGATTGATGTAGGGAGAGGATCAGATTCAGCCTTATTCATATCTAACAACTAACTTAAAAGTATTATCTAGGTTTTCTTGAAATCCGGTTGTGCTGAAAATAGTGTTTTTGGGTCAAACACTCCTCTGTGGTCCATCAAAGACTATGCTGCTAATCCGAAGATTTCTCCATGAGCTATTGGTTAGGTTTAAGAGGCCGACGAATATGCTTATCTACTTCAGGAGAGTACTGAAGTGCCCAGAAATTAATGGTGCTGTGATCAACATCTAACCCTCGCTCCATCATCATCTCTCCCAAGCCTCGACAACTGAGAGAATAACAGCCATACCAACGGACATTGAGCAGAATGATCTCAGTTTGGTAATCATGCCATTTGAATAAATCAGCAGTTTTCATTACGGAATACTACGAGGAATAGTTAGACTCTCTAGATTGCAGCCATTACCAATTACACCCTACTTTTGCGACAAATCTAATAGTTAGTTAATCTTTTTTTGAACTCATAATAAAAATAAATATCTTTGCTAGATTGCAGCGTATGTCAAGTCGAGCTTAACTCCATATGAGAAGCTGGAAGCTTTATCTAGCAAAGATTTAGGGTTTTAGATAATTCTCAGTAAGATCGTATTCCTGAGAATATTTAATAATGGAATAAATATTGCAAAGATAGAACTGAGTCCGCTTTTTTTGAATTAGAGCAATTTACAACTTGCATGCGCCACACAACTTAGTTAAAGGAGATGAAGTTTCAATGAAGATCACATGAGAGGATTTTCATGAATCAATACAGCAGTTTTCAAGTTTATTGAGGACAACAGCAGGAGTGAGCGAACCAGTTACGCAAATGGGCCATGTTGCCAATTTGTTGATCTAATTTAAATAGCCCTGCCAAATTCATGATGAAGAGTCCAGTGGCAGAGCACTGGTCTCTAAGCAGGATCTGTAAGGTCAAACTCCTTATCTGTTATGTGTTTCAGGATGAATGAATTCAGAAGGTCTAGGCACTGGTCTCTAAACAGTATCTACAAAGATGAAACCGTTTTGTTGCAAGGGCTTCAGGGAAAATGGAGACAGGAGCTTCAAATGCTTATCAAATAAAGACCAAGAGGCTCTGGATCCTGTTTAGAGACCAGTACCGACCCAGCTACCATTGCAAGCCTTCAGATCTTTTTATGCTCCTTAAGAAAGTTATTATTCCAACTTTAACTACCAGGGATAACTATCAAAATACTCTTTAACAGAGAGAATTTTATTGGGAGAATGAGCAGATTTATTGTAAGCAGTAGCCATTTGATGATCAATCTGATACATCTGACTTAAAAAATTATGTACAGTTTGTCTATGCCAATGGCACCCTCTAGAAGTTGGATTTCGAATATCTTCAGACTTTAAGATTCCTGTCCAGTTATAATCTTTGAAGAATTGATTAACAACTGTATTCTTCCAGGCTATGCTTTCATTCATGGCAAAAAGTGCTCATTATAATGTGATTCTACAAAAAAACAGCGGCATTAAGTTTAACGGCACAGTTCAAACTAAGGTTACAATTTTATTCAAGGCAAATAGCTTATAGCTACTACTTCATAAAACTTTTAAAGATTCTTGATTGTGTGATAGTGTTACCCTGATATCCAAAAACTTGAACCCAGTTAACTACTTCAGTAAAGCTTGATTCATGTGTAAAGCAGGCATCATTAAATCTGCTTCCTCAGCGGTTAAGTGTTCCCGTAAAACTTCAGGCATCTCTTGCCACGTTAAGGTAGAAGCATACTCACCCTCAATCGCACGGACAATGGTCCCTTGCCACACCAATAGTCCATCTCGCAATCGATCTAAATCGTTGAATAACATAGCTGCTGCCGAGTGCCGTAGCGTGTTTTTACGATCTCGACGGCAGATTTCTGAACAATCCTGAGTCCCATTATGGAAAACTTGCGGATCAACCGCCTTTAATCTTGCTTCAGTCTGGTCCATAATCACTTCCTCAGCATCCCGAATCTTTTCATAAGCACTGATGCGTTGGCGAACTGAGTCGAAATAGGAATTTAGAAAAGTCAGTTCTTCTTTTGTCGCATAGCAACCATCCGCTTCAATACTCAAACGTTTGAGTTGTGACAGCATACCGTTTCTCCTTAGTTAATATATTTTAGACAAGCTATGGAGTCACTCAATGAGTAGCAACATAGTCCCAGGTTTCTTAAAATTGAATAATCATGAACCGAGGAATTGGTGTTTATATGGCTTTGGTGTCAAAGCCCCATTACCACAACAGCAGGCAATGTGTTAGGGTAAACTTTTAACTCTGACTGCTTGCTTTATTTTGGAAAAATATTGATATCCCATATACAGGATCGTGGTCAATCTGGTTTTAATCTTTATAATTAATAAAATTAATTTTTCTTAAGGCCAAGAATCCAGAAAATTCGTCTTTCCACTTCAGCCAGCTGCCCAGAAACACTTATATTAGAGTTATTTTGATTACTTAGATTTTGATGAAGTTGAGCTAATACCTCCAATTCTCTAGCGGCAAGACTAATTTCAGATTCTTCCAGATATAAGCTTTCTAAAACATGGTTTAAATCAGATTTAGAATCGGCAACCATTCCAGCTCCCGCTACAATAAAAGACTTTAACTCATCGGCATATTTAGTCAGCAGCTTCCGAATATAATAGCAAGTGGTCATAGTAACATCGTTGCTAATACGATTAGGTGAAGACGAGGTTGAATAGGTTGAAATCATTTTTTATCTAATTTAGGTTCTCTAGGGATAACTCAATACTCAAGGAGTTAGCTAACTCAAAGCATCAACAGTCTGCCAAAAATTCATAGCATTGAGATCGACTTGATGTCCTAGTAAGAACTTACAAATATTAGCTTCTTCGTCTCTACAGTCGGATTCAATAGCGTCAAAGTTGCTACCCGCTAACTCACTGAAAAAACTTGAAATGATGCCAGCATAAAAGGCACAATCTGGTTGATCGTTTTTCTTTTTGAGCTTAAGATTGGGTGCACTAAGCACTTCTAGGCTGATATATGGATCTAACAAACGGGTGAGATCAATCAACAATCGGCCATAAGAGTTCAAGTAAGACTGTGACCACCAATCAACTAATACAAGCACTTGCTCGGGAAGAGATCCTCCTCCCTGAATATGAGTTAATGTTGTAAATCGTTGATATTCTTGCTGACCAACTTTCTTCCCTAGCTGGTAGGCATCAACAGCAGTTAGGTCTTGAGGGATCAGGATTCCTACGGTACTTTGGGCACAAAGATCATTGCTAGTATGCTGTAGCAGCTCATTCAATTGACAGGCCAGGCCGTTGAGTTCTAATAATTGATGAGCATAATCCTCTTGTGTACCCTGACATGAAAAAAGGAAGCTTTGCTTCAGAAGTGGTAAGTAATGCTCTCTCTCTGTCAGCGATAAGGTTGCGGATGATTTTGGTCGCCATTTAGTCATCGTGATTAATTTCCCCCTTTTTACAAACACTCTGAATGGTCTATGTATTCATCAATACAGACCCAAAAGAACGGTATTGTGTTTGACCTATCCTTAAGATATTCAGACAGGGTAAAGAAAGTAGGAAGGAATTCGGGAAGAAACCGGGAGCTTTTATCAACAGCTTCAGACCTGGTTAGCCAAGTCTCCATTTAGCTTAGGTTCTGAATCCAGACTCTAATGTGACTCAGATAACCTTGGATCGGTTATTGCAGGCGTTTGGATTACGGCTATCGATAGCACCGAGATCTTACCTTGAGTCATAGACTGCCCAGCAACTCATTGGATTACTGATGGCTCTTGCGTTTATCTCGTACCTCACAGACCCGTTGCCAGAGATCATAATCTTGACGATAGATTTCCAAGGCTTTGATGGCTTCTTGCGCGGTACTATCATTCTCTTCTGCCACCAGATCCAGCAAAAACTGAAACGCCTCGTCAGTTCTGAGCATGGCAATCGCGAGGAGCCCTGTCACACGCAGTTCAAGATCTCTGACCGTTTGCCACCAATTTTTTAGGTGTTCTAGAGCTTCAGGCTGTCTGGACTCTCCTAACACTAGAGCCACCAATTCTTGTACCTGCTGATGGGTATCGTTCAGGAATTCTGACACAAAGGCTAACGACTGCTCTGGCGCCAACTTCAGCAGCGCCGCTAAATACTCCGATAAGACTGGTGGTTCATCACCCATCTTGGCGCGCAATCGAAGTAACGGAATGCCCTGGGGATCTTCGGTATAGGCAATTGCTCTAGCAGCTACCATACGGGCTGGGCCTTCTGGATCGGCGAGTAAATCGGCTAGCTCCGTCATCACATCTGCATAATGCATCCGCACCAATCCCAAAGCACAATTTCCTCGTAAAGTCGCCGCTGTATCTACAGACCCCCCCCAAACGGGCTCCATCTGCACATGTCGAATCCCTTGTAGGAACAAGGTGTGATTATGGGACTCCAGACGGTACAACGTGTCGGCAATGGCTGCCTTTGCCAAGCAGTTAGGATCGCGTTTGACGGGCTTTTGCATTAACCGGGTGAAGGTCTCTGCCAGGTCAGTATTGAAGTCAGTTAGCCCCCGTTGGCCCAGAATTTTAGCGGCTTGAGTAATCGTTGCAGCATGGGTATCACGCAGCACCTGACGCCATTGCTTCAGGGTGGCTGGGGTCAGCGGAGCTTCCCGTAATTCCGCGAGGAGAACTTGGTTCTCTTCTAATTGACGTGACCTGGCCATAGTCTAAAATGCCTGAATATTGCTTTACTCTGGTGCTCGTTCAGAAAATATGGATGGATTTCTAGAAAATCTTAAGCATAGTAAGTTTCATGCATGCGATCGCAATACGCTGCCAAGTTCTCTAATTGCACTGCCTTGTCTCTCAAGGGCGATGTCAGCGTGTCATTGAGGATATTAGCGAGACAGCTGTAGGCGGAGGCATCCAATGTTGTGGGCTGGTCACCCATGAAATAGGGTTTGTCTTGCAAGAAATCTGAGAGAGCTTGCAAATCCAAGGCCGCAATCTGGTAAATTTCGGATTCGGTGTGCCTGCCCAGGCCATGACCGTGCAAATTTTGGACCACCGTTTTACGGGCAATTTTGGGGACTAGAGTTCTGAGCAGGAGGGGCAAATCTGAGAAATATACTGCTTTGGTCTGTGGCCAGTTTTCCTCATCCATCCAGCGGCTATAGACCAATACCCAGTACAAGTTTTCTTCGATCAATCGTCGCATTGCTAATGCGATCGCAGCATCAGCACGACTCAAGTGTCCATCCAGTGGATCACCATAGGTAGTTTTCAGGTATTCAATAATCAGGTTGGAGTCAGCAATGATACAACCCTTGTCTTCAATGTAAGGGAGCTTGCCTTTGGGAGCCTTCCGCACATCAGCATTGGTATCAACCTGATAGTCCAGATGGGTCATACGTAAATAGGTTTCTAGCTTCATGCAGAAGGGACTGGCATTGGGCAAACCCCAAACAGGCTCAAACTGGTAAAGCGTCAGCATGTAATTTCCTTGAATATCTACAACCGAATCAAATCGGTGGTCAGGAACACGGGACAGATTAATGAGGTTGAAAGCCTATGGATAGCGAACTTAGGATTTTGTGAAATCAGATGGTGTGAAATCGAGCAACCTGTTCAATAACGCAGGCATCAGTGAATAGTATTCGTTTTAGAGCAAAGCTGATATTAATAGTACATAATTACTATCAATTAAGCAAGGGATACGTGAAAGCTGCATCATCTCTTTTAGGAGAGCCTTTATCTATTTGCAAGTGTTTACTGAACGGACGGAGGCAATTTGGTAAATGCTTTACGAAACTGAATTGGCGTACCAGATTTCCGCCTAAAGTACCAACATCACGGAAATACCAAGGCAAGCCAAGGTTGGTAATGGTTGAGGGTGGAAGAGATAAAAAACCAGTGAAACCAGTGTCAATCACGGCTTCAACTATTTGCTTTGGTGCATTAGCATGACCCACTGCTATGCGAAGTAGGGCTTCACAACGTTGGTTAACGAAGCCGTGCATCATACAGTTTTCTTGAGACTCCGGGAGCCGAAACGATAGACTGCCTGATGACCTATCCGAATAACCCAGGGCTGAGCGTTAGGGTAACGTTCATAAAGCCGATCTGTTGCCAAAATAGGGGTATCAGCTACCTCAAAAGCGCCTGTTTCGATATCAATTGCCACAATTTTGCCATGATTGCCCGCTTCAACTTGAGAGCGTACCTGGGTTGCGTAAATCTCATTGCCTTGCTTAGCAAACTCTTCTTTGCTGTAGCGAGGTTGTCGAACGGTCATTGGACTGTAACTAATAAACTTTTGATAGTCGGTATGTATTGAAGCAATATGCAGGGATTTCAATAGATTGGAAGTACAGATCAATTGGATTTCCTACTTGGTGAGACTTCTCATATCTTGAACAACCATCCAATACAACCAGATCGAGATCGCTAATCCCACTGCCCCGCTGATGACTAACTCATACAGTTTGAAGAGGTTATGGGTGCTGGCTAGGCTGTAGGTCCAGATACTGAAAGGGACCATCAGCAAGAGTCCGGTCCAAATCCCAGGCCGCAACTTGTGGCCTTTCCAACTCAATCCCACATGATCTAGGAATGGGTGGGTCAGCCCTATGGCAGGCAAGATACCGCTGAGGATCGGCCATCGCCAGCCGACGATTGCTAAGCTAATCACGAAGATAAAAATAAGAAAATTTTCCAGAATAAAGAAGCGAGTCGATTTCACCACTTGCGACTTTGAGGTTGCCTTTTGATATTCGGGTAGCCAGCCTTCCTCAATCGTATGGATAATGATTGAGAAAGCGACTAACCAAATTGCTAATTCTTTAACATTCATATCCCCGTATAGGAGCGCTCATATTCTGCTTCTTGGTGGTCTAATGCTAAAAATAGCTCCTCCGATTTCAGAGCTAAATCTTGATTAGTCAACGGAGGAAAGTCAACATTGACGACCCGCTTCAGAATCTCCACAGCAACTTCTATTTGCTCGCTATCAGGCAGGCTATCAAAACCACTCAGAATTTCTTGAACTAAAGCATTCATAAGGCTTTATCCAATCCTTGTCTAGAACCTAGCATAGGTGCTACTGAGTGTAGTACTCACCCAAGCAGTCACTTTTCTAGCACAGGCTCAGTGGTAGCCGACAGCAATAAAAGCGCGTATAATTTACGCATAAACTACGTAAAATTAACGTTAAAATTTGATCATGTCTAATAAAGAGAAGATCCCAAAGGTTAGGCTCAGCTTAGAACTCCCAACCGAAATCAATGAGCGATTGGAGGAAATTGCACGTGATTTGGGTAGCACTAAAACCGATGTACTTCGAAGATCACTGGCTTTGATGGATGCTGCCCATGAAGCACGCAAGCAGGATCTGATTGTTGGAGTGATGACAAAGGATCATAAGCTTCAGAAAGAGTTTATCGGGGTTTGAGATGGCTGAGGAGCAAAATTTATCTAATCTCCCCGCTGTTTATGATCGCGTAACCTCCTCAACAGAAACTTCAGAAGAATTACAGCATCGATTATTCCTTGAAAAAGCTCGATTCTTTGCCAACGCACTTGGAATACTTCTGGTATTCCTTCTATTGACAGCAATCCTTTTCTTGCAAGAGGATATAGAGCTTAGAAAATCTGCTCAGACTATGCTACAAGCCCTAGCCGCAGGGTTTATCGGATACATCGCAAAACGGTGAATAACCTAACGGCTTCAATTAGGGCAAATTGGCAATTCCGAATGCACCTTCTTAAAACACAAGCTAGGATGATTAGGATCTTGCCAAAATTTACGATAGGCTCCGCGTGCTTGCTTTTAAGCTGCCTTGGGTAGCTTGGCAAAACTAAATTGTTGTGCAAGATTTCACAGAGTTTCTGGGCCTAGCTCTAGAGTTTGCCCTGAATGATGCTCAGCCACGGTAGCTGAGGCGAGTTGGGCAAGGGCATTTTGAGAGCTTGCAAATGCTTGACCCCAGCGATTCTCATCCTCAAGCTCTTCCAGAATCATTGCTGCGATCGCATCTTGTTCTTTAGCAGGTAATACCAATTCGGCATAATTTTGACCTATGTTAGGGGAAATCAATAGTCGATACTTGAATTCCCCTATGCCCAGTGTTTTGAAAATAGAGATTG
>JANQPU010000382.1 GCA_028285315.1 Acaryochloris sp. IP29b_bin.176
TATTCGCTTCGCTATGTCAGTGGTCAGGTTACACTTTATCGCATATCCCAAACCTAACCATCACAATACTTTCAAGACTTGTGGGTAAGGCATAGATCTGTAAGTGGATTTTTCCTGCAATGCCAAACAAGACAGCCATTATCAGCCCAGTGCCAGTGGTTAATAAGGGCAGAACTGCTAAGACTGCTATGACAGCAGACATTTCTCCTTTGAGCATACTGGTGGCAATACTGGCTGCGATCGCAAAGGCAAACCCTTCGCAAAATAAAGCAAACAGCCCAATGCCTAACGTTTTGCCCCGCAAGCCACTGGGAGGAATATCAACCGTGAGCTGGGATGGCGTTCTCTGAAGCTGCACCTTACTCCCTTTCGGTTGATGTCGCACGGCCTCCGCTTTGCGCTTTGATAAAGGTTTGGGGCGAGCAGGTACTAAGGATGGCTGGGTTAATTCTGCCAGCGCTTCCTGGGCAGAGTGTAAGCGATCTTCCACTGCAGGTTCAAGCAGATGGTCTAACCAATCGGCAAAGGCTGGCGGGAGCTGAACTACTTTGCGAAAATCGATCTTCAATCGCTGATGGGGCAAATCGGCGGGAGAACAGTGAGTGAGGAGAAAGAGGAGGGTTGCCCCTAAAGAATAAAGATCCGCTGCTGGTACAGCTTTTCCCTGAAAATGTTCGGGTGCCATATAGCCATAGGTCCCCACGACAGTGCTACCCACCATCGTGTTGCGATAGACATTTTGTACGGCTCCGAAATCGACCAGATAAAGTTGCCCATCTTCACGCCGAATAATATTGTGCGGTTTAATATCCCGATGAATAATGGGTGGGTTTAGATCATGCAAATATTTCAAAATGTCTAAGATCTGCAAAGCTAACTGACGGACTTCAGCCTGACTGACCCGCCATCCTTCTTGGACGAGGTCTGCTAGGGATTTACCGGGCGCTAGTTCTTGAACAATATAAAACCACCGATTTCCCTCTATACCTGTTTGAAAGTAATCGACATAATTGGGAATCGCTGGGTGATCCAGTTGCGACATAACCTGAGCTTCTCGCTCAAATAGTTCTAGCTGTTTCCAGTCATGAATTCCTTGGAGGGACAGGGCTTTGAGGGCAAACTGTTGATAAGTATGGACATCCTCCACGGCATAGGTTACACCCGATCCACCCTGACCCAGAACAGATTGCACATGGTACCGTTCTGCAATCAGGTCGCCAATCTGATGGAAAGTCTGCTCAAGCATGGGGTTCCTAGTCGGAAACGTGATATCTCCATTGTGTCCTGACCCAAGCTATAGGTTGGTGATCTAGAGCAATTAGCTTTTTTTAGCAAACAGCTTATCGTTGCTGCGATATCAAAAAGTCACTGATTTCCTCGACTAGCCAAGCTTTTTCGCTGGGGCTAAGCATAGTACCAAATTTATGAGTATTAACTCCTTCCAGTAGAGTGCAGCCTTTAACAGGGCGATCATTGCTGGTATAGGCGGTTGTTAGCTTAATCCCTTCGATGTCCTCAGTGCGCCCACTGCGACGATATCGAAGCCCTAAAGACTTCACTTGCCAAACTAATTCAAATGCTTGGGGATTAATTTCTAGATGGGTACGCCCTGCCATTCCATAGATGACGGCTCCTGCCATGCCAATGCCGACAACCCAAAACGGAATGGAAAATAAAGGGAATAGGAAAGGAGCACCAGCCGCAATCGCACCTGCGGTCCAGACAAAAATAAACCCATTCCAAAACACAGCAAAACAGCCAATTCCAAGGGTTTCTCCCCGCAAACCGATGGGGGGAATGTCAACTGTGAGATGGGTTCTAGTGCGTTGCAGCTTCACCTTACTGCCCATGGGTTGCCGACGCAGGTCTTTAGATTTGGGTCGGACAATAGCTGATGGTTTCGCCTGTCGGGGAGGAGCAGTAAGCACATCAATCGCTTCTTGGGCGGTGACCAATCGATCTTCTACAGCAGGTTCTAACATTTGATCGAGCCAATCCGCAAAGTCTGGTTGGAGCTGGACAGCAGAGCGAAAATCGATCTTGAGCCGCTTTTGAGGCAGATCAACAGGCAAACAGTGGGTGAGGAGAAAGAGTAAGGTCGCCCCTAGGGAATATAAGTCGGTGGCAGGAACGGCTTTCCCCCGGAAATGCTCAGGAGCCATATAGCCATAGGTGCCCACTACCGTACTGCCCACCATCGTATTGCGATAGACATTTTGCACGGCCCCGAAGTCCACCAGGTAAATCTGCCCCTCTTCACTGCGAATAATATTTTGCGGTTTGATATCCCGATGAATAATCGGTGGGGTCAGCTCATGTAAGTATTTCAGAATATCCAGAATCTGCAAGGCTAACTGACGGACTTCAGCTTGGCTGGCCCGCCATCCGTCTTTTACAAGATCGGCAAGGGATTTACCCGGTGCTAATTCTTGAACAATATAGAACCACCGATCTGCCTCGGTATCGGTTTGGAAGTAGTCAATGTAGTTGGGGATGGCTGGATGATCGAGTTGCGATAGAACTTTGGCTTCTCGTTCAAACAGTTCTAGCTGTTTCCAATCTCCCATCCCCTTCAGGGATAGTTCTTTCAGGGCAAATTCTTGGTGGGTATAGATATCTTCTGCTGCATAAGTGATGCCAGCCCCTCCCTTACCCAGTACAGAAAGGAGGCGGTATCGTTCCGCGATTAGATCTCCGGCCTGGCGATGAGACTGCTCAAACATAGTTTTGTTAGCTGACATAATCTCAAGTTTCCCGCATAGGTGCTATCTCTTGCAGAAACTTGACCTAGGTTGAGATGTACTGCAACTTGCATCTATATCGAGATTTTGCGTCAACCAATATAGGATTTGGCTCCAGTCCACTTTTAGTGATTCGATAAACATATAAAGTTCAGTGATTACCGAGTCTGGACGATTAATCTTTTACTCTCAATGCATATGCAAGCCGAACTTCGGTGTATAGCATCATTGTCTTTGATTCTCGCTACCTCTGCCAGGAAGCAAACGAGTTTTGACGAACTATATTAGGTTCTCTGAGGATTCCTCATTGATTTCCACGGGAATATTATTGGCATCAGTAAAAGCATTGAGATTGTGAAAGTTGGTTTCGATCCATTTTTGAATAGGCTCAAGACCTCCTGTTGCTTCCACATAATTCACACCATTTTCAACGTTCGAAATGTGAATATCATTACAACAGAAAAACAGCAATTCGTAGGTGCATCCAAAGCTCCCAGTAGGCTCAAGCCAATAGATCCACGGGAATCCGTTTTTCAGTGTCTTCGCAAAGTAATTTCGGACCTCATCTATTTCATACAATTCGCGTGAATCTTCCTGCCAACCGGGAAACCAAAATTCTATACATCCACGCTTCTTAAGCATCATTTTTCTGGTTTTCAGTAATTTGGACTGCCAGAGAAACAGAAACTCGTCATTACATGCAACAATGCTTTCTTTTTCCAGTGCAACGATAAGGTAGGTACACAATGAATTGAAACGGTCGCGAGCCCACTCGACCTCGAATTCAGTTGTTTTGTCGATAACTGGCCCAGCAATTTTCCTCCAAGTCTCTGCAACGGAAGGTTCCAACATATTGGATATTGGAATCTCCATCCACCATTTCTCACTAGATTCACTTGGTAACGTTTTTTCTAACTCAAAGTGAGCCCAAAAGCCATTTTCACCATTTTTATCAAGTACAACAAGTACTACTGGTTGTGGAAGATTTGTGTAGTAGTTTAGGTGTTTTATCTCCCCATCGTATCGAATCCCACCTGATGTTGTTTTAGAGACGTATGAACTACCACACTTGATTTGAACTGCAATACCTTTGCCCGACACTTTGCCTTTATCTACGATATCGACGTACCCATCAATTCCGAAGTCGTTTTCCTGATGTACAGGGCGAAATATCCATCCAAGTTCTCGAGTTACAAAGAGGTCGAAAGCTGCCGTACCAATACTACCTTTTGCTTGCTGTTGCGTTCGTTTGGGGTTCATTTTGTGAGAAGAGGACAACTAAGGTTATGCGTCAAACTATTGTGTAACACTCTTCTAGAAGATATTTAGACATCAACATACCTCCCCGTCTGCTCATAGGCGTAGATGAGATCTTCTAAAACTTCTCTGGCGTTTTCTAAGGCTTCTTCATAGGTATCGCCGTGAGTTGATGCAAACCCTCCCCACTCTGGCAAGCTTGCAATATAAGACTGATCAGGGTCAGACCACTGAATAAGAATGCTGTATTTCATTTATCTTCTTCCCGTTGGAGCTGTTCTATAGACCAACCCTCAGTACAGGACAAAAGCTTGAATCATTTTTAGGGGTAGGGTTTCATGGAGCATACGACCTCTACCAATGAAACCCTATGGATCAGGTTACTCTG
>JANQPU010000395.1 GCA_028285315.1 Acaryochloris sp. IP29b_bin.176
ATGCCTGTAACCGTTGATTCCTCGTTTCCTCTGGCTAAATGTTGTGATCAGTAGCAACGTAGTATCAGTACTTTCAGGAAAGTTGCACATCGCCTAACATCGATAGGTTGACACTCGTTTAGAAGCTAAACGCAATTCACTTCTAACACATGGGTCTGACAGTAATCCGCCCTATTCCTGATGAATGGCATGGGGAGCAGTGACAGGGAGAGAAAGGGCTTTGACCTCCGCTGCATCTAGTATGGCTGCTTCCCGGAGTCGTTCACGCAAGTCGGGCATAACAGCTAACGCTCTGGTCCAGGCAGGGATTTGTGAGCTTCTGGGATCTGCGACGTAAGCTTCGCCACCCTCCAAGATAAGCTTCTCAAAGGTTTCAATCGTGACTTCTTCTTGGTGGCGATCAAAGTGCAAGTTATTGAAGCTGGCATCAATGAAATATTGGTGGGCAAAATCCTGAGCTGAACGACGGAATTTGACCTGGAGGGCATGAATATGATCCTTGGTGAGCACGACCTGCTCAGTTTCGGTCAAGGTGCGGAGGACTGACCCCAAAATGTCGCGACACATTTTTTGCAGCCCTGACTGATCGGATGTTCCAATTTGTTGATGTTTATGCTCAAACAATCCCAAATCAATTTGGGCAATGCGGCGATGCGCAAGATTCCGATAGACTTCAGATAAGAGGCCAATTTCTAAACCCCAATTGCCAGGAATGCGGGTTTGTAAAGCCAAATCATGGGTTAAGGCAAACTCTCCAGACAAGGGATATCGAAAAGCATGGAGGTAGTGTAGATAGTCTCGATCACCTAGTAAAGCCGTCAGCGAAGTTAGGAGTGGTGCGACAAATAAACGGGTGACGCGGCCATATAAGCAGCGGGGATAGTGTCCTAAGCGAGCGTAGTAAGCCTTATTGAAAGCAATGCCAAATTCTTTTTCGAGCAGCGGATAGAGGAGTTTGAGGGGATAGGACCGATCGTAGGTGGTAATGTCGGCATCATGGAGTGCGATCGCATGGGCTTCCAAGGATGCAACCCCCAAGCCCAGCCATACTGCTCGGCCCTTACCTTTATATTTCAGTAAGTCTAAACCTCGATCTCGTAGATTCTCCAGGGTTTGATTGACCGTTGGTCCATTTTCCCAAATGATGTAGGTTTTTTGCGGGAGGACATTAAAGAATTGAACAGCCTGAGCATATTGCTGAAGACTATCGGCATAGAGGCAAATAACCACTGTTTGGACAAATTCGCATTCCTTAAGGTGATTGCAAATCTGACCTAAAGCCGGTCGTTCCAATTCTGAGTAAAGGGCAGGAATTAAGACAGCCGTAGGGTTTGTTTGGGTCAGTTCAGTAAGTCGGGCCTCCAAAAACTCCAAATCACAGTCAAAATCGTGAATGGTTGTGATGAGGTCTTGCTTATAATCCATGAAATGACCTGATTACTTGGGCTGTAACTGCTTATAAATACATTGTTAAATTTTTTGCGGGATGTCAATGTCAGATTTGCTACAAAACACCAAAAATGCATTTCAGCAAAATGGCGGATGTCGTCTATGAGGAGTGGCTTGAAAGATGCTGGATCAGCGCCCTAAGATATTCAAAGTCACAAGATTGATAAATACGATACAATTGTCGCTTCTGAATTGGATAAGGCTAACTCCATAGTTTTTAGCCTTAACAAATGTCTGTTCTGGAATGCGCATGATTGATCAAGCCCAACAACATCAAGCTTTTACAATCAAAGTCAAATCACTTTTAGAACGGATTTATGGTCCAGAACAACTGGAACCGTTATTAGACAAACTTTTCGAGCTGCTGCAGCCTCATCTTGCCGACTCCATTGCTGAAAACTTGCACAAATGGGGCCAAGACAACATTCTGTTGATCACCTATGGAGACAGCGTTCGCCCCCTCAATGGCAAAAGCCCATTGGCAACGTTAAACCAGTTTCTAGAAACTTATCTCCAGGACGTTGTCACGGGGGTACATATTTTGCCTTTTTGCCCTTTCAGTTCTGATGACGGTTTTGCCGTTATCGACTATAGGGCAGTGAATGATGAATTGGGAACTTGGGAAGATATTCGACACATTGCTCAGTCCTTTCAATTAATGGTGGATCTGGTCCTCAACCATGTTTCCAGCGAAAGTCAATGGTTCCAAAATTATCTTCAGGGCACCGAGCCGGGTTGCAACTATTTTGTGGAGGTTGACCCTGATGCGGATGTTTCTGGTGTCGTTCGCCCTCGGAGTTCCCCTTTACTAGTTGGCGTAGAGACTCCATCTGGCCCGAAACATGTTTGGGCCACCTTTAGTGCTGATCAAGTTGACCTGAATTTCGCGAATCCAGAGGTTCTCCTTGAATTCGTCAAAATTCTGCTGTTTTATGTACAGATGGGGGCTAAGTATATCCGCTTGGACGCCATTGGCTACTTATGGAAACAATTGGGAACAAACTGTATTCACTTACCTGAAACCCATGCGATGGTCCGTTTATTTCGAGAAATCCTAGAAATGGTGGATCCCTCGGTAGCGCTCATCACTGAAACCAATGTGCCCAATCGCGAAAACCTCAGCTACTTTGGCAATCGCAATGAAGCGCATTTAATCTATAACTTTAGTTTGCCACCGCTGATTCTAAACGCCTTGTTGCAAGGCAAAGCGGAGCACTTAAAAACCTGGATGATGAGTATGCCTCCTGCTCCCTTGGGTTGTGCTTACTTCAACTTCACGGCTTCCCATGACGGTATTGGTTTGCGACCCACTGAAGGTCTATTGACTGAAGCAGAATATCAAACCTTACTCCAATGTATGAAAGACTTTGGCGGTACCCTCAGTATGCGAACCAACGCTGAGGGGATTGATTCACCTTACGAAATTAATATTTCTTTCTTTGATGCCCTACAAGGAACAGCAAAGGGCAAAGATCAATGGCAAATCGAACGCTTCATTTGCTCACAAACGATCATGATGTCCTTGGAAGGAATTCCAGCATTTTATATTCACAGTTTATTAGCTACCCATAATGATTGGGAGAATGTGAATCGAACGGGGCGAAAGCGTTCCATTAATCGTCATCAATGGTCTTTCACTGAGTTAGAGCAACAGTTGCAAGACAAACAGTCCCCCCATGCCATTATCTTGAAAGAGCTATCACGGCTGATTAAGATTCGCCGCCAGCAAGATGCCTTTCATCCCAATGCGACACAGTACACACTCCATTTGCCGAATAAGGCATTATTTGCATTTTGGCGGCAAAGTATGGCGCGGGATCAGAGCATTTTTTCGATTCATAACTTAAGCGATCGCAAACAAAAACTAAAACTCTCGGACCTCAACTTAGTGACGATTGATCCCTGGTATGACCTAATTAGTGGGTCTTGTATTCGCGGGCTGTATGACACCTTAATCCTAAATCCTTATCAGTCCCTATGGATTACGAATAAGTTCGAGGGGATTGAAGTCGATGGGCAAACGTGCAGCCTAGGAGTTGAGACGGAGGATGACTAATCAGGGCTCTTATTTAGTCTTCACTGACTTAGATGGTACCCTCTTAAACCACGATGACTATCGCTACGATGCCGCCTTACCGATGTTGGCTTGGTTGCAAGAGCATCAGATTCCAGTGATTGCTGTGACCAGCAAAACTCGGGTAGAAGTAGAGGGCCTCCTGCAAGCCCTCTACTTTGAGGAGCCCTTTGTGGTTGAGAATGGCAGTGGAGTGTTTATTCCCCTCACCGATGAGCGCTTTGATCCAACCACAAAGGACATTCCTCTACAGGCAGGGCAAGAACATCAATGCCTCTATTTAGGCTGCACCTATAAGCAGGCCAGAATAGGGTTGCAAACCCTTGCCCAACGGCTTAACCAGCCTTTGCAAGGATTTGGAGATATGAGTGTTGCTGAGTTGATCGCATTGACCGGACTCAGTTCAGAAGAGGCGCTCAAAGCCCGAGCCCGTGAATTTACGGAACCCTTTGTGAATCCAGGGTTAGCACCTACAGAATTGGAGCAGCACGTCGCTGAGATTGGATTCCAGGTATTGGTCGGCGATCGCTTTTGTCATTTGATTGGGTTAGGAGCAGGCAAAGGAAAAGCTGTGCAACTGCTGGTTCAGTGCTATCAGGCTCCCCAGACACCTATCAAGACGGTGGGATTGGGCAATAGTCCGAATGATTTAGCCATGCTCAAAGCTGTTGATATCCCTATTGTGATTCCAGGAGCCAAGGGACCACATCCAGATTTAGCTCATCAAGGCTGGCAGATCGCTCCGGCACCGGGATCTCAGGGTTGGGCCATGGCTATGTCGCAAATACGCGATCAGTATTGGTCATAGGTATTGGTCTGACCTTGCACAATTTTTAATTCTGAGAGCTGTTCACTAGGTTCTTATCGTTTCCTCAGATAGGTATCGGGATTGCCTCAGTCACTTTAGCGAAGCTAATGACTGTTAGTTCATTCTCTGTTAACCATCATGAACGGATGCTCCTTGGCCCTGAAATCGAATCTGAACCAGAAACGCTATAACCTCTCATCTCCTTGGTTCTGGGGCGTGATGACGATGCCACTCAGCTTAGGCATCCTGGTGATGACCGATCGCTTTCCCACCCTTGACTTTCATATATTCACCGTTGAAGGGTTTCAGGACTTGGTGAACCGGATAGGTCCCTGGGGACCGATTGCTTACATCGGGTTGCTGATTATTTCTGTGGTGGCGAGTCAAATTCCAGGCGCACCCCTTGCGATCGCAGCTGGTGCGATATGGGGACCATTAACCGCAGGTACATACACCATCATCGGTGGCTTTTTAGGTGCGATGTTAGCCTATGGGCTGGGCAAGCACTTAGGACAATCCTTCTTCCAAACCCTAACGGGCAAAAAAATTGCCATTTCCCCCAACTTAGCCACTAATCTGATGGGTTGGTTCATCTTGATCAGTCGTCTAGCGCCTGTTCTATCCTTTGATCTAGTCAGCTATGGTGCGGGGATGGCAGGGTTATCACTCCCTATTTATGCCAGTACTACGCTTGTCGGCATGATTCCTTCAACCTTACTCCTGACCTATATGGGGGGAACATCTGGACACTCAATGTTCGGGATGACTGGATTCCTTCTGGTTGGCTTGGGGGCTCTCCCTTTCGCTGTATTCCGCATAGCAGGGGATCGTCTCAAAACTCTGATCCAAATTGAAGCAGTATAGCTAACGCCCTGCATGCTTGATGAACTCTTGACTCACCTTATCGGCTAGGCGGTTTACGAGATCCTTGACGACTACTTTTCCAAGTTGCGAACAACAGGCATGCTAGACCCACATTGATAGAAATATCTGCAATGTTGAACACAGGGAATTGAATTAAGCGGAAGTCTAGGAAATCTATCACCTCACCCAAAAAGATTCGATCAATGCCGTTACCTGCTGCTCCGCCTAGTAAGAATCCATAGCCTGCTTCTTCCCATCGAGGTAGTCGGGGACCAAATAGCCCCAGTCCTACCAACCCAATACAAACAATCAAGGATAACCAAGGGAGCCATGCACTATTTTGTAGCAAGCTGAAGGCAGCCCCTTTGTTAGTGACGTAGGTAAAATGAAAGACATCAGGAATAATGGGCCAAGTCTCAGGTGGTTTGCGTAGCTCGAAATTCTGAGTGACCCAAAATTTGGTGAGCTGATCAGCCCCTAAACTCAATAGGGCAGATACCCAAAACAGCAGTTTTTTCCAGCGCATAGGTTAATAAAACAGGATTCGTCGAAGCACAAATGCAATGAGAGCAACCGCACACATTACAATCAATTGTCCGGGTAATGGCAAAATAGAGAATTGCCAAATAGAGGTTCCCCAACTAAAGGATGACAATTGCGACAGGGATAAGCCAGTCAGATAAACAATCCCAAATAAGTGGATCGTGAGTAGTCCACACAGGCAACTGAGTAATAAGATCTCAAGTCGACTCTTTTTTCGAAATGCTAAATACCCACAAATCCATGCACCTGGTAAGAAACCCAGTAGATACCCAAAGGTAGGTTCTTGAACGTAGCTGAGTCCACCGCCTTGGGAAAAGACTTGCACTCCGCTCAGACCCAAGACCAGATAGGCAATTTGAGAAAGTGCCCCAGCATTCTTACCTCCTAAACATCCCACTAATAAGACGGCCCCTATTTGTAAAGTTGCTCCTAGGGAATAAAGATCGATTTGATTCCAATCGATGGGCCATGTTGAAGGAATGGGAACTGCAACCTCAATGAAAACCCCATTGATTGTTAGCAAAAGTCCGATAATTGCCCATAGAAGTTCATCAAAAGTGGTCAGCACAAGCTTGGAAAGCAATAAAGAGTAGTTGGAATCGCAGTTCAAAAATGGAATTGAGATCATCCATTAGAACCAGATTAAGTGAGTGTTGGACGTTCTAGTACAAATTTTTATCGCTACCCACTCCATAGAGAGCGATATGGCACTTCTGTTCAATATTTTGCTGACAGCTTTTAAGTCTAACTGGGTGAACCCCTCTATATAGACACTCAGGAATTGAGATAGTCATGATGGGATTATTCTATCTTGATCTCTATAACCTATATTCTGCGTTCATTGGAGCAGATAGCTTGTGGAGATAAGACTGCTTCGTAATTCATGCTTCACCTTCCTGTCAAGGTATAGGTATGTCAGTATCCCTCAGAACCTCTCAGATATCATTTATATCTGCAGATGGTTGGCATTTAGGGCGTTGAGAAATGAACCGACAAGCGTTAGACCCATGTCTAAGGCTGATATATAGAACTTCTATTGGATGAAAGACTCGCCAGTGTTAGGATGTAGAAAAACAATACTTCACAATTGAGCCCCTAAGTATATCTGCGTATATCTGCTCTGCAGCCAAATTAACATTACTTAGCGGGCGAGGTCTGATAGTATTTTGTATTAAGTTTGATAATAAAGTTACGGTGGCACCGATAACAGAGGAGGAGATAGCTTAACAATGCAAACTTATGGACAAACGGACGTTGAATATAAATGGTGGGCTGGCAACTCACGCTATACAGACTATAGTGCACAGTTCCTAGCGGCCCACATCGGTCAAATTGCCTCCATGTGCTTTTTTGCCGGTTCTTTTACATTATTTGAAATCTCCAGATACAATCCTGATATTCCTGTATATGCTCAAAACTTTGTCTGCTTGCCCCAATTAGCCCGTGAAGGGTTTGGCGTAGGTGAGGGCGGAGTCCTTCTTGACACTTACCCTGCTTTCGCAGTTGGCATGATCCACTTAGTTGCCGCTGCTGTGTTTGCTTCTGGTGCGTTATTCCACATTTTGACAGGCCCAAAGAGCTTTGCTGATAGCGATTCAGATGCAGGCCGACGATTCCACTTCGAATGGGATGATTTTGAAACGCAAGGACGCATCCTGGGTCACCACCTTATCTTCTTAGGCTTAGCCACTTTCCTCTTTGCAGGGTGGGCCATGACTCATGGCATTTATGATCCAAATGCTGGTCAAGTCAGAGCCATCTCTCCAACCCTAAACATCGTCAGATTCTTCAATTATGGTTGGGCTACTCCTGGCTTTAACCCTTACTTCGTCGACAACCTTGAAGACGTAATTGGTGGTCACTTGTTTGTGGGTTCACTTTACACCTTGGGTGGAATCTTCCACATTCTTGTTAAGCCTTGGCCTTACACTGATCGCATCTACGTTAAGAATGCAGAAGCTTTACTAGCTTATGCATTAGGTGGTCTAGCTTTTGCTGGCTTCAACGCTGCTTATTTCTGCTCTGTCAACGATGTTGTTTTCCCAGTTGAGTTCTTTGGCCCTGTTTTGCAGCCCAATCTAGGTTTCCTACCTAACTTTGCTGATACCTTAGATGTTGCTTCTAGTGGACATACAACTCGATTCTGGATTTCTAACTTCCATTATTTCTGGGCTTTCTATTGCTTACAGGGACACCTGTTCCACTGTTTGCGTTCTTCAGGCTTTGACTTCCGCGTCTTGACTCGATTCTTTACCACTAACCCGATCGAAATTGAGGCTGAAGTGTAAGGCGACATTCACTTTAATCAAAAGTTTAAAAACGCTCGATTTCTATGTAGCGTTTTTAAACTTTTGGTTGGATGGGAAACGTTCAACATCATAGTTTTTTGTTGTTTGTGCTTTCTCATCAACATAAGTATTCGAATAAATTAATATGTCTAGCTCAACCGAGTCATTCAGTGTTGAGTGATTCACATAAAAAATTTTGTCGTCACCGACAGTTCTTTTTCAGTTTTTTCAGTTAACCGATACGAAAGAGGAAAACAGTTGTGACAGCATCTGTACGAGGAAGAAGAGGCGGCAAAGTAGCTGCCCAGACTGACTTACCGACATCCGTCTTAAGTAACTTCGA
>JANQPU010000403.1 GCA_028285315.1 Acaryochloris sp. IP29b_bin.176
AAGCTACCGATATATTTGGGGTTTTTTGAATTTGTGCATAATGCCAGAAAAAGGGGGAAAGCCTTGATGAGTAGCCTATTAGGCACCTTGCTGGGCTAGCTCCCTGAAACACCGATTGAGCCTATCTTTTTTGTGATATTAATCAATTAACTCTACTGCTTCCTCTATAGGAACCTCTATTCATAGGTTTAGTCTATAATTACGTTGATTCAATCCTTCGTGAGACAGGGATTAAAGTTTAGACTAGACATTTGTTAATGAAACAAACTCACCAGAGACAGCTTTATGAACCGTAGGGAGTTTCTATTTCTCGGAGGCTTATCGCTTGGTTTAGGGCTTAGCTGTTCCGGTAATGGCGTTAATCCACAAGCATCACCCGATAAGATGCTTGCCCAAAAATCTGTGAGTAATCCTGAAAATGCTTCAACCCTCAGAGAGTCAAAGGCTCCACCAGGATTTTATGCCCCTAAAAAGGGAGATGTTCGTCTGTTTGTTATCAGTGATTTGAATAGTCAATATGGGGCTGTAACCTATCGTTCAGGCGTCGAACAAGCAATTCGTTTAATGCCTGACTGGGATCCAGATATCGTTATATGTGCTGGGGATATGGTTGCAGGACAAAGCTTAAACTTGTCTTCATCTCAGGTTGCTGCAATGTGGCGGGCGTTTGATCAAAAGATATTTAATCCTATCCGTAGCTTGGGACTTCCCTATGCTTTTACGATTGGGAACCATGATGCTTCTAGTTTTAAAGGTCTAGATGGCAAATATGTGTATGACATTGATCGGCTCGAAACGAATAAATATTGGTCTAACAAAAATCCTGGCCTGGAATTTGCTGATCGTTTCAACTTTCCGTTTTCATACAGCTTTACCCATAAGCAAATCTATTATCTGGTCTGGGATGCGTCCTCTGCCAACGTTTCCAATGAAGATTGGGCTTGGGCTGATCAAAGCTTAGCCAGTGAAGAAGCCCAAGCTGCCAAAATGAAAATAGTGATTGGACACCTGCCTTTTTATGCAGTGTCTCAAGGCAGAGATCGTCCAGGCGAAATCTTATCGAAAGCTGATCAGCTCAGGGCTTTACTCGAAAAACATTCTGTTCATACATACATATGTGGACATCACCATGTCTATTTCCCTGGTAAAGCGGGGAAAGTTGAAATGTTACATGCTGGAGCATTAGGAAGTGGACCAAGATCTTGGTTGGAATCTCTCAAACCACCCATCCATACTCTAACGATTGTAGATGTTGATCTTGATGCTCAGACGACTCAATATACGACTTATGATATGGGAACCCAACAAACTATCTCTCTTTCTCAAGTCCCAAGATTACTCGTGGGGCCGAACGGGCGAGAACTTCGTCGTGACCTCGCCCTCGAAGATTTAACGCCACAAGAACTCAACCAGAAGCATATCAAAAGCCATTAGACAACTCAGGAATTTTATTCTTGACTTTTACCTTCCAACCCGTACAAAAGTGGTTTCAAACTCGACAACGTCCCACGAACGGAAGAACTGGCTTCACCAGGTGCTTCAATGACAGCTTGCAGTTGGATAAAAGCACTCACCTTCAAAGTTTGTACAATCCATACGTAAGGCCAAAGACATCGCAAGCGATTAGGGTATTTTGGCTGTTGTATTGATTTTGTAGTTATTAATAATCCGATTGAGAGGTTTTTCCAGCTCCTTAAATTGCTCATCAGGAACGATGAAGCTTAAAATTGCGACTCGCCGTCCCTTTCGCTCAATAAAGCTATTGCCCAGCAGTTTGACATTAATATTGCCCGTTGCTTTGGCTGTGTAACCCCAAATGAGCAAAACACTGCCATCCTTTTGGGGCTTAGGCTCCCGCAAGAAGAAGTCAGGTTCTTTTTCAAAGGAATTCTTGAGAAAATCTTGGAGTAACTTGGTTAGATCATCTTGAGTGGGATCGTAATTAACATCAAAGATATCTGCGACGAGACCACCATTGCGGGTTGGATCTGTCCACAACACAATGACTTCACCAGGTTTGCTATTATCCTTACTCCGCCATCCATCAGGAGCTAACAAAGAAAAGACATTCGTTTTATGGGTATAGGTCGATAACTCTCCAATTTCAACGGACTTAAACTGTCGCCGCCCCGTAGCAGGAGATGGGCTAGGTGAGGGACTCACCCGAGGCGAGGGACCAGGGGAACTGGATGTGATGGGTGTATTATCTGCTTCGGTTGTGACGACCGGATCAACGCTATTGTTACTACCGCTGAATCCAAAGTAGGCAAAGGCACCTAGAATAACAGCAGATAATCCGCCTGCAATGGCCCACAACTTAACATTATTGTTGGGCGGATCATCGACTGATGCAAATTGCTGAGCAGAGGGCGATGAGAAGGGAGTTGTCGGCTGAGGGGATGGATAGGACGGCTGAGTCGGTGGAGGGACTGGCATCGTCGGTGGCATGGTCGGCGGTACCCCAGCGGCAGGCACGGGCGGTGGCTGCATAATTTTTGTAGGCGGCGGTTCTATCTGAGTATTTAAAGCCTGGATAATCTCTGTCGCCGACTGATACCGATCCACGGGGCGGGGCGCTAACATCTTGTTGAGAATGCCAGCAAAGCTGGGGCTTAAGCTGAGTTCTCGCTGCCACAGCCACTCTAGGGACTGAGGGTCTTGGAGCTGTTGCGGGGGATGCCCAGTCATCAGGACTAAAGCTGTCACAGCTAAGGCATACAGATCACTATGGGGAGCAACTAAGCCCAGCCGCATCTGTTCATCGGGAGCATACCCAATTTTGCCGAGGCGAGTTCCGCCTGTTGAAGCTCCTGCAGAACTCTGTGCAGTGGCTACTTCAGTGGCAACATCCAAGGCAACTTGTTTCACCCCACCCATATCGATCAGGACGGGTAAACCATCTTTGTCTCGGCGGATGATATTGTCAGGAGAAATATCTCTATGAATCACCCCTTGACCATGCAAGTAGCTGAGAACGGGTAGCAGATCTCGAAATAGCTGTGTAACTTCTGTTTCGCTAAAGGTTTGCCCTTGCTGTTGACGGGTTTCTAAGAGTTGTTGATAAGTAGAACCTGCTGCAAAATCTTGCACCAAGAACAGCCGCTTCTGGGCGGTGAAGATCTCCCAAAATCTGGGAATTTGGGGATGTTCGAGGCGATGGAGAGTAGCGGCTTCCCTTTGGAACAGTTCTTCAGCCTTTTTGAGGGCATAGGTGCCTTGCACCGATGGCGTTAGTTCTTTGAGGACAATAATTTCGTTAAAGCGTCCGGTATCTTCAGCTCGGTAGGTTCTGCCAAATCCACCTTGTCCCAGTTGTTGTTGGATCACGTAGCGATCGCGCAGGCGAGTCCCCGGCGGCAAAGAGGTGTGAATATTTTCAGTGCCGTCTGAGTCAACAGCAGCCTGGGTGGGTGCGGTAGACGGTTGAGCACTAGTTGGAAGAACAACGGCAGGACTGGCCGACGCTTCACCCGTAGATGGGGATTTCAGCATTGAAGTCCCACAATATTGGCAGAATCGGGAGTCAGAAGAATTTTCGCGCCCACAAGAACTACATGTAATCTGAGTCATAAAATTAGCAGTTCAAACAATGCAACAAAGTCGTAAGCCAAGCAATAAGCACCAATGATATAGCCCTTCCCCATACTGGTGTGTAGCCATTAGTATTGCTGCATAAGCAATAACAATTTGTCCAAGACCTATCTGCGATCACATCATAACCTAGCTCAGTCTGAGTCCTTTTTGAATGACTAAGATCACCTTGATTTCCATGTCCTTATTCAATATTGATGACGATCCGGTAAGGGCTGGTTTGAGCAGCCGTGACGTCCAAGCGATAATCTCCAGATTGAGGGAGTTGCCCCTGCCAATTGGCCGTTTGGGGGTTAAGTTGCCCTAAGCGTTGACCACTTGGGCTGAAGATATGCACCTGAATCTCTCCTTGGGCTAAATTGACCCGCATTAATTGCTGAGCCCCGGCATTGAGTAAATACCGCTGCCGTTGGCCCGCTCGAATGGTGTTGTTGAGTTGAGTTCCCGTTGCTCCAGGCGCAAACTGAATCCTTGAGGTAGTATCTCTAGGAGGGACCTGAGTGGGAGTATGCACCTCAACCTCCAGGGAAAAGCGTTCAGCCGACGATTGTTGGTTTGCTACTGTAATCGTGTAGTCACCGTTCACGGGTAATTCGGCTCGATCAACATCGGTTTGACGATTGACCTGAGCAATCAAGCGACCTTGAGGATCGAAGACTTGGACCTCCACAATGCCACTGATTAAGCGCAACGTCATCGTTTGTTGGGCTTGAGCCCTAAGTAGGAAGGGCTGCTGATCATGCTGATTTAAGGTTTGTGCCAATTGGGTGCCGATGGCTCCAGGGGAAAATCGGACCCGTTTCTCCGCTAATCGACATACTTGTTGGGTTAAGTTCTGGGAGACCCAACCGTCAGGTGATTGGATTTGCAACCATCGCCCTTGGGTGCCAAGGACAGATAAAGGGGTACCGTTATCGACGGTAGCAACAATATTGTCTGGAGCGACTTTCGGGCTGGAACGAACATTTAACGGTGGATTGGGATCATTGACGGTCACCCTACAGTTGGCAGGAAGTGGAATAACCTCTGTAATGGGAGACGGTGTGACGGATGAATCGGGAGATGGCGCAGTGGAGGGTTCCACAGGTGCAGATGGACTGACCGTTGGATCTGAAGTTTGTCCATTCAGATCCGAAAAGTTAGGCATTAATCCTAACGCGTAGGCCCCTCCCAGACTACAGACACCCACAATTCCAGCAGCGATCCACCAAGAATTATGAGATGGCTGGGATATATCTGGTTTAGGGCTAACCACCTCCGTGGCAGGCAAGTTTGTGGGACTTGAGCTTGGCGTGGTGGGAATGACAGCCTCAGTGGGAGGAATGGGGGAAATAACAGGCTGAGAAAGGGTTTGTAGGTCCTGGAGAACATCCGCCACGGATTGATAGCGGGTATTAAATTGCGATCGCACCATCTGCTCCAAAATTTGAGCAAACCCAGGACTCACCTGTGGAGCTAGCGATCGCCACTGAATTTCAGCCGTTTGTTCATCAAAGGGAAGCTGAATGGGTTCGACCCCCGTCAGGGCTTTAATGCCAATCATACCGACGGCATAAATGTCGCTATTGAGGCGGGGACGACCTGATAATTGTTCCCCCGGCATATATCCCTGGGTACCAATACCCACCGTATAGCCAACAGACCGCCTGACATCGACAATTTGAGTCCGAATTTCTTTAACTGCGCCAAAATCAATCAATACTAGATGACGGTCAGACTGGCGGCGGATCAGGTTATCTGGCTTGATATCCCGATGAATCACCTGATGGTAGTGAACGAAGTGCAGCACATTCAGGATCTCTTGCACAATGCCCAAAACTTGGGTTTCTGGCAGCGGTTGACCAACAGGCATTTCATCACTCAAGGGTCGGCCTTGAATAAATTCTTGAACGAGATAGAATTCCTTTTGATCTTCAAAGTAGGCTAGCAACTGGGGAATTTGATCATGGCGTCCCAGCTTTTCCAACATTTCTGCTTCCGTTCGAAAGAGACGGCGGGCTACGTCAATAAATTGCGTATCAGAGCTGGCAGGCTTCAGGTGTTTCACGACACATTGGGGATTACCCGGTCGGCGAGTATCTTCGGCAATATAGGTTTGGCCAAATCCACCTGCCCCTAATACCGCTGTGACTTTATAGCGCTGATCGAGTAATGTGCCCAGCATGAAGGCCCCCTGTGCAACACTCCTGATTCTGGCACACAATGATCGCAGTTCCTGATTCTGAGGCAATGGTGATGTTGCCCTTATGAATAATCAACTGATTATCTTCAAGCTATTGTTATTGCTGAATTGAGCCTCTATGCCTCAAGTGTCTATCATCATGCCCTTACTCAATGAAGCAACCGTCCTTGATCGAACCCTCAATAGTTTGATGATCTTAAATCCTCCTCCCCAGGAGATCGTAATGGTAGATGGCGGCAGTACCGATGCCACCCTCTCCATTGCCCAACACTATGCTGAGACCTACGATCAGGTCACTCACATTTCTGTAGTGACTGCAACCGAGCGAGGCCGGGCATCACAGATGAATGAAGGTGCTACCCTTGCCAGAGGAGATATTCTCTGTTTTCTCCATGCTGATACCTTAGTTCCAGATGATCTGATTGATTTGATTACTCAGACCTTAGCCCACCCTAATATCGTCTGTGGAGGGTTTATCGCCTTAATGTGTGGAAACCAAACTACCCGTTGGGGAATCACTCTGCAAAACTACCTTAAGACCTATTTTGCGGCCCTGATTGCGCGGCCCTATCTCTTCTTTTGCAAAGGGTTTAGGGTCCTGTTTGGTGATCAGGTCATGTTCTGCAAACAGCATGCCTTCTGGCAGTGTGGCGGGTTTGATCCGGCTTTGCCCATCATGGAAGATGCAGAATTGTGCCTCAGAATTGCTCAGCAGGGCAAAATTCGACTGGTGAACCGCATCGTCCAAACCTCCGATCGCAGATTGCAGCAGTGGGGCGTTTGGAAAGCTACGCTCATCTACCACTTGATAGGGTGGTTGTGGCTCATGGGAGTACCCGCCAAATTTCTTAAACGCTTTTACGAGGAAATTCGTTAGGCGTTGCCAGAGAGGGCAGGGCTGAACGCTTGTTTCAGCAAATCTGCTTTATCTGTAGCTTCCCAAGGCAGGTCCAAATCCGACCGACCGAAGTGCCCGTAGGCTGCTACGTCTTGGTAAAAGCGGCCGCCGCGTTCACTAGGTAGCTTGGTTAAGCCAAGGGTCTGGATCAGCCCTGCAGGACGAAGTTCAAAATTTTCCTGAACGACTTGTAGAAGGCGATCTTCGTCAACTTTGCCCGTGCCGAAGGTCTCAATCAAAATGCTGACGGGGCGAGCAACGCCAATCGCATAGCTGAGCTGAACTTCACACTTGTCTGCTAATCCGGCGGCGACAATATTCTTAGCAACATATCGACAGGCATAGGCCGCACTGCGGTCTACTTTTGTGGGATCCTTACCAGAGAAAGCACCACCCCCATGGCGGGAATAACCACCGTAAGTATCCACAATAATTTTCCGTCCGGTCAGCCCGGCATCGCCCTGTGGCCCGCCTACGACAAATTGGCCGGTGGGATTAACAAGGAAACGGGTCTCATTGTCAGGCTTAACCTCAATGTCAGTAAAGACGGGAAGTATGACTGCATTCCACAGATCTTCCTTGATCTTGGCTTGCACTGCGGCAGGGTCAGTAATGTCACCAATAGTGGCGTCGTGTTGAGTGGAAACGAGGATGGTATCGATACCTACGGGACGACCGTCTTCGTAAGTGACCGTTACCTGAGATTTACCATCCGGCCTTAAATAACCCAATTGAGTTTTGCGGACGGCAGCCAAGCGCCGCGTAATCCGGTGGGCAAGGCTAATTGGTAAGGGCATCAATTCCGGGGTTTCATTGCAGGCAAACCCAAACATGATGCCTTGGTCGCCGGCCCCAATTGCATCAAGTTCCTGTTCGCTTTTCTGCTCTCGGGTCTCATGGGCCGTATCGACTCCTTGAGCAATATCTGGGGACTGTTCATCCAGGGCAACTAGGACAGAGCAGCTATTGGCCGCAAAGCCATTATCGGAGTCGGTATAGCCAATTTCGGTGATCTTGCGACGGACCAAATCGACAAAATTGACTTGGGCCTTAGTTGTGATCTCTCCTGTCAGGAGAACGAGACCAGTATTGACCACTACTTCGGCGGCAACCCGACTAGCAGGGTCTTGGGTGAGGAGAGCATCCAGAATCGTATCGGAAATTTGATCACAAACTTTATCAGGATGACCCTCCGTCACAGATTCCGACGTGAAGAGATAACGCTTAGGCAAGATCTTGATCCTCCTGTGGAGCAAGGCGACAACGATAAGTAAATATTCCTGGAAGTCCTGAGAATTATAGCACTCTCTTGAGAACAGACCTTGAGAGAATTGAACAGAACCACGCTCCTATTAGAATGGCAAGACTTTAAAGGGCTACAATGAGCTGCTGCCAGTTCTCTAGGGTGATATCGGCAAGTTGAGTAGGAACTTGAGCTTTCCAACCCCAACTGACGATCACACAACCTGCTGCACCTGCAGCTTTTGCCATTTTCATATCTATAGGGGAATCACCCACCATGAGGGTTTGACTAGGCAGTGTCCCCAGTTGAGCGCAAATATCGATGAATAGGGCAGGGTCGGGTTTCGAGAGGGTGCTGTCAACACCTACAGTGGCCTGAAAAGCGCCCTGGAGTTGATAGACCGCCAGAAAGTCTTGAATGTTGCCACTACTGTCTGCGGATAAAAGCCCTAACTTCAGCCCTGAATTGGACAGGGCAGTTAACGCCTCTAAGGTGTCAGTGAATAGGGGGGTATGGTCTGCCTTGCGTTTCAGATAGCTATCGGCTTCATCAAAAGCGGATTCAACCACTTCTAGGGCCTCTGACCAGTTGTGTCCGGTTTCGGCTACATAGGCGGCGGCGGCAATTTTATTCTCGTAGCGGCTCCCCACGGCTAATAAGCCTGCTGGATTGAGATAGGTATCTTCTATGCCAAAAGCCAGTAATAGGGGTTCCTGTACTCCTGGGACTTGTGCGTCTACCAAGCGCGATCGCTTTTGCCCCAAGCTCTTTAAATATGATTCTACGTCTGCCAAAGTGCCATCTTTGTCAAAGACAACGGCTTCAATATTGGAAAAGGTGTGATCCAGACAGTGAATAGTGGCCACAAGTAGCTCAATTCCTACAGCTCTGTGATTTTAGTGTAGAAGATTACCTGGAACTCTTTTCTAATGGTTGGTGATTCAGTGATGGGTTCTTCTTTAAAAATGGCCTTATCCTAGAGAATTTATCTATCACCTGCTAAAAAGTTCCGTTGCTCAAGTCAATGCTTAGGGTTAAACAAAGAATGTATAGCCATACCGCAGATAAGGGTAACTGAGGGATATGCGACCAGCACAGAACAATTTTTTGTCGAAGTGACGATTGCGATCGCACTTTTAGGATCTCCACCCATCTATCCTTGAGTTCGTCCCCATGCCTCCGGCCCACGTATTGGATGTTGGCTTCGGTATCGGACGAGACGCCGCCGCTCTTGCCGATATGGGCCATACCGTAGTCGCAGTAGAGCCTACCCATGAAGTCCTAGCCGTTGCACAAAACCTCTACGGTTCCAGCGTTGAGTAGATAACGGTTCAAGTAGTGGAATTTTGTATCCAGTGGTTCACAACGGATTGAGCAAGCCAAACAAGACTGACGAGAACAACGGTTTAAGCCAGTTCCTGAAGGAAATGAGTTTACTCCACTACCGAAGGACGAATAGGAAAGTGATGGAATTATTTTATGAATATTAGACTCTACTAAGGAGAGATCATTATGGTCATTAACTTAATTCATGATCGCAGCCTTCGCGGCCATACCCAGCTTGGGTGGCTGAATAGTTATCACACCTTTTCGTTTGGAGGCTTTCAAGATCCCAATCGTATGGGCTTTCGCTCATTACGAGTCATTAATGATGATCGAGTTATACCAGGGGGTGGCTTCGCAGCCCATAGTCACCAAAATATGGAAATCTTCACTTATGTTCTAGAGGGTGCTTTAGAACATAAAGATAGCCTGGGCAGTGGTACTGTTATTCGACCAGGTGAAGCACAGATTATGAGTGCAGGCACCGGAATCACCCACAGTGAGTTTAATCACTCTCGGACAGCACCTGTACATTTTCTACAAATCTAGATTTTGCCTGCTCAGCTTGGTCTTTCACCTCGCTACGAACAGAAGGAGATTCCGATCACTGAGAAGCAGGGTAAGCTCCGTCTGATTGGAGCCAAAGATGGCCGGGAAGGTGCAGTCAAGATTTATCAGGACGTTGATTTATATGCTTCTGTTCTTAAAGTAGGAGATCGGGTCAACTACAAAATTCCAGCAGAGCGTTATGCCTGGGTGCAAGTTGCAAAGGGTCTTGTCAATCTCAATGGCCAAGATCTCCGTGAAGGTGATGGAATTCAGCTTGTAGGTGGCCAATCTCTAGAGATTCAAACTCAGATTAGAGCAGAATTTTTGCTATTCGATTTGGCTTAATGTTGTTTACTCAACTTGGCTTCACAGAGCCATGCTTCTACTTGAACGCAGTTTGCCGCAGAGCCACCTGATCCCATTCTGCTAGGTCTGCCGCAGCCTCATAAGTACTTCGAAGAAAGGCTAGCAGTTCCTGATCAGGCTCCTCAGACTCGCGTACAGCGTCGTAGGGAAGTATGAACTCTCCTAACTCCTCATGGAAAAAAGCGGCCTCAGGTTGAATAGCAGTTTTCCCAAATCCGTCAGGCGTGGGGTAAGCATAGGAATAAAAAGCTGGATAGCCTAGCCCTGCACCCGGCCAGAACCCCGCACTGCTTACTTCTTGGGAATAAGCTTCCCTAGCAACAGCATTAGGCAGATTAGGGACACCTCCGGGGTGATCTGGAGCTGATCGTCCTGAGAAGCGGGTTACCGCGAGGTCAAAACTACCCCAGAAAAAATGTACGGGGCTGACCTTACCGCTAAAGTGGGAGCGAAATTCACGAAAGACACGCTCACTCTGCAGCAAGACTTGCCAGCACCGATGAGCAGCGTCGGTATCATAGGCACTGTGAATTTCATCCTGCTCAAACGGGATCGGGTCAGTTATTTCATTGGGTGTGGTATGGATGGAAATCGCAATATTGATGGTGGCGAGGGCGTCCATCACGGCTTGATAGAAGTTTGCCACTGAGCGAGGTTGCAGTTCTAATGTCTGAGTCTCTCCTTCACTAGTGGTGATGCGGAGCTGATGGTCAATGAAGTCGAAGTCAATCTGGAAGATACGGTTGCCGTAAGGGATAGTAGCGGTGGTTAACCCTCTTGCTGTCAAATATAGCGGCACATGCCAAGAGTGATTAATCCAAGGTGTTTGCACTAGCCGGATTTTTCCGACAATCTGTGTCCACATGTGCAAGGTGGTGTAGGTATCTTGCCATGCGTCAAGGTCAAGGTTTGGCCAGGGGGTAGACATGATTTGCTATGGGTAGGAATGGATAGAGAATTGGAATATCAACTGTTAGTAAAGGATATTGCCCGCCTTCCATACACGATATCTATCATGCATTAGATTGACCAGTTGTCTCTCTCAAAGTATCTGCAGCGATCGCACTCAAAACTAATCAGCACCGGCATAGTTTTCATCGCTACTTGAAAACCAACAACAAAAACCAGCGAGACGGCCTACTCAACCGTCGCCCATAAACTCTCACTGAGGCTAGGGGAACTTTAGCAACCCTGGCTTTGATAATTTCGTAGTCGGTATTGAGGAGGATGATATTGGTAAAATTGTTAATCAGGACTAACGCATTGACAGAAATCACCCCCAATGTTCAAGAGAGCCATCCCAGCTGTGGTTGTTCAAGAATGAATTGTCGAGCAACCTCTTGATATAACTTGCGTTGTAGGGCATACCAGTTGTCTATCTGTTGATGCCAAACTTGTAATTCCAGCTCCACAAAAGCCCTCAGAGCACAAAATACATGGGTATGAACAGCCTCAGTTAAACGCACACGAAACCGCTGAAGTCCACACAATTGTTTGCCTGCACGATGAAAGCATTCAATGCCCCAGTGGAGT